>NZ_JCAXEA010000099.1:0-283 GCF_059759125.1 Arthrobacter sp. GQ119 | reverse complement strand
AACCCAGCCCGCCGAACCGGAGAACCTCGATGTCAACGGGGTCCTGAAAGGCATCTACCGGGTGTCGGCGTCTGACGTTGCAGGCCCCAAGAGCCAGATCCTGGCCTCCGGCGTCTCGGTTCCCTGGGCCATCGAAGCCCAGCGGATCCTGGCCGAGGACTGGGGCGTCTCCGCCGACGTCTGGTCCGTGACCTCCTGGAACGAACTGCGCCGGGACGGGCTCGCTGCCGAGGAAGAGGCCTTCCTGAATCCCGGCGAACCGGCCCGGGTGCCGTTCGTGGCC
>NZ_JCAXEA010000098.1:0-296 GCF_059759125.1 Arthrobacter sp. GQ119 | reverse complement strand
GCCTTCTATAACGTGTGCCGGCACCGTGGTGTGAAGCTGTGCATGGAGGAAAAGGGCGAAGCGGCCCGCAACTTCCAGTGCCCGTACCATGCCTGGACCTATGACTTCGAGGGCAAGCTGATCGCGGCGCCGAACCTGACGAAGATGCCTGACATCGACCGGGACGAGTACGGCCTGAACAAGGTCCACATCCGCGAGTACCTGGGGTATGTGTGGGTGTGCCTGGCCGAGGAGCCGCCGTCCTTCGAGGAGGACGTGATGGGCGCGATCGAGGAACGCCTGGGCAACGTGCACGC
>NZ_JCAXEA010000097.1:0-311 GCF_059759125.1 Arthrobacter sp. GQ119 | reverse complement strand
CCGTTCGTGCGCAGCTCGTTGACCAGTTTGTAAAGTTTCTCGACGTCGTGCTCGGTCAGGGCAGTAGTGGGTTCGTCCATGATGATGACCCTGGCGTCCTGGGCCATTGCACGCGCGATTTCGACCATCTGGCCGTCGACCGTGGACAGGGCCATGGCCGGGGTGTCGAGACTAAGGTGCGGGGCGACCTGGTCAAGGGCTTTTCGGGCGCGTTTGCGGATGTCGCGCCGGGAGAGGAAGCCCTTTTGACCGCCCCAGTTGCCAAGGAGGACGTTCTCCGCCACCGAGAGGTCCGGCACGAGGTTGTGCTC
>NZ_JCAXEA010000096.1:0-313 GCF_059759125.1 Arthrobacter sp. GQ119 | reverse complement strand
ACCTGGGACCAAGGGGCCGAGATGGCCACCCACAAGTCCTTCACCGTGGCCACCGACATGCCAGTGTATTTCTGCGACCCTGCCAGCCCCTGGCAACGCGGCTCCAACGAGAACACGAACGGGCTGTTGCGTCAGTACTTTCCCAAAGGCACCGACCTGTCCGTCTACGGACCCGAAGACCTTGAACACGTCGCCCAGGAACTCAACGGCCGCCCACGCAAAACGCTCGGCTGGAAAACTCCAGCCGAGCGTCTACGTGATTTACTACTAACCACCTAACCAGCAGGTGTTGCAACGACCCCTAGAAACCGCC
>NZ_JCAXEA010000095.1:0-315 GCF_059759125.1 Arthrobacter sp. GQ119 | reverse complement strand
ATCGAATTCACCGCACCGGACAACACCCCCGATGCCGCCACCGCCCTCGCCGTCCAGCAGGCCGCCATCAAGGAAGAACTCCTCCTCCTCACCTGCGGACCACACGGCAACGTCATCCGCGTCATCCCGCCGCTCAATGTCAGCAGCGAGGAAATCCAGAGCGGCCTGTCCAGGTTCCACCAGGCACTCAAGGCAGTCACCTCCTAAGACAAACAGAGGCGGAATTTGCCGGCAGCCGATCCATACCCACCGGCGGAATTCCCACCCTACGATCACTGAAAGCTTGACATGACCACTTCATTCGACCCCAGCACC
>NZ_JCAXEA010000094.1:0-323 GCF_059759125.1 Arthrobacter sp. GQ119 | reverse complement strand
ACAACCAAACCACAGCCGCGACTCGCTCCGGAGCAACTTTCCAAACTTACCCGACCTCAAGACTCAAAGCAAATCAGCGTCTCCGCGATCCACCAGCTCCCGAACCCAGCCCCACCCTCACACAGCACGCCAAACGGCGAACCATTTCTCAGGCTGTTTAGAAGGGGTTTGGCCGCCCTCGGTAACCAGCTCCTCGCCGGCCCCCTCTCGGCGACTTAGAAAACAATACACCCACCCACCCCCCACCGCAAACCCACCCAAACACCACCACCACACACCCCCAAAACCCCGCCATCCCGCGGATCCCGACGGGATGGAAGCGC
>NZ_JCAXEA010000093.1:0-329 GCF_059759125.1 Arthrobacter sp. GQ119 | reverse complement strand
TCCTCGGACACGCTCTGGGACGGAACCCACCTGTACATTGCCTCGAACGTGGTGACTTCGGGTTCGTCGGCATCCGGGCAGCCGGCCCGGCTGTACCGCTACAGCTATTCCGGCGGGACCTACACGTTGAGCAGTGGTTTTCCTGCCACGATATCGGACAACAGCAGCGAGACGCTGACCATCGACAAGGACTCCACCGGCGTCATCTGGGCCACCTGGACCCAGGCCACAAGCACCACCAGCACCGTGTACGTCAACCACTCCCTGTCTGGGGGCACGGGCTGGGGGACCCCGTTCGTGGTGCCCGGCGCGGCGGATCCGAACCCGAC
>NZ_JCAXEA010000092.1:0-347 GCF_059759125.1 Arthrobacter sp. GQ119 | reverse complement strand
ATGGGCTCGTTGTAGACGGTGATGTAGTACATCAGGTTCCGGTCCGTTGAGTCCGGGCCGTACATGCGCTCCAGACCGTCGCGGACGATGTGTCCCATCTCGTAGCCGTAGGCGGGGTCGTAGGTGACCACTGCCGGGTTGGTGGCGGCGAGGATGGGGGAGTGGCCGTCGGCGTGCTGGAGTCCTTCGCCGGTGAGGGTGGTCCGTCCTGCGGTGGCGCCGATGATGAAGCCGCGGGTCATTTGGTCCGCGGCGGCCCAGAAGGCGTCGCCGGTGCGCTGGAAGCCGAACATGGAGTAGAACACGTAGACCGGGACCAGGGGCACGCCGTGGGTGGCGTAGGCGGT
>NZ_JCAXEA010000091.1:0-349 GCF_059759125.1 Arthrobacter sp. GQ119 | reverse complement strand
CAGGGAGCCACGCAGGTGCGCCGGCAGCGTGGACATGATCTTGACGAGGCCGTCGCGGACTGTTTCGGCTGTGTGGTCCCCAGAGAGGTGGACGAGCATCACGTAACGGGTCGTGCGTTCGACCAAGGTCGCGATCGCGGTCTGGTTGTAGGCGCCCGTTATGAGGTCACCTTCGCAATGGCCAGGCACTGCCCGGTCCTCGATCTCAGGTGGACGCTCGGAGATCATAATCATGGGATCCACGAACCGGGAGGTGCGCTGCTCTCTCGTGCGGTGGGGTTTGCGGCGTGCCCTGCTGGTGCGCAGGGCTGCCTGGATCTCGCGTTTGAGTCCGCCCCTTGCCTGAACG
>NZ_JCAXEA010000090.1:0-349 GCF_059759125.1 Arthrobacter sp. GQ119 | reverse complement strand
TGTTCAGGCAAGGGGCGGACTCAAACGCGAAGTACAGGCAGCCCTGCGCACCGGCAGGGCACGCCGCAAACCCCACCGCACGAGAGAGCAGCGCACCTCCCGGTTCGTGGATCCCATGATTATGATCTCCGAGCGTCCACCTGAGATCGAGGACCGGGCAGTGCCTGGCCATTGGGAAGGTGACCTCATAACCGGCGCCTACAACCAGACCGCGATCGCGACCCTGGTCGAACGCACGACCCGTTACGTGATGCTCGTCCACCTCTCTGGGGACCACACAGCCGAAACAGTCCGCGACGGACTCGTCAAGACCATGGCCACCCTGCCAGCGCACCTGCGAGGCTCCCTA
>NZ_JCAXEA010000009.1:0-176679 GCF_059759125.1 Arthrobacter sp. GQ119 | reverse complement strand
GTTAAGGTCTCCCGGGACATACAGGTCCTCGGGCTGGGCGCTGTCCAGTTGCTCCCTGCGGCCGGTGAGCAGCAGCCGGGCGCCTTCGTTACGGAAGTGCGAACATACCGCCTGCCCGATTCCGCTGTTGGCGCCGGTCACCAGGGCCGTGGTCTTATCAAGTCTCATCTCAGTCACTCCATTGTGGGGTTGGTTCTCGGGGTTGCGGCCGGGGGACGGACTTCCCGTCCCCCGCGCGGTCAGTTCTGTGCTGGTCAGTTCTGCCGGTCAGTTCAGGAATCCGCGGGCGTCGACCGGCCACCGTTCCAGCGTCGTGCCGGTGCTGTCGGTGACGATGTACTCCTCGAAATTGACCACCACCGGGCAGACGTGGTTGGGCACCACGGGAAGCACGGTCCCGACGCCGGGGCGGAAGTCTCCGCCAGGCAGGGGGAGGAATCCGTGGTATTCGTTGAGTTTGGACAGGACGGCCGTGGTGCCGGCAATTCTGCCGTAGCCGATCTCGGGGCTGCCTTCGCGGCCGAGGGCTTTGGTGCCGATGTCGAGGATGACCTGATCGGGGACCCAGTCGCTGACCACCGTGCCGGCGACGAACAGCGCGATCTGATCCTCGGTGCAGGCGCCGAGCCGGGTGTTGTTCAGGTCGTTGAACACGTATTCGCCGGGCCGGATCTCGGTGATGACGCTGTTGGTGGCGAACTCCACGGTGGGTGTGGAGCCGGCGCTGACCACCTCCGGGGTGATCCCGGCTGCGGCAAGGCTGCGCACCGCCGTGGTGAGCGCGGCGTCCTGGTCATCCGCGGCACGCTTGCGGGCGTCCGGGCCGGCGCTGCCGTGGCCCGGATAGGTGAAGACACCCGCGGGCACCAGGCCGCGCTTGCGCGCAGCAAGCGCCAGCTCCCCTGCGGCCTCGGCAGGAGCGCCGGAACGGCGGGCACCGCAGTCAACCTCAATCACGACCTGCAGCAGCCCGGGTTCGTCCCCCATCGCGTCGGCGAGGGCGTTGATCGCCGCGACGTTATCGACGCCGACCCGCAGCCGGATGGTTTCAGCCAGCTTGCGGATCCGCGGCCCTTTCGTTCCGGCGGCCCAGACCGGGTAGGCGATGAAGATGTCATCGAACCCGGCCGCCGCGAAGACCTCGGCCTCACCCACGTTGCCTGCAGTGATTCCGACCGCCCCGGCCTTGACCTGGCGCCGGCCGATCTCCACGCACTTGTGCGTCTTGACGTGTGGCCTGACGTCGAGGTTGTTCCGGGCGGCGAAGGCCTGCATGCGGTCGATGTTCTCCTGCATCACGTCGGCCAGCACGATCGGCGCGGGGGTATCAATCCGCTCGATGAGAGCCTCGAGTGCTCGCTGAATGCGGTTCACGCTGTACTCCTCATGATTCTGTCTATGAATGATCGAGGGCAGCGGTGCCGGCTTCCTCGAATGCTGAACGTGCGGGACCCGCACCAGCGGGTCCCGCACAACACGCCGTCGTGCCCGTTCCTAAACGGCCGTGCAGACCATCTGGATCTCTACCGGAGTGTTCAGCGGCAGCCCGGCCACACCGATCGCGGTCCGGGCGTGCCGTCCGTTCTCGCCCAACACCTCGATGAGCAATTCACTGGCCGCGTTGGCGACCTTTGACTGCAGACCGAAGTCCGGCCCACTGGCCACGAAGACCAGCATCTGCACGATCCGGACCCGGTCCAGATCCCCCACCGCCTGCACAGCGGCAGCGAGGCAGTTCAGCGCGCAATGGCGCGCGAGCTCCTGCGCCGTCTCCAGGTCCACGTCCCGGCCCACAACCCCGGTACAGGTTTCCCTTAGGAGGCAGCGGGACGCGGCAGGCCGAAGAGGACGGGAAGGTCGGCGATGTCGGTGATCCGCTCGTAGCCGAGCCAGTGCTCGTCGTGCTCGAAGCCGCGGTCAACATACACCTTGTTCTTGATGCCCATGATGGCCGCGGGTCGGTGGTCGTACATCGGGCTCGCGGAGACGTGCACGATCTCATCCGGTGTCACGCCAAGCTTGTCGAACATGTACTCAAACGCACCGAGCCGCGGCTTGTACATGCCCATCTGCTCTGCGCTGATGATGACCTCGAACGGGGCCTTAAGGTTCGCTGCGAGGCGCACAGCATGGGCGGTGTCGCTGTTCGTGATGATGACCAGCGGGACTTCCTCAGCGAGGCGGTTCAGTGCCTCGGTGACACCCGGGTACGGGCCAAAGGTGGGGACAATCTCGTAAACCGCCCGTGCGTCGGCCGCACGGAACTCCAGGCCGAGCCTGCGCGAGGCGCGTTCCATGGAGTCGGCAACGATCTGGTGGAACGGCTTGTACTCGCCCGTGCACTCGTCGATCCGGTACGCCTTGCAGGCCCGAAGATACTCATCGGCGATCTCGGCCGGCAGCCGGTCGCCCAAGACCTCACGGATCGCATCGTTGATAGCGAACTTGATCAGCGTTCCGTTCATGTCGAACGTAGCGAACTTCGGCTTGGTTTCGAATTCGAAAGCCATTTTATCCTCCTAGATTGAACTCTCGTCGATTGTCGACAAGCGCCTGTCGATACCCAACGGTACTTCTTCCGACCGCAGAAAGTCAACGAAATGTTCTACAGTAGGACACGTAGGACCTGAAAGCGCTGAACACATTCAAGAAGGTGTTCAGCGCGTACCGGTTCGACGGGTCTGGCCCGGTCACAAGCTCGCGTGCAGATCCTTAGGCTCCATGACCGATGCGCAACCGTTGGGGCATTCGGCCGCCCGCTCGAAGGCGCCGTCGCGGCGCTGGCTGAGGCTTCACACCGCGGGCTTGCCTACAAGAACGTACCCCTCCGCTGAAGACGACGGGCGATAACTACCCAGCTGGTGGTCCTGTCCGCCCCGGCCTGCCGTCTGGGCTTCGATGATTATGGCGATCGAGTCTGTCAGCCATCGGAAACGTCCCCAGCGACCAGCGTCCTGCAACTGTCAGGCAGCAAATCGTGCTGCCGGGACCGGCACTGGGGTGTAAGTGGTGCCGTCGCGGAGCATTGCCCAGAGGACGTTGAGGCGGCGCCGGGCAAGGGACCGAGCTTGGACGTGCGATTTTCCTTCTGTGCGCTTGCGGTCGTAGTAAGTCCGTGAACGCTGAGCATGTTTTTAGGGCCGAGAGGCCTGAGAGGTAAAAGACCCTTAGCAGCCGGCGGTCGTAACGTCGTGGTCGGTGGTTGCTGCCGGTGATCCTGCCTGAGTCGCGCGGGGCTGGGGCAAGGCCCGCGACACCGGCGGACCGGCCAGCAGACTGGAAAACGGTGAGGTCCCCGCCGGTAGCGCCGAGGAATTCGGCCGCCAGGACAGGCCCGAAGCCCGGCATGCTGAGCAGCACCTGGGTGTGCTGGTGTTCTGAAACTTTCCTGCTGATCAGCAGGAAAAGGGCAGGCCGCAGAACGGCCGGCACCGCCGGACAGGAAGGAACAGCGATCATGACCAACGAAACCAAGTCCACCCGCAAGGTAGCGATCACGGGAGCCGGCAGCGGCCTTGGCCGCGAACTCGCCCTCCAACTGGCTGCCAAGGGTTATCAGGTCTACGGCACCAAACTCGACTACGAGGACACCGGGGCGAAACTATGAACACCATGCCAGCCAAATACGCGGATTACTACGGGTTCCTTTCGTACAAGGATTTCCTGGAGCGTGAAGCGGCAGGGACACTCACTGACGGCGACATCAGCACACGAACCGATGAGGCTGCAGTGTGATCACCTCGGCGCCCGCATCGTCGGAAACGTTCGGGCTGCCCGTGGAGGCATCGCACCTGATAGCTAAACTGCGGAACATGCCGCCGGAACGACTCGCTATCATCATGATCCCGAAGGACGCCACATGCGCGGCGCCAACCTGGACGCTTGGGGCAAATCCGATTAAAACCGCACCTACTACCCGATGCGCCTAGAGGGCGTGTCTCCTAAAGTGGCCAGCCGGATGTTGACTGCCTGGAGAACAGCTCCGCCGAGGTAAGTGAGAGCGAGTTCGTCGCGAGTGGCCGAGCAGGCGATTGAGCCTGCGCTTTACCTCAATGGCCTCACTCATTGGTCGGCCCCGCGATAACGACGTCGCGGATCTTTTGGAGCGTTCCGGGATCGGCAGCTATTTCAACGTCCCCGCTCTGTGTAGTTAGCGTCATGACCTGGAACGCCATATGGGAGACGTACTTCGACTCCTGGCGCGTAATCCTCCGTACCCCAAAAGCTGCCCCTGTAACCGCCAGTGAAGTTGGGCGTCCTGATGGCTCCAAAGTGTCGTAGACGGCAGGCTGAAACTCGATTTTTCCTGGTGCAAGGGTGGCGACGCCCATGTTCCAGATCCCGCTGAGCGAACCTGGCCGTGAGTTCGGGTATCGGATATAAGCCAGGAGCTGGCCGTGCTCGGAGAGCCTGTCGGCCGTGCTCCTCAGCCGCCTTGCGGCGAAAAACCATGACAGCCCAAACACCGCCACCCAAAAGACTGCGCTGGCGACGGCATCATCGAGGCGGCGTCCCAGAGCGGAGTCGACGACGATTATCGTCAGTCCCGTCAGGGTCAGGACAAGGGCGGCCAAAAGGACGGGATGCTTAGCGCCCCAGTTCCTCATGCACGCAATCCTAAGCCCAGCCGCAGGCCCGCGGTGCCAGTACCGGACGGCCCCGATCCGTGGGGACGGTCATCGAGTGGACAGCGCAGCATCACCGTTGGAGCCCCAGTCATAAGTGCGACGATCCTATGTGGATCCTGCGGCTCTCGGCACAGTTTCTTGATGTTCGTCCGGAAGATTATGTAGATAGTCGTGCAGCAGCACTGCGGTTAAAACTATTAGGGGGACGGTGCTTCGAATGGAACGGGTAGATACGGCAGAACCGTCCTCCGCGCGCCGGCAGGATATGACGCCAGTCGTGGATGAGTCCCTGCCGGTCCTGGACCCCGAGCCGCTGCTGGTCCTCGCTGACGATGCCGGGGATACGGCTGCACAAAGATTCTTTACCGAGTACCTTGACCTGCTGCCGACTCGGGTGTCCAGGGTCATTGGCGGTCTCACCAGCAGCGATGTGGAAGCGTCAAGAGAAGCGGTGGTGAGTCTGAAAGTCACGTCCGCAATGGCAGGTGCTGTACGGATGGAGCACTACTGCCGGCAGTTGGAGGACAGGCTGGCGGTTCGGAGGCTTCCCGACCCCGCGGCAGTGCTCGTAAGGATGTCCAAGACCTCGAGACTGACCCTCCACGAGGGCGGTCGGGCCTAAATTATTCGGGCCGGTAGCCGGGTCCGGTGCCATGGGGGAATGCTTCCGGACCCGGCAAGCCCTGAGCTGAGGGTTCGCGGCTACCTTCATCTTCAGGACACCACCACCATGTACTGGTGACGTTGGAAAATCCGGGGGCGACCTGATGCCGCGAAGCCAGGTCCCCTCAGAACTGAGGGCTGCCGCTCAGTTCGGTCTGGAGGTGCCGCAGGGTTCCCATATGGTGTGCCGCACACAATGCAAAGCTAAGCGTTCAGCCGTGCTTCGTTCGCGCCAATTCAGGAAACCCTTGCTGCCTTCGGCCGGCGCGAGTACTACGTCGCGTCCGTACTTCTTGAGTGATTGAGCGCCAAAGAACGCGTCGGGCGTGATGCGGACCGCCTTCGTCACTTTGCCGTCCTTCAGGAAGATGAAGAGCGCAGGTGACGCCGTGTACCGCTTCTCCTTGCTGACAGGGTCGCCGAAGGCTGCCTCGATGTCCGATGCCGGCGTCCCCTCCGTGACGAATCCTGCCTGGTCCCAATCGAAATCGGTGACATCGGCGAGCCGGAGCTCCGCACCATTTGCGGCTGCATCCAGGACCCGGCCGTCCAACGCGGCGTTTGCTTCGGGCATGGTGTTTCCTCCAATTGAACATCCTACCAAAGCGCAGGCAAGGACAAGGCAAAGCATGGTCAGCAGGCGCAGCCGGACATCCGGCAGCTGCAAGGGAAGCGTCATGATGTGGTCCTGGACTCGTCGTTGAACTCCGGGTCCTGACCGTTGACCGGCGGAGCATCACCGGCATCCCCCGTCTTCTCCGGAGGGACCTCGTTGGAGGGTTGCGGGAGCAAGTCCGGACCAACCACTACGGTGTCTCCATTCTTAACTGCCTTCTCAATCAGGTCGGCCAGTTCCTCTGCGCCCGCATCGGGATTGGCTACCGCGATGTTTCTGCCCACCTCGTTGTTGTACAGGTCCATAGCCTCCCGGGGGCCGGGGTTGCCTGGCAGCTGTTCATGGGCGGTGGCGTAATCCTCGGCCCACTCGGCACCGTACTCCTTGACCATGAGAGCGTTCCAGTAAGCGTGCCGGAAAGCATCGTTCTGGTCATCATTCCGGTCGGCGCTTTCGAAGCGGGCGTCCGCCTGCTCAAAAGCGTCGTCATGGATGTCCTTGAAGGCATCCAGTTCCAGTGGGCCGAGCCCGTTGAGCAGTTCCGCTTCCTTCTCGGTGACCGTCTTCTGATCGACGACCAAGCGAAGCGGGTCCCAGTCAGAGGGCCATTCCGTGGTCTCGGCATCGCTCACCTGGTACTGCTTCAGAATTTCCTCCGGAGTGGGTCTGTCCGGCTGTCCCTGGTCGGTGTCCCTGGCGCCGGCAGTCTGTATTCCGAGTCCCGCTGTCGCAGCAGACGCCCCACCGTTGGAGGCCGAAGACTGCTCCTCGGCGTTCTGCAGGGCTTTCTTGGCGGCCTCTTCAATGTCCTGGGAAGTCCTCACCATCAGCGGACGTAGTCGTCCGTGCCACTCAGCCGTGAACTTCTTGGCGTCCTGGCCCTGCCAGTACTCGCTTTGGCCGATGAGCGAGTCCAGTTCCCGGGCCTTTCCAGACAGCAGCGCCGACCCCGAAGCCAAGAGCTTCGAGAGCTCCTTGAGTTGTTGGACGTCAGCCCCATACACAGCCATTCTTCCCCCTAGAGATGTTCCCGACCCATCGTGCTTTAGACCCGGGATCCGGTGCAATGGGGACAAGGCCCCATGGGTTCCAAACGCCTATCGACAACCCTGCCGTCCGGGCTTAACCTTTCCTCGCTGGAACCCGACAATGACGACGGAGAGGTCCCTCAAATGGGAGCACAGGAAGACGCCGCCGTGGTGCGGCGCGGCTATGAAGCATTTAGCGCAGGCGATATGGACACACTCCGAACACTCTTCACGGAGGATGCCGTCTGGCATGTCGGAGGCAGCGGCGGATTGTCCGGAGACAAGCACGGCCGGGACGCGATCCTGGCCTACTTCGGCGAACTGGCCTCGCGATCCAATGGGACGATCAAAGTGACCGTCGATGACGTCATTGGAGGGGATAACCATACGGTTGGAGTCCAAAGCAACCACGCTGAGCGCAACGGCACCCCCTTGGATCAAAGGGCTGCGCTGGTGTTCAAGCTTTCGGATGGGAAAGTCACGGAGGTGTACGAGTTCCTGGAGGATACTGCCACAGCGGCTGACTTCTGGTCATGAGCCCGGCCGGGGGCTGGTCACGCCGAGCGCAAGGGTGACGGGAGGTTCCCCTCTGACGCCGTGGAACTAGGATGGGCAAATGGGGGAAGACGGGGATTGGACCGGACCAGCGCCGCGTGACTCAGAGACACCTGGCTATACCCGCCCGCCGCTGCCCTCCACGACGTATTACTCCCCTGAGGGAGCAGCCATCCCGTACGGGCAGCGATGGGGCGAGGACGGACCCGCCCCCGATTCCTACAGCGTGATCAGCCATCCCGAACGCTTCGATGGCCTGCACATCGTCGCCCGCGCCCTCATCGACCATCTCACGGCAGCCTACAACGCAGATGCGGACGCCAGTCCCGCCACCGCCGCCGACCTGCTGAGGCAGCCCGACGGCGTCCTGCACTCCGTGCGCGTGACGCCTCGAAGGTCCGGCGCGGCACCCCTGACCTTCGTGTTGATTGATCATCCGGCCGTGATCGTCCACGCCGGAGCCCTGCACGATTTCGCATTTCCGGCGTGCAGCTGCGACGCATGCGACGAAACGGCCGAATCTGCAGCGGCCCGGCTAGAACTGCTGGTCCTCGGAGTTGCCGCCGGCGGATACAGCGAACGCTATCCGGTGGGATGGCGACGACGGTGGCTCGGTTACGCGCTGACGGCACCCGACGGTTCCGCATCTGAAAGCGGGGAGGGTGACCCCGGACCTGTCCCCGCCGGCCTGCTGCGCAGCGGAAGGGCCCGGCTCCGGGAGATTCCTGACGGCTGGGCACCCTGGCCCGCCAAGCGGCCTTAACCTCGGAGCCTTTCACAACTTACTGCTCGGTAAGGGTTATCTTCGCCGGCAGCAACAGTTAGTCTATCGAATGGCCGGGAACGCGACCCCCGCACCCGAGGCATTAAAAGGATCTTCAGCCCCATGGCAAACACAGTGACATTTTCGGTGACGACTATGCCCAGAAAGGGCGCGCAAGGCAACTTCCGCGACACAGTTCTGAACCTTCAGACGGATGCGCTTGAGGACTGCTTCCTGTCGGTGTTCCACATCGGCGACTCCTACGCCCTCCTCAACGGCGAAGCCCTCCCCGGCGCGCACACGGCCACCAACGCCCAACTCCGGGCGTACCTGATTCACCGGCTCGCAGCCCAGGACTCACTCCTGGAGTTCGATGTGAAGATCGACCGCGCCTCAGAGCCTGCCCGCTCCCGTTCCTGATCCGGAGCCACACACCACGACATCACGGATGGCCGCTTCGGCGTGTATCGGCGGGTTCGTCCGGCCCCGTGTTGGTCTTCCTGGTGATCAGCCAAGTAATGAACCACAGTACGACACCGATCGCCATCAGCAAGCCGGCCACCTGGTACTGGATCGTGTTCCGGCCCACCCATGGACCGGCGAGGAAGGCACACAGCAGGGCAGCCAAGAGTGGTAGCTGCCCGGGCGAGGTGAAGAACACCTTGCGGTCGGGGTCCCTCTTGCGGCGGAGCACCAGGCAGGCCACGTTGACCACGGTGAACACGCACAGCAGGAGGAACGCCGTCGTGCCCGAAAGGTTGGCGACAATATTGCTCCGGGGATCGCTGCTGACGTACCAGATCAGCCCCAAGGCGAGGACGGTGGAGAACAGGATGCCTGCCCACGGCGTCCGGCGGGTCGGCAGCACCTTTCCCAGGGGCCGCGGCAGGACGCGCGCCTTGGCCATGCCGTAGATCAGGCGGCTGGCCATAAGCATGTTGATCAACGCGGTATTGGCGACGGCGAACACCGCCAGGAACGGGAAGATCCGGTCGATCGGGAAGTCCGGGGAACCTTTGTGTACGACTTCGAGGAGCGCGGCGCCCTCGGCCTCGCGGATGTTCTCGAGCTCGGTGGGCGAGAGCACGCTTACTACGGAAACGGCCACCAGCATGTAGAGGAGCACCGCTATGCCGAGGCCGGTGAGCATGGTCCGCGGAAAGATCTTCTCGGGCTCCCTGGTCTCCTCGACCATGTTCACAGAGTCCTCGAAGCCCACCATGGCAAAGAACGCAATGGAGGTGGCCGCCGTGACGGCCAGGAACAGTCCCTTGTCCTGGTAATCGTTGAATACGAAGATTTCGCCTGCATTCCCTGTCCCCTGAGTCAGGACGAAGAAGCCGACGCCGATCACGATGCACAGGGCGATCATCTCCACGAGGGTAAGCACCACGTTGAACTTCACGCTCTCCCCCACACCGCGCAGGTTGATCGCCGCGAGCAGCAGCATGAAGCCCATGGCGACGGCGGTGATCACCTCCCGCCCGGGCACGTCCATCCAGCCGTTGATCTCCATGCCGCCGAAGAAGTTCTGGGCAAGGACGTTCGCGGAGGTCGAGGCGCTGGTGATACCCGAGCAGACGACGGCGAACGCGACGAGGAACGTAACGAAGTGGATCCCGAACGCCTTGTGCGTGTAGAGCGCCGCGCCTGCCGCCTGCGGGTACTGGGTGACCAGCTCAAGGTAAGAGAACGCGGTCAGTGTCGCGACGACGAATGCGAGCAGGAATGGCAGCCACACGATGCCGCCGACCTGGCCGGCCATCGTTCCGGTGACCGCATAGACGCCGGCACCGAGGATATCCCCGACAATGAACAGGAGCAGGAGCTTCGGTCCGAGGACCCGCTTGAGCGCAGGTTGGTCGCTCTCGGGAGCTACGTCGTACAGTTCGTCAGAAGTCGTGCTCATAATGACCTCCACAGCAGCTACAGCCCCTCGCGGAGCCCCGGCCAGCCTCCCGGCCTGAATGTGACGTAATTCACTGTGGACCTCCCGAGTCACTTTGGCAACAGCCGCCACCCAGACAGCCCGCGCATGTCCCATCTGGGCAACATGTCCCGGTAACACGTCCCGGCCTCCGTTCCTGAAGAGCCGTTCCCCGCATAGACTGCCGATGTAAGCGAAGCCGCTGCCAACGAAGGAGTGTCATGACCGTGATTGATCCGGAATCATTGACCTTTGAATACAGGCTCCGCTATCGCGGCTTTCCAGGCATGGAGCATGTTCCCCGGGATTATCCAATGCGCTGGGAAGTCACCGTCAGTGCTCCCGGCCCGCTCGCTGAACACGGTGAGGATGGGGAAGGACAGATCCAGGTGGGCGAGGCCGTCGTCCAGGTTGTCCCAAAGGCCGGCATGATCAATCTCTTCGTCACCACGGACGGCGCGGACCCGGACATGGCGCACATCGCTGAAATGCTGACAAAGGAGCGTCCAGACCTGGTCACTGAGTACTTGCAGGACGGCGGCGACCTGATGGTTGTCTCCACCCTCGAGATCCTCCCTGAGTACCGCGGTGACCGTATGGGCTACACCATCCTGCACGCCATCCTTGAAACAGTCGGCCGCTCCGTGGACCTGGTGGTAGCCCACGCCGTCCCGGCAAACAGCGGTGACTCCCCCGCCGAAGGCACACCGGACTACGAACAGGCCAAGTCCGCGCTGAAGGCGTATTGGCAGGATTTTGGATTCGATGAAGCAGCCGGGGAGTATCTGGCATTCGTCAACAAGAGAATTCTCGGATAGCCCGACGTCGAAAGGCCCCGCACGTGCGGGGCCTTTCGACGTCAGTGCCTAGACATTTTCGCCGATCCGGTCAGGCTGATCAGCGGCATTCTTCTCCAACTGGGCGAGGTAGGCCCACATCCTGGATTCCTCCGCCTGCACCTGGGGCTCCGGGGCCTCATCGGGCCTCGTCTCCGGGCGATCGTTGGATTCCCGGGCGCGATCTTTCCTGTAGTTCCACCCCTCGCGCGATGAATAGCACATCACCGACCTCCTTACTGTGGGTGTACTTAAATCCTCCTCCCATTCGACAGTCGCGTCGAGTCTCAGCACGGCCCGGCTTAGGCGAGGCGGGAACGAACGATCTCGCTGACCGCCTTACCGTCGAAACGCCCGGCGACCCTGGCCGTTACGGGCTTCATCACGGCGCCCATCTGCCTCATCGACAGCTCCGCGCCGCCGGCCTTGAGTGCCTGAATCTCTTCATCGACGATTGCTTCCACTTCTGCGGCGGTGAGTGGCCTGGGCAGGTAGGCCTCGATAACGTCCGCTTCGGCGATTTCCGCCGCGGCGCGGCTGTTCTCCCCGGCTTCCGTATAAATCCGGGCGGTCTCGTGGCGCTTTGCCGCCTCCTTCTGCAGCAGTGCTGTGATTTGGGCGTCATCCAGTTCCACCGGCGTCTTGCCGGACTTTTCACGGGTTTCAATCTCGCCCAGAACATTGCGCACCGTGGTGAGAGCCACCTTGTTGCCATCCTTCATGTGTGCGACCACATCTGCGTGCAGGCGTTCCTTCAACATGGTCTTGACTTCCTTATCCATCCGTTGCGGTTATCTGCGGGCCGTGTTGGTTCCATCGTGCACCCTAAAGGCTCCGGTGAACATTTACGCCAGGCTTCCGGCGGTAGCCTTGAATCCTATGGTTACTTTCGCCGCAACTGTTCCGACCCTGCCCGAACAATGGTGGGACCGTGTTGCCGCCGGCTTTTCACGGGCCGAGATTCCCGTGGTGACCGTTACTGAACTGCTCGCCGTGGTCCTGGCCGCCGTCGTCCTTTCCGTCCCTGCCGCCACCTGGCGGTACTTCGGCCTGTTCGCCACGGTAACGCATGAGCTGGGACATGCTTTCGCGGCACTGACCAGCGGTCAGCGGCTGGGCGGCATCAGGCTGAGGCTCAACCATTCCGGCACCACCACCTCCTATACGCGCGGGCGCCTGGCCGCAGTGTGGTCCGGATTCTGGGGGTATCCCGTCCCAGGCATGACGGGAGCCGGACTGGTGTGGGCCGGGTTCAATGGCTGGGGCCCCGCCGCCATGTCCGCCGGGCTCCTTGTTCTGCTGGCGTCGCTGATCTTCATCCGCAATGCGGCCGGGGTACTCATCCTGCTCGCGGCAGTTGCCGGCACGGGAGCACTCATCATCGGGGTACCCGCGGTCTTTACCGGGCATGTGGCCATCGTCCTGGGGCTGGCACTGCTCGTGGCCTCCGTCCGGGACCTGGCCAAGCTCACCAATGTGCACCTCCGCCGCCGGGATCAGTTGCGGACCTCGGACGCCTACATCCTGTACCGGGCCACGGCCGTTCCTTCAGCAGTCTGGATCGTCCTTTTCTCCCTGGCCGTGGCCGCATCCTGGCTCGTCGCCTGGCAACCCATGTCGCGCGTCTTTGCAGCGGGCACATAGTCTGGGTCCATGAACGCGAAGTCCACCACCGTCAACGAACACAGCACCAGGGGCGCCTACGTCACAGGCGGAGAGTTCAACCGGGACTCGACCTACATCGAGGACCGGATCACCCGAAACGGTGACAGGGGGCCCAACGGTGAGCCGGGCTGGCCGGTAGAACCGGGCCGCTACCGGCTGATTGCTGCCCGGGCATGCCCGTGGGCCAACCGGACGGTCATCGTCCGCCGCCTGCTCGGCCTGGAGGACGCCATCTCGCTGGGCCAGCCAGGACCCACCCACGATGCCCGGTCCTGGACCTTCGACCTTGACCCGGACGGGAAGGATCCGGTCCTCGGCATCGAACGCCTGCAGCAAGCGTACTTCCGGCGGTTCCCGGGCTACCCGCGCGGCATTACCGTCCCCGCCGTCGTCGATGTCGCCAGCGGCGCAGTGGTGACCAACAACTTCCCCCAGATAACCCTGGACTTCTCCACCGAGTGGACCGCATTCCACCGCGCTGGTGCCCCGCAGCTTTACCCGGAACACCTTCGCGAAGAAATCGACAGCGTGAACAAGCGCGTCTTCACCGAAGTCAACAACGGCGTCTACCGCTGCGGTTTCGCTGGCTCCCAGGAAGCCTACGATGCCGCCTACGCCCGCCTCTGGACGGCCCTTGACTGGCTGGAGGAACGGCTGGCGGACCGGCGGTATTTGGTGGGTGACGCTGTCACCGAGGCCGATGTCCGGCTCTTCACGACGCTCGTGAGGTTCGATGCGGTTTACCACGGGCATTTCAAGTGCAACCGGAACAAGCTCAGCGAGATGCCAAACTTGTGGGCGTATGCGCGGGACCTGTTCCAGACTTCCGGGTTCGGGGACACCATTGACTTCGTGCAGATCAAGCAGCACTACTACATTGTGCATGAGGACATCAATCCCACGGGCATCGTCCCCGCAGGGCCCGATCTCTCAGGCTGGCTCACCCCGCACGGCCGCGGAGCACTGGGCGGACGCCCTTTCGGTGAAGGGACTCCCCCGGGACCGGTCCGCGCAGGCGAAGAAGTGGCACCCGGGCACGGGGCAGGCTGATATCCATTTGTCAGTGCCCGCCCGCCATTCTAGTGTTGGCCCGGTGAGCACCCTGAAAAAGGAGACCTCAGCCAACGCGCATTGGACACGACGGATCGGGCGGGCAACCGTCGCGAACGCAAGGCGTG
This sequence comes from Arthrobacter sp. GQ119, assembly GCF_059759125.1. Lineage (NCBI taxonomy): Bacteria > Bacillati > Actinomycetota > Actinomycetes > Micrococcales > Micrococcaceae > Arthrobacter > Arthrobacter sp. GQ119. The sequence continues at coordinate 162,820 of NZ_JCAXEA010000009.1, read as the reverse complement.
GCCTTGCGGCACCCCGGCTGCAGTTGGCGGCCAAAGCCGGCTTGGCTGCCGGCCTCGCCTTTCTCATCGCGCCCCACATGCCTGGAGCGGCGGCCCAGTACCCGTACTACGCCCCGCTGGGCGCCCTGGTGGCCATGTACGAAAATGTCGCCGGTTCGATGCGACAGGGAGTCCAGACACTGGTTGGCCTTGCCGCAGGAATCGGTCTGGCTTTCCTTCTCTTCAGTTTCGGTGCCACCCCGCTGTCAATTGGCATCGTCATGGCCCTTGGGGTGCTGCTGGCGGGCCTCCCCCGCCTGGGAGCCGGCCGGGACTGGATTCCCACGGCAGCGCTGCTGGTCCTGCTGGTGGGCGGAAACAATCCCGACGATTTCTCGTTCGGTTACCTGTTCCAGATGGGTGTCGGCGTTGCCGTCGGCGTCCTCGTGAACCTGCTCGTTTTCCCGCCGCTTCATTTCAACGCGGCAGCGCTCAGCCTCACCGAACTGCGGCTTGCCCTGGCCCGCCAGCTGGCAGACATGGGAGCGGCTGTCCACGAAAAGTGGCCGCCCGAGCATGAGGACTGGTCCATGCGGTCAGACGAGCTGGCACGGTCGGCCAGGTCCGTCCGCGACGCTGTCCAGAAGGCCGACGCCAGCAGGGAAGCCAACCCCCGCCGCCGCTTCCACCCCCGTGACATGGACCTGGACTACCGCAACCTCCGTGACCTGGAACGCGTCACGTTCTACATCCAGGACATCACCGAAGTGCTCGCGGCGGTCATCTGGAACAAGGACATGCCGTTCACCATCCCGCTTCCGTACAGTGAGCCGCTCGCCAAGGCGCTCGCCGCCGTCGGAGAAGTGCTCTCCGACGAGGCGGAGGACACTGACCGGCAGGCCGAGCTGAGAACGGCGGCACATGCTGCGGTTGACTCCCTGAGGGCCCGGATCGTCTCGGAGGACGCCGACGCCGATGCCCCCGGCGCCGCCGAATCCATTCTGTTGAGCCTGCACCGCATACTGCGTGCGCTTGAAGTGGAGGGCCGCTAGGCGGCCTGCCGTTGGCGGGCCCGCGGCCAGCCCTACAGCGAAGCCACCGAGCCGCTGAAGTGCTTTCGTCCGGAGCGCGCATTCCAGGCGACGTAGTCCGAGCGCACCCAGGCGGGTCCCTCCCCGTGAACCGTGGAAATGTCGAGGGCCACCCGCGCCGGGAGGAACACCGGCGCGTCAAAGGCAACGTCCCACCGGAAAGAATCGCCTTTGACCGCGCCGACATCCGCCAGTGCACGCGACGCCAGGTACATGCCGTGGGCAATGGACCGCCGCAGGCCCAGCGCCTTCGCGGACAGCACACTGAGGTGGATGGGATTGAAATCCCCCGACACCGCGGCATAGGCCCGCCCCGCATCGACCCCCAGCTGCCAAACAGCTGTGGGGTCCGGGGCCGTGAACTGCTCCGTCCGGGCATCGGCCGACGCTTTGTCGATTCCCGGAAGGTAGACGCCCTTGGCCAGGTACGTGGAAACGCCCCTCCACGAGGGGGTGTCGTCCCCGGAGGTGTGGATCTCGGCAACAACGTCCACTTGCGTTCCGGCGCGGTGCGCCCGAAGCGCTTCGGCCCGGGCGTGGACGTCCAGGACCTCAGTGAACCGGACCGGGCGGAACTGCTCAACGATATTGCGAAGGTGAATCATGCCCAGCAGCGGCAGGGGAAAGTCTTCCCGGTTCATGACGCTCAGGGCGACGGGGAACGCCATGGCGTGGAGGAACCCTGCGGGCAGCACGTCGCTCGCCGTTTCGCCAACGAGATGCTGAAAGGCAGTGAGGTTCCCGACGTCGACCCGCACGCCCCGCACTTCATGGCCCGCCGCGGGCAGGTCGGCACCCGAGTGGGAGCCCAGGAGCCGGCGCCGGGCAGCCCCTGCAGCCGCGTTCACATACAGCTTGGAGAGGGACGGCATCTCGCCCAGGATGACGGGCTGGCCGGGATTCATGCACCCACCAGTTGCTGTCCGCACACCCGCAGCACTTCACCGGAAATGCCTCCCGCAGCGTCGCTGGCGAGGAACGCAATCGCCTCGGCCACATCCTGCGGGCGTCCGCCCTGCTGCAGCGAATTGAGCCGCCGGGCGATCTCCCGCGTGGCAAAAGGCATGCGCGCGGTCATCTCGGTTTCGATGAACCCCGGAGCCACCGCGTTGATCGAGCCGCCGCAGCCTGCCAACAGAGGAGCCGTGGCGCGCACCATCCCGATCACGCCGCCTTTGGAGGCGGCGTAGTTCGTTTGACCCCGGTTGCCCGCTATTCCGGTGGTCGAGGCCACAGCGACGATCCGCGGAGCGGCACGGAAATGTTCTGATGCCAGCAGGGCTTCGTTGATCCGAAGCTGGGCGTTGATGTTCACCGCCAGCACCGAGCTCCAACGGCCTTGGTCCATGTTCACGAGCAGCTTGTCCCGTGTGATGCCGGCGTTGTGGACCACGATATCCAGCCGACCGTGTCGCCCGACGGCGTGGTCAATGATCCGTTGGCCCGCATCCTCCCGGCTGACGTCGAGCTGCAGCGCCGTACCCTTGATTTCGTTCGCAACGCCGGCGAGGTGGTCCCCCGCGGCCGGAATATCGACGGCCACCACGGTCGCGCCGTCCCTGTGCAGCGTCCGCGCAATCGCGGCTCCGATGCCGCGCGCGGCCCCCGTGACGACGGCGACCTTGCCGGCCAGCGGCCTGTCGACGTCGGCGGGGAGTACTCCCGACGTCGAACTGATGCGCACGAACTGGCCGTCCACATAGGCGGACCGGCCGGAGAGGAAGAAGCGGAGTGCCCCGAGTGCCGCGGGCGCCGTGGTGGTGACGCCGTCGGCCAGGAGGATGCCGTTGCCGGTGGCGCCGGCCCGCAGTTCCTTTGCCAGTGAGCGGAGCAGCCCGTCAACCCCCTGCCTGACAGCGGCAAGGGCCGGAGGGCCGCCGTCGGAAGTGCGAGAAACGGTGACCACGCGTCCATTCGGTGCCAGGTCACGCAAGGAAGATGCGGCCGTCAGGACCGGCTTTTCGAGATCATCCGGTGTGCCGACGTCATCCAGGACCAGCACGATCCCGCCGAGCCTTTCCCTGGGGACTGCGTGCCGGCGCACTTCCACGTCCCAGGTGAGAAGCTCGGCGGCGAGCTCTTCTGCCCCCGGGCTCGATCCCTCGATCAGGACCGGGCCGTCGATGAGGGGCTGGCCGGGTTCGTAGCGTCGGAGGACGGCAGGCTGCGGGAGACCGAGCTTTTTCGCGACGTCCCGGCCGACGCCCTTGCCGACCAGCCGCGTATAAGTGTCTGTCATGAGGACCCCCTACTGTGCTTCCAGGAGTGCCACGACGCCCTGGCCGCCGGCGGCGCAGACGGAGATGAGCCCGAGCGCGGGACGCCCATTAACGGTGCCCTTCTCGTGCAGCAACTTGGCGAGTGACGCAACGATTCGTCCGCCCGTAGCGGCGAACGGATGGCCTGCCGCAAGCGACGATCCGTGGACATTGAGCCTGGATCGGTCTACCTTGCCGAAGGCTCCATCCAGTCCGAGCCGGCTGCGTCCGAATTCCTCGTCCTCCCAGGCTGCCAGGGTGCTCAGGACGGTTCCGGCAAAGGCCTCGTGGATCTCGAAGTAGTCGATGTCGTCCAGGGTCAGGCCATGGCGCGCCAGCAGGCGGGGTACGGCGAAGGCAGGAGCCATGAGCAGGCCGTCCTTCCCGTGTACAAAGTCCACGGCGGCGGCTTCGCCGTCCAGGACGGTGGCAAGTCTGGGCAGATCGTGCTGGTCCGCCCACTCCTCGGAGGCAAGGAGGACCGTGGAGGCGCCGTCGGTCAGCGGCGTGGAGTTGCCCGCCGTCATGGTGGCCTCGGCTCCGAGATTCCGGCCGAAGACCGGCTTCAGGGAGCCAAGCTTCTCGAGCGTGGTGTCAGGCCGAAGATTCGAGTCCCGGCTCAGTCCCCGGTAGGGGGTGAGGAGGTCATCGAAGAATCCGGCGTCATAGGCGGCAGCAAGATTGCGGTGGCTGTTGTAGGCCAGTTCGTCCTGTGCCTCCCGGGAGATTTTCCACTGTGCCGTCGTCAGGGCCTGGTGCTCCCCCATGGACAGGCCGGTCCGGGGCTCGCCCGTGTTTGGAGCATCGGGGGCAAGGTCCTTGGGCCGCAGGCGGGCAAGGATCCGCAGGCGCTGCGGCAGGGTCTTCGCGCGGCTGAGATCCAGCAGCACTTCCCGGAGGCCCTCGCTCACGGCGATTGGGGCATCGGACGCTGAGTCGACGCCGCCGGCAATGGCCGACTCGATCTGCCCCAGCTTGATCTTGTTCGCCAGGCCCAACACTGTCTCGAGCCCGGTGGCACATGCCTGCTGCAGGTCATAGGCAGGCGTTTCTGCAGAGAGCGCGGAACCCAGGATGGTCTCGCGCGTCAGATTGAAGTCCCGCGAATGCTTGAGCACGGCTCCTGCGGCGACTTCGCCGATCCGCTCATCCTGCAGCCCGAAGCGCGCGATCAGTCCATCCAGGGCGGCCGTGAGCATGTCCTGGTTGGAGGACTTGGTGTAGGCACCTCCCGTGCGGGCAAAGGGAATCCGGTTGCCGCCGACCACCACGGCGCGGCGAGGCGTATGCGCCTTCCCGGATCCGGTCTGTGAAGACGCATGCTGTGGGCTGATGGCGCCTTCTGGTCCAGTTACTGACTGTCCATCGACGGACATGGGCTGTCTCCTTTGATCCGGGCTAGGTTATCGATACTTAGCGTACCTGATACGCTGAGTATCGTGAACATCGACCATCCGCTTGGAGATTCCGAGTCCGCGCCCGCCGCCGACGGCCGGGCCTCCCGCTGGCAGGCCCACCGGGAGGAGCGGCGGCGGGAGCTCATCAAGTCCGCCCGGCGCGCTGTCCACGCCCTCGGCAGCGATGCCTCGATGGAGGAGATCGCAGCCGCCGCCGGAACATCGAAGTCTGTTTTCTACCGGTACTTCGGAGACAAGGCAGGGCTTCAGCAGGCGGTGGGCGAAGTGGTGCTCAGCCAGATGCAGCGGCGCATGCAGGAAGCTGTACAGACGGCCCAGACTCCGCGCGAAGGCCTCTTCGCCATGGTGTCGGCGTACCTCCAAATGGCCGAAACAAGCCCGAACGTCTACACGTTCGTGACGCGGTACCCTGCTGCCGAGCAAGACGGTGGCCAGACCACCATCGCCACCGCAGGGGCGCTGGGCCATTTCTTCGACTCCATCGCGGACATGATCGCCCGTCCAATGCGCATCCATCTCGGCGCCGGCAAGGAGTCGGTCATCGGCTACTGGCCCACCGCCGCTATCGGGCTGGTCCGTAATGCCGGGGAACGCTGGCTGGGCAGCCCGGACTCCCCTGCAAAGCCTGACCACGAAGCCATGGCCCGCCAGATTACGGCGTGGCTGTGTGTTGGCATCGCCCCCGAACTCGGCGACGCCCAAGAATCCGTTCAGTAGACCCTCCAATTGTCCGAACCAACGAAGGAATCGACATGACTGAAGTAGCGGACCGCCGCAGCGGCGCATCCTTCCGCCCCGCACCGGCTGGCACTGCCACGAGCGCCAGTGCCGGCGGCAGGATCCCGACGTCACCGCCCGCCGTTGATGTGGCCGTACTGGGTGAACAACTGCTAGGCAAGTGGGCGGACGTCCGGCGCCAGGCCCGTGAACTGGCCGCCCGCCCTGAACTGCACAAGACCGAGGGCCTTACCCACACCGAACACCGGCAGCGCACGTTCGGCCAGCTCCGCTACCTGGTGGACCATGACGCCGTCCACCGCGCCTTCCCGGCCGCGCTCGGAGGGTCCGACGATCACGGCGCCAACATTGCAGGCTTCGAGGAGCTGGTTACGGCCGACCCGTCGCTGCAGATCAAGGCGGGCGTGCAGTGGGGCCTTTTCGGTTCCGCCGTGCTGCATCTGGGCACCGAAGAGCACCACCGCAAATGGCTGCCCGGAATCATGAACCTGGACATCCCCGGCTGCTTCGCCATGACAGAGACGGGGCACGGCTCGGATGTGGCAAGTATCGCCACCACCGCCACGTACGACGCCGGCACGCAGGAATTCGTGATCAACACGCCATTCCGGGCGGCCTGGAAGGACTACATCGGCAATGCCGCCATCGACGGGCTCGGGGCGGTCGTGTTCGCCCAGCTGGTCACCCGAGGCGTGAACCACGGGGTGCACGCCTTCTATATGGATCTCCGTAACCCCGCCACGAAGGAGTTCCTCCCGGGAATCGGCGGCGAGGACGACGGCATCAAAGGCGGCCTGAACGGCATCGATAACGGCCGCTTGCACTTCAGCAACGTCCGCATCCCGCGGACCAACCTCCTGAACCGCTACGGGGACGTGGACGCCGAGGGCCACTACAGTTCCCCCATTGCCAGCCCCGGCCGTCGTTTCTTCACCATGCTCGGCACCCTCGTCCAGGGCAGGGTCAGCCTCGACGGCGCAGCCGTGGCCGCCTCCAAGCTCGCCCTCAAGACTGCCATCACCTACGCCACCGAACGCCGCCAGTTCAATTCCTCTTCGCTCACCGACGAAGAGGTGCTCCTTGACTACCAGCGGCACCAGCGCCGGCTCTTCACACGCCTGGCCACCACCTACGCCGCGGCCTTCGCCCACGAGCAGCTGCTGCAGAAGTTCGATGATGTGTTCTCCGGCGCGCACGACACCGACGCGGACCGCCAGGACCTCGAGACCCTGGCGGCGGCCCTGAAGCCGCTCAGCACGTGGCACGCCCTGGACACGCTGCAGGAATGCCGCGAGGCATGCGGAGGCGCCGGGTTCCTGATCGAGAACCGCCTGGCCTCGCTCCGCGCCGACCTCGACGTCTACGTCACGTTCGAAGGGGACAACACCGTCCTGCTCCAGCTCGTGGCCAAGCGGCTGCTCGCCGACTACGCCAAGGAATTCCGCAACGTCAATTTCGGTGTTCTGGCCCGCTATGTGGTCAACCAGGCGGCCGGTACCGCTGTCCACCGCACCGGCCTGCGGGGAGTCGCGCAGTTCGTGGCGGATACGGGGCTGCCGCAGAAGGCCGCCATCGCGCTCCGGGACGAGGAAAGCCAGCGTGCCCTGCTCACCGACCGCGTCCAGAGCATGGTCGCAGAGGCGGGCACCGCCCTCAGGGGAGCCAGCAAGCTGCCCCAGAAGGAAGCCGCCGCAGTCTTCAACCGGCACCAGAACGAGCTGATCGACGCCGCACAGGCCCACGCCGAGCTCCTGCAGTGGGAGGCCTTCACCGACGCCCTCGCCCGTTGCACTGATCCGGGAACCAGGACCGTGCTCACGTGGCTCAGGGACCTGTTCGGTCTGTCCCTGATCGAGAAGAACCTGTCCTGGTACCTGATGAACGGCAGGCTGTCCATGCAGCGGGCACGGACGGTGGGCGGATACATCAATCGGTTGCTTGTGAAGCTCCGGCCGCACGCCCTCGACCTGGTTGACGCCTTCGGTTACGGCCAGGACCACCTGCGCGCGGCGATTGCCACCGGAGCCGAGAAGGTCCGGCAGGACGAGGCACGGGAGTTCTATCGTGCCCAGCGCGCCAGCGGCAGCGCGCCGGTCGACGAAAAGTCGGTGCTCGACCGGAAGGCCAGGGACGCCCCCCGGTCTTCCTGACGGGCGGTTAAAGCCCGACGGCGGCGTTCCCACCTGAAGGGAGCGCCGCCGTCGGGCTTTTTTACTGCTCTGGGACTACTTGAGGACGGAACGGTAGACGTCGAGGGTGGTCTCGGTGATGGACTCCCACGAGAAATGCTCCTCGGCCCGGCGCCTTCCGGCCTCACCCATGGCGCGGGCGCGTTCCGGATCAGAGACGACTTCGGTCAGGGCCGCGGCGAACTCGCTGACGAACTTCTCTGGATCCAGCGGAGTGCCCGTGCCGTCGGTGACCTGTTCGATGTCAACCAGCAGCCCGGTCTCGCCATGCTGCACGACTTCGGGGATTCCGCCGGTCGCGCTGGCCACGACGGCAGCGCCGCAGGCCATGGCTTCCAGGTTCACGATGCCGAGGGGCTCGTAAATGGACGGGCAGGCAAAAGCCGTGGCGTGGCTCAGGACCTGGATGAGTTCGTTGCGGGGCAGCATCCGCTCGATGAGCACCACACCGCTGCGCTGGCTTTGAAGTTCCTCGATCAGCCGCGCAGTTTCCGCAGCAAGTTCGGGGGTGTCCGCTGCACCCAGGCACAGCACGAGCTGCACGTCGGCGGGGAGCTTTGCCGCAGCGCGCAGGAGGTACGGAACACCCTTCTGCCTGGTGTTGCGGCCGACGAACACCACACTGGGCAGGTCCGGATCGATGCCGAGGGCACGGACGGCGTCGTGGTTCTCATCCCGGTTCCACAGGCTGACGTCGATGCCGTTGTGGACCACCTTGACCTTGGCGGGATCGACGTCGGGGTAGCTGCGCAGAATGTCCTGGCGCATGCCCTCGGAGACGGCAATGATGGCGGCCGCAGCCTCATAGGCGGTCTTTTCCACCCAGGAGGAGAGGGCGTAGCCGCCGCCGAGCTGTTCGGCCTTCCACGGGCGCAGCGGCTCCAGGCTGTGTGCACTCAGCACATGGGGGATGCCGTGCAGCAACGCTGCCAGGTGTCCGGCCATGTTGGCGTACCAGGTGTGCGAATGCACAAGATCGGCGCCCTGAATGTCCGGGACGATGCGCAGATCCACGCCAAGCGTCTGGACGGCGGCATTCGCGGAGCCGAGATCCTCGGGCACGGAGTAGGAGGTCACGTTCGCCCCGTGGTAGTCGGCGTCCCGGGGCGCGCCGAAGGCACGCACCTCCAGATCGACGTGCTGGGCCAGGACCCGGCTCAGTTCGGCTACATGGACGCCCGCGCCACCATAAATCTCCGGCGGGAATTCTTTAGTCACAATGTCTATTCGCACGGTACCCAAGGTAGTCGTTACGGTTGAACTGTTCTAGTGTGAAGGAGTCCGGGCGTGCCGGACTTTTGGGGAAGATACGAAGGCGTACAGGAGCGACCACATGCCGTTGAATAAGAAAGTCCTGGCTATTGTCCTCGCGGGCGGCGAGGGAAACCGTCTCATGCCATTGACGGCGGACAGGGCTAAACCCGGCGTGCCCTTCGCCGGAAGCTATCGGCTGATCGACTTCGCGTTGTCCAACCTGGTCAATTCCCGCTACCTGCAGATCGTGGTCCTGACGCAGTACAAGTCCCACAGCCTGGACCGCCACATCTCCGAAACCTGGCGGATGTCCACACAGCTCGGCAACTACGTCGCCTCCGTCCCGGCACAGCAGCGCGTGGGCAAGAGCTGGTTCCTGGGCAGCGCGAATGCCATCTATCAGTCGCTCAACCTGATCCACGACGCCAACCCGGACATCGTCGTCGTCGTTGGCGCGGACCACGTCTACCGCATGGACTTCGCCCAGATGGTGGAGCAGCACGTACTGAGCGGCTCGAAGGCAACGGTCGCCGCCGTCCGCCAGCCCCTGAACATGGCCAACCAGTTCGGCGTCATCGAGGTGGACCCCGAAGATCCGCAGAAGATCGCGGCGTTCGTTGAAAAGCCGGCCTCGACTCCCGGCCTGGCCGCCGACCCCACCCAGTTCCTGGCCTCCATGGGCAACTACGTTTTCGACGCCGACGCCCTTGTGGACGCCCTGCACGTTGACGCCGAGCGCCTCGACACGAAGCACGACATGGGCGGCGACATCATCCCCTACTTCGTCAACCAGGGTGAGGCCGGGGTCTACGACTTCACGCTCAACGACATCCCGGGATCCACAGAACGCGACCGCACCTACTGGCGCGACGTCGGCACGATCGACTCCTTCTACGACGCCCACATGGATCTGATCTCCCCACTCCCGGTGTTCAACCTGTACAACTCCGAATGGCCGATCTACACGCGCCAGAGCATCGCCCCGCCCGCCAAGTTCGTCCGCGGCGCCAACAACACTGTGGGAACAGCCCTCGACTCGATCGTCGCCGCCGGCGTGGTCATCTCGGGCGGCATCGTGGAAGGCTCGGTCCTGTCCAACGACGTCTACGTGAAAACGGCAAGCCGCGTGGTGGATTCTGTGCTGATGGACAAGGTCCAGATCGGCGAGGGCGCCGTGGTGCGCCGGGCCATTATCGACAAGAACGTCAAGGTTCCCGCCGGCGCCGCGATCGGTCTCGACCCGGAGCTGGACCTCGCCCGAGGCTTCAAGGTCACGGATTCCGGCATCACCGTGCTCTCCAAGGGCCAGGCTGTACCGGAGCCGGACGAGGCCGAGCGGAAGCTCTCGGCGGCCAACCTGCACCTGGTGCCCAACGCGGTGAAGGCCGCGACGGAAAACTACCCCGAGGTCCGCAACTCCGTGAACCACGCAGGTCAGGCCCAGGCCGCCGCCGTCACCTCTGACTCTTCCTCGAGGTAGCCGCCCGTCACCATCTTCGCCGGGCGGTTGTCCCGGTAACCTTGAGGCGGGCCCGAGCCTCAACAGGCTGTAAAATCAGACCAATGAGCTCCTCCGATCTGACGCCTGAAGAGATTCAGGCCTGCCTCAAGGTTTTGAACACCATCCACGTCTATGACGAGGAGCACCCTGACTACGTCTCGGTGCGCCGCGCCACCGGCAAGATGTTCAAGGCAGTCAAGCGGCACCGCCGGGTCACCAAGCGTGACCTCATCGCCGACGCTGACCGCGCCGTCATCGCCCAGACCGCCACGGCTGCGCCCGACCGGATCGACGACGAGACACGGGGCAACAAGCTGGCGCCGTCGGCCACCGGCAAAGTCGCCGGCCACCTGATCAGGTCCCGGCCCTGCTACATCTGCAAGCGGCACTACACGCAGGTGGACGCCTTCTACCACCAGCTCTGCCCTGAGTGTGCGGCCTTCAGCCACACCAAACGGGACGCCCGGACCGACCTCACCGGTCGGCGGGCCCTGCTTACCGGCGGCCGGGCCAAGATCGGCATGTACATCGCGCTCCGCCTGCTCCGCGACGGCGCCCACACCACCATCACCACGCGATTCCCGAAGGACGCCGCGCGCCGTTTCGCTGCCATGGAGGACAGTGCGGACTGGCTGCACCGGCTCAAGATCGTGGGCATCGACCTGCGTGACCCCTCCCAGGTCATGGCGCTCACGGATTCCCTGAACGCCGCCGGGCCTCTCGACATCATCATCAACAATGCGGCCCAGACCGTCCGCCGGTCCGGCAACGCGTACAAACCGCTGGTGGACGCCGAGGATGAGCCCCTGCCGGCCGCCTTGGAGGCGGCAAACGGCGGACCGGAGCTGGTCACCTTCGGCCATGCCCACGACAAGCACCCGCTCGCGATTGCCAGCAGCGTCACGGAGCACCCGGTCCTCGCCGGTGACGCCATCACGTCACTGGCTCTGTCCACCGGTTCCGCGTCGCTGGAACGCATAGCGTCCGGCACCGCCATCGACGCAGGGGGCCTCGTCCCGGACCTCGCCACGATCAACAGCTGGACGCAGGTGGTTGACGAGGTGGATCCCCTGGAGATGCTCGAGGTGCAGCTGTGCAACGTCACCGCCCCCTTCCTGCTCGTGAGCAGGCTGCGGGACGCGATGAAGCGCTCCACCGCACGCCGGAAGTACATCGTCAATGTCTCCGCCATGGAGGGACAGTTCTCCCGCGCGTACAAGGGTCCCGGCCATCCGCACACCAACATGGCCAAGGCCGCCCTGAACATGATGACGCGCACCAGTGCCCAGGAGATGCTGGACACCGACGGCATCCTCATGACGGCCGTGGACACCGGCTGGATCACGGACGAACGGCCGCACTACACCAAAGTCCGGCTCATGGAGGAAGGCTTCCACGCCCCGCTCGACCTCGTGGACGGCGCGGCCAGGGTCTATGACCCCATCGTCATGGGCGAGAACGGCGAGGACCAGTACGGCGTCTTCCTCAAGGACTACAAGCCCAGCCCCTGGTAGCCGAAGTTCCCGTCGGGTACTTTGCCGGGACCTGGTGGCAGGCATGCCCGGGCGGGCGTAGGCTCTGCTCCATGACAAATATGCAGCCCGCGGCAGCTTCCCACGAGTCCGTGGAACACCTGAACTCCGGCCAGTGCTGGGACCTCCTCCGTCAGGTTTCGGTGGGCCGGCTGGCTGTCTGGCTGGACGACCATCCGGACATATTCCCGCTCAACTACGCAGTGGACCACGGCACGCTCGTGTTTCGCACGGGCGAGGGCACGAAACTTGGCGGTGCCCTCGGGGAATCCCCCGTGGCGCTGGAGGCAGACGGTGTGGACGCAGCATCCGGAATGGCGTGGAGCGTGGTGGTCAAGGGAAGAGCGGCGGCGCTGAAGGGTACGGAGGAAATCCTGGATTCCGCGTCCCTCTTCCTTTTCCCCTGGCAGGCGGGACAGAAGGACCACTTCGTCAGAATCACACCCGACTCCGTAACAGGCCGGCGGTTTAAGGTCACTCCGCCTCTGACGTGGTGGACACAACTCAGCGGGGCCGTGAAGTCCGCCCCCGAATAAAGTGGCCAGGCGAGGCGCAGACTGCCCCGCCGGCTACGCGAGCCGCGTGATTTCCACGCTTACGCTGAGCGCGGAGCCGCCCCCGCCGGACAGGATTCCCTTGAGCGGAGGGACATCCCGGTAGTCGCGGCCGCGGGCCACGGTCACGTGGAAGTCCCCGGCCGGTTTGTGGTTCGTGGGGTCCCAGCTGCGCCATGCGCCGTCCCACCATTCCAGCCACGCGTGGGACTGGCCCGCAACGGATTCGCCGATGTCCGCCGTCGACCGCGGGTGAAGGTACCCCGACACGTACCTGGCGGGGATCCCGCAGCTGCGCAGCGCGCCGATGGCCAGGTGGGCAAGGTCCTGGCAGACGCCCTGCTTCTGGCTCCAGGCCTGCTCGGCGTTGGTGGTGACGCCCGTGGTGCCCTTCATGTAGGTCATCTCGCCGCGCATCCACTCAAAGATTGCCATGGCGGCCTCGTGCGGGTTCTTTCCCGCAACGACGCCGGGAATGATGTCCAGGACGTCCTCGCCCGGGCCGGTGAGCTGGGACTGCGGAACCCAGTCGCTGAACTGGTTGAGGCGCTCCGGTGAGGCCAGGACGTCCCAGCCGACGATGTCCGTTTCCGACGGCACGCGGTCCAGCCGGTGCACCTCGACGGTGGTGGTGGACAGCACCTCGAGGTGTTCATGAGGCATCTGCATGTCGAACGCGGTAACCCGGGTGCCCCAGTAGTCGCGGTAGCTGCTCACGGCCGCCTGCGACGGTGAAACCTTCATCGAGGACTCCAGCACCACCTGCTGCGGGTCCGTCAGCGGCGTCATGCGGGCCTCGTTGTAGGACAGGGTGACGCGCTTGTTGTACTTATAGCCGGTCTTGTGGATGATGCTTAGCCGGGTCATGAAACTTCTCCCACCCAGGCCAGTTCATCCGCCTGATTGAAGTACTTACGGGAAATGGCGTCCGAGGCCTGCGAGACGGCCTTCTGCACGCGCTCCATGTGCTCCGGGAGCTCCGACATGAGGTCGTCGGTGCGGTGGAACTCGAGGAAGGTGCGGGCCTGGCCCACGATCCGGCGGGCATCGTTAATGAAGCCGACGCGCTGGGCCGAGGGGTCCAGCTTTGCCAGGCAGTCGTCGGCGTCCCGCAGGGCATAGACGATGGAGCGCGGAAAGAGCCGGTCCAGCAGCAGGAACTCGGCAGCGTGCCGGTCCCCGAATGCGGCGCGGCGTGTGCGCAGGAAGGACTCGTAGGCGCCGGCGCAGCGCAGCATGTTCACCCAGGACATGCCTGCGGAGAGGACGTCGCGGGTGGACAGCATGCGGGCCGTCATGTCGGCCCGCTCCAGGGAACGGCCGAGGGCAAGGAACAGCCAGCTGTCGTCGTGGCTGACGGTCGTGTCCGCCAGGCCGCTGACCATCGCGGTGCGTTCCAGCACCCAGTGGCAGAACCGGTAGGTGCCCACGACGTCCTTGCGGTGCTGGTTCAGGCCGTAGTACGTCGTGTTCAGGCTTTCCCACAGGCCGGACGACACGGTCTCACGGGCGCGGCGGGCGTTCTCACGGGCGGCCCCGAGCGAGCCGGCGATCGACGTGGCGCTGTGCTTGTCGTACGCGAGGGCGTGCAGGAGCTCCTCAAGGCCGAAGTCCTCGCTCTGCGGGCGCGCGCCCATGACGGCGAGCAGTTCGCGAGCGACGCTGCGCCGCTCCTCCGTGGGCAGGTGGTTCAGGCGCTCGAGGTGGACGTCCAGGATGCGGGCTGTTCCGTCGGCCCGTTCAACGTAGCGGCCGATCCAAAAAAGGGACTCGGCGATTCGGCTAAGCATGTGCGGTGACCTCCTGCGCGAGCGTGGTGAAGAAAAGAGACGTGATAACAAAAGTGCAGCGGGCGTGCGTCACTGCTGCTGCTCCGACTGGCGGTCCCGCCAGTTGCTCTCCACCGGCCAGACGGACACGCGTTCGCGGACCGTGACCGTCTGCCGCGGCACCTGTTCCACCGGGACCTGCGGGGAATCCGCCAGCACCCAGGTGTCCTTGGAGCCGCCGCCCTGGCTGGAGTTCACGATCAGTGAACCTTCCTTCAGTGCAACGCGGGTGAGGCCGCCTGGAAGAACCCAGACGTCGTCGCCGTCGTTGACGGCGAACGGGCGGAGGTCCACGTGGCGCGGACCGAACTTGTCCCCGCTGAGCGTGGGCACCGTGGACAGCTGCAGGACAGGCTGGGCGATCCAGCCGCGGGGATCCGCGATGACTCGCTTGCGGAGAGCCTCCAGTTCCTCCTTGGAGGCGTCCGGACCGATCACCAGGCCCTTGCCGCCGGAGCCGTCCACCGGTTTCACCACGAGTTCGTCGAGGCGGTCCAGGACGTGCTCGCGCGCTTCCTGCTCCTCCAGGCGGAAGGTGTCCACGTTGGCGATCACGGGCTCTTCGCCGAGGTAGTAGCGGATGAGGTCGGGAACGTAGCTGTAGACCAGCTTGTCGTCGGCCACGCCGTTGCCCACGGCATTGGCGATGGTCACGCCGCCTGCCCTGGCGGCGTTGACTAGGCCCGGGCAGCCGAGCATGGAGTCGGAGCGGAACTGCAACGGGTCCAGGAACTCATCGTCAATCCGCTTGTAGATGACATCCACACGCTGTTCGCCTGCGGTGGTCCGCATGTAGACACGGTTGCCGCGGCAGATCAGGTCGCGGCCTTCCACCAGCTCGACGCCCATCAGGCCGGCGAGGAGCGTGTGTTCGAAGTATGCACTGTTGAAGACGCCCGGTGTCAGGACAACCACGGTGGGGTCGTCCACGCCGGACGGCGCCGTCTTGCGCAGGGCGGAAAGCAGCCGGCGCGGGTATTCCTCCACGGGCCGGATGAGCTGGGAGCCGAACGCTTCGGGAAGGCCCTTGGCCATGGCGCGCCGGTTCTCCAGCACGTAGCTGACGCCGGATGGAACACGCACGTTGTCCTCGAGAACCCGGAATGTTCCGGCGGCGTCGCGGACGACGTCGATGCCCGAGATGTGCACGCGGACGCCGCCGGCAGGTTCGAAGCCGTGCACGGCCCGGTGGAAGTGGGCACTGGTGGTGACGAGCTGGCGCGGGATCACGCCGTCTGACACGACCGTCATTTTGTCGTAGACGTCGCTGAGGAACGCCTCCAGTGCCCGGACGCGCTGGGCCACGCCGCGTTCGAGTACGTCCCACTCCTGGGCAGGGATCACCCGGGGGACGATGTCCAGCGGAAAGGGGCGCTCCTCCCCCGCAAAGTCAAAGGTCACGCCGCGGTCCAGGAAGGTCCGCGCCATGGAGTCCGCACGGGCACTGACGTCAGCCAGGGACAGCTCACGGAGGGCACCGGCGACCTGCCCGTAGGACTTACGGGTGGTCTGCCCCGGGGCAAACATCTCGTCATAGGCGCCGGTGCGGCCGGCAGCCTCGGAGTAATCCTGGAATAGGTCAGACGACATGGTCCTAAGCCAACCACCTTTTTGTTGCAAATTCACTTTCCGTACCGAGTGTGGCGTGTTGACAGGTACGTCCGGTTGGTCTTTTGCCTCCGCCGTCCGGCATGGTTAGGACGTGCCAGACTTCCCATTCCCGACGCCGAGGCTGCTGCGGTTTCGCAGGGAGGCGCACCAGCACTTTACCCGGAATCTTCCCGGCCTGCTGACGGCAGTCGTTGCACTGGCCCTCGCCTTCACCGTCCACGCTGCCGTTCCGGCCCTTCCTGCCATGACGCTGGCTGTGGTCCTCGGCCTGCTGACCGCCAACCTTCCGTTTACGGCGGCGTGGTCTGCAGGCCGTGCCAGGCCCGGCCTCGACTTCGCCGGGAAGCACCTGATGCGCGGCGGCATCGTGCTCCTCGGGCTGAAGGTCGGCATCGCGGACGTACTCGGCCTGGGCTGGACGTCCCTGCTGCTGATTGCGGCCGTCGTTCTGGCAAGCTTTGTGGGCACCTACGGCATATCGCGGCTCTTCCGGCTGCCACGGGAAGCCTCGCTGCTGATCGCCACCGGCTTTTCCATCTGCGGCGCCTCCGCCATCGGCGCGATGGCCGCCGTGAAGCGGATCCGGCACCCGGATACTGTTCTCCCGGTGGCCCTCGTGACCCTCTGCGGCACGCTGGCCATCGGTGTCATGCCGCTCCTGGTCCATCCGCTCAGTCTCAGCCCTGAAGTCTTCGGCGCCTGGACCGGCGCCTCGGTCCACGACGTCGGCCAGGTGGTGGCCACAGCGCAGACCGCGGGGACGGCGGCGCTGGGAATCGCCGTCGTGGTCAAGCTGACGCGGGTCATTCTGCTCGCCCCGATGGTGGCCGCAGCGGGGGTACAGCAGCGCATCGCGTCGCTGCGCCGCGCCCGCCGTGAAGGGAATGCCGGGGACGGCGCCCTCCAGGAGACAGCACTCCCGGCACCTGAGGCGCTGCCGCCCGTGGTGCCGCTGTTCGTCGTCGGGTTTGTGGCGATGGTGGCGCTTCGCTCCACAGGGTGGCTTGCCGAAGGCTGGCTGGAGGCCGCCGCCGGGCTGCAGGACATCCTGCTGGGGGCCGCCCTGTTCGGGCTGGGGTCTGCGGTGCGCATTCACACCCTCCTGCGTACCGGGTTACGCGCCGTGACGGCCGCGCTGGCGGCCTGGCTGCTGATCGGCGTCCTCGGGTTGGCCGCCGCCCTCCTCATGGTTCAATAGCGGAGTGTCGAATGAGAACCTCCAACGCACCGAGGCGGCAGCGCGGTCAGCCCTGATCACGACGCGTGCATACGACGTCCTGCTGGACGTGCGCGGTGCGCAGGGTCAGGAAGTCAGCGGCTACACCAGCCGGAGCACCATCACGTTCTCCGCCGGCACACCCGGTTACTCGACCTTCCTGGACTTCATAGGACACGTGGAGAGCGTGATCCTCAACGGCACACCGCTGCCGGTGGCAGAGATCGTGGACGGCGCCCGGATCCGGCTCGACAACCTGCAGGCTGAAAACACCGTGACCGTCACAGGCACCGCACTTTACAGCCGCTCCGGCGAGGGCATGCACCGGTTCGTCGATCCGGCGGACGAGCAGTGCTACCTCTACACGCAGTACGAGCCCGCCGACGCGCGCCGCGTGTTCGCCAATTTCGAACAGCCGGACCTCAAGGCCTCCTTCACCTTCCACGTCATCGCACCGGCCGGCTGGGAAGTCGCCTCCAATGGAGCCGAGGCCGCGTGCACGCCCGTGGACGGGGATTCGGACGCGAGCCAGTGGGACTTCGTTCCCACGCTGCCGATGTCCACGTACATCACCACTGTCCTCGCGGGCCCCTACTTCAGGGCGCAGGATCTGTGGGAGGGGATGCTCGACGACGGCACCCGGCTTGAGGTGCCGCTGGCGCTTTACTGCCGGGCGTCCATGGCGGAATCCTTCGACACCCCCGAGCTTTTCAAGCTCACCAAACAGGGGCTGGAGTTCTTCAACGGGCTCTTTGACTACCCGTACCCGTGGGGAAAATACGATCAGGCCTTCGTCCCGGAATACAACCTGGGCGCCATGGAGAACCCCGGGCTGGTCACCTTCACGGAGAACTACGTCTTCACCTCCCGGGCCACGGACTCCCAGTACCAGGGCCGCGCGAACACGCTGATGCACGAGATGGCCCACATGTGGTTCGGCGACCTGGTGACTATGCAGTGGTGGAATGATCTGTGGCTCAAGGAGTCCTTCGCCGACTATATGGGCACCCTCGCTGTGGACCGGGCCACGGGCTGGGACACGGCATGGACCAACTTCGCCAACAACAGGAAGGCCTGGGCCTACGTCCAGGACCAGTTGCCCACCACCCATCCGATCGTGGCGGACATCCCGGATCTTGAGGCGGCCAAGCAGAACTTCGACGGCATCACCTACGCCAAGGGCGCCTCGGTCCTGAAGCAGCTTGTGGCATACGTCGGCTTTGATGCCTTCATCGCGGGGTCGCGGCAGTATTTCCGGAGGCACGAATACGGCAACACCACGCTGGCCGACCTTCTCGCAGCACTCAGCCGGGCGTCCGGCCGGGATCTGACCGTGTGGGCCCGGCAGTGGCTGCAGACGTCCGGTATCTCCACGCTCAGCGCCGAGCTGGAGACCGCCGAAGAAACAGCCGGCCACCCCGTGCTGGCCCGCGTCAAACTGCTGCAGGACGCCCCGGACCCCGCGACCGGCAGCGTGGAGCTGCGGCCGCACCGCCTGCGGATCGGCCTGTACAACTTCGATTCCGCCGGGATGCTGGTCCGGACCGATGCCGTGGAGACGGACCTGTCCGGAGCCGAGGAGGCGGTCCCGGAGCTGGCGGGCAAGGCCCGGCCGGCGCTGCTGCTGGTCAATGATGAAGACCTGAGCTACGCCAAGGTCCGCCTCGATCCCGCCTCCGAGGCGACGGTGCGCGCCTCGCTGGACCGGATCGTGGACCCCATGGCCCGGGCGTTGTGTTGGAGCGCGCTGTGGAATTCTGCCCGGGACGCAGTCACTCCCGCATCCCGCTACGTGGACGCCGTGCAGCGGTTCGCCCCTGGCGAGACCGGCATTGGTGTGCTGCTGAATGTTCTGGGGAACGCCTCGACAGCGCTGGAACATTACGTCCCCGCAGGCGGCCGCGATGCCCTTCGGCAAGCGTTCGCCGCCGCCGCGGCCCGTGAACTGCAGGGCGCCGGGCCCGGCTCGGACCAGCAGCTTGCATGGGCCCGGACGCTGGCAACACTCAGCCGCACTGACGGCAGCCAGGTGCCCCTGGTCCGCGGCTTGCTGGATGGCACCGCTGTGGTCCCCGGGCTGGCGGTAGACGCCGAGCTGCGGTGGAGCCTCTGGCACGCCCTCGCCGCCCACGGCCTGGCCAGTGCAGCCGAGCTGGACGCAGAGGTCGCCAGGGACAACACGGCATCCGGACGTGCCGGGCACGCCACCGCGCTCGCGGCCCGGCCCTCGGCTGCCGTCAAGGCGGCTGCCTGGGATGCCGCAGTGCACGGCTCAGAGCTGTCCAACCAGTTGCTCAGTGCCACCATTGCGGGCTTCAACACTGCCTCCGCCGAATTGCTGGACCCTTTTGTGGAACCATACTTCGAGTGCCTGGAGACGGTCTGGGCCGAGCGGAGCATCGAGATCGCGGGCCGGATTGTGCGCGGCCTCTATCCGGGCAGCCAGGATCTGCTCCCGGGTGCCGGTACCCCTGATGACCATCCGGTCATCGTGCGCAGTGACGCATGGCTGAGCGCCCGTCAGGACGCGCCGCGGGCACTGCGCCGGATTGTCATCGAGCAGCGGAGCCACCTGCACCGGGCGCTCACGGCTCAGTCCGTGTCACTAAGAACACCATCGACTGCTCCGTAACTGCCGTTATGACCTGTCAAAACGGCAGTTGGGCCCACGCCGGCAGGGTTCCCTGGCCGAACTTGTGAGGCGAGGGGGCCGGTGGGGAGCAATCGATGAGTTTTAAGGCACCCGGTGCAGCCACTCCTCCGTGCCGAACTTGGCGACCACCCGCTCACGGGCCGTCTCCAATTCCGCCGGGCTGATCTCCGACGGCGTGGCGCCGTAGCGCCCGGAGAAGACGTCCATCATGGCGGCGACGATGTCGGTGCGGGCCAGCCCGGTCTGGCGCCGCAGCGGATCCACCCGTTTCTTGGCACTGGTGGTTCCCTTGTCCGACAGTTTCTCCTTGCCGATGCGGAGCACGTCCACCATTTTGTCCGCGTCGATGTCGTAGCTCATGGTGACGTGGTGCAGCATCCCGCCGTTGGCGAGCCGCTTCTGGGCGGCCCCGCCGATTTTGCCCTGCTCCGTGGCGATGTCGTTGAGGGGTACGTAGAACGCATTGATGCCGAGCTGTTTCAGGGCCGCCATCGCCCACGAGTCCAGGAAGGCGTATGAGTCGGCGAAGCTGACGCCGTCCACCAGGGTCTGGGGCAGGTACAGCGAGTAGGTGATGCAGTTGCCCGCTTCCATGAACATCGCTCCCCCGCCGCTGATCCGGCGGACCACGGTGATTCCGTGCTTGGCCACACCGGCGGGATCCACCTCGTTGCGGTAGGACTGGAAGCTGCCGATGATCGCCGAGGGCTCCTCCCAGTCCCAGAAGCGTATGGTCGGATTGCGGCGGGCGGCGCCGACTTCCTCCGTCAGGACCTCGTCCAGGGCCACGTTCAGATGGGTGGGCAGCACCGACGGCGCAATGATGTTCCAGTGGTGGTCGGACCAGGCCGTTGCCTTGGACAGCGCCCTGCGCGTCGCGACCGCGACAGCATCCGCAGAGAATCCGAACATCACCGCATGCGGCGGCAGGGACGCCCCCACGGCTGCGGCGATCTCTTCGGCCGTTGAGCTTTCCGGGAGGCCTTCCAGCGCCGCGTTGATGTCCAGCAGTGCCTCATCGGGTTCGAGGAAGAAGTCGCCGCTGACAGAGACACCGGTGAAGGCGCCGGCGGCGATGTCCAGGTCCACGACCACGAGCTTGCCGCCCGGCACCTTGTACTCCCCGTGAAGGCGCGGGGCGCCGCCGTCGTCTGCTGAAAACTGCCTGGCCGTCATGGCTTCCATCCTGCCCCAGAATCGCAAAAGCCCGCACCGTTGCCGGTGCGGGCTTTCCGTAGAACCTTGGGGAGAAGTGGATTACTTCTTGCCGCCGAAGCCCTTGAAGCGAGCGTTGAAGCGCTCGACGCGGCCTGCAGAGTCCATGATGCGCTGCTTGCCCGTGTAGAACGGGTGGGACTCGGAGGAGATTTCGACGTCGATGACCGGGTAGGTGTTGCCGTCTTCCCACTCGATAGTCTTCTTGGAGGACACGGTGGACTTGGTCAGGAACTTGACGCCGGAAGCCAGGTCGTTGAATACAACAGCTTCGTACTTCGGATGGATATCAGACTTCATAATGGGACCTTTGTTCGCAGCGCTGGATTTTGCCAGCTGCCAGGTATGAATGGGATGGCCGCTGTCTGCATAACAAGCTAGTTGAAAACGCAGGGCAGCCAGCTATCAATCATAGTGCATGAGCCGCGGCCTGACGAACCCGGAAGCCGACTGCGGTGACGGTTGTCCGGCCGGTCCCTGCCCCGCGGCGGTCTAGGGATTCCGGAAGAATGCTTCATCCAGTCCATCGTTGTCCTGCGCCGTGTCCCTCAGGTACCGGTCCAGGATGCCAGTCCGGGCCTCCAGGGCCAGCGGCTGTTCGTTCGGCCGCCCCAAAAGATACCCCTGCCCTGCCACGACGGGCCGTGGCAGGGCGGCGGAAAAGCGCGGCTGCAGGAGTGCGCTCAGCATGCCGGGTGTTTCGATGCCCTCTGCGACGATCCACCCTCCGGCTTCCTGAATGAAGGTGATGGCGGCGGACACAGTGGCCATCGACGACGGATCAACTCCCAGGCGGGCCACGACCTCCCCGTCAATTTTTATGATGTCGAACCTCACCAGCCTGAGCGCGTGCAGGCCCGCGTTGCTTCGCCCCATGTCATCCAGGGCAAGACGGAAGCCCAGGTTCTGGGCCTGCCTGAGCGTGCGGATCGGTTCGGCGTGGTGCAGGGCAGCTTGCTCCGTCACCTCAAGGACGACGTCCCCGGGTTCCAAGCCTGCCACGGCGAGATCTGAAACGAGGCCGCCGAGGTCGAAGCTGTGGAGTGCATCCGGGTGCACATTGAGGAACAGCAACCCCTCCCAATGGCGGCTGCCCACCGACGCGAGCACGGCCGCCCGGGCGCGGGCGTCCAGCGCGGCAGCGATGCCGAGCCGTTCAGCAAGCTCGAAAGCCTCCTGCGGTCCATGAATCCGGGAGCCCTCCGGAAGTCGCATCAGGGCTTCATGGGCGAGCACCACGCCCCGGTGGAGGTCCCAGATCGGCTGAAATGCGACCGTGAGCGGCATACCGTCACCCGACATAAGCGTAGTCAGCTCGTCAATTTTCTCCGCACTGACGGTGTGGCCCTCCGCCATGGACCCGAAGGTGACTGTCCGGCGGCGCCCAAGGCGCTTTGCTTCGTAGAGGGCAGCATCGCTGCGCTCCCAGAGCTCCTGCAGGCTGACCGGTTCCGCGGCCTCGCTGGCGGCGATCCCGGCACTGAACGTCGCCCCCGGGAAACGGCGGGCCAGCGCGGCGCCGACCCGTTCGAGCGCCGCGGTTGCCTGATCTTCGTCGCTCCCGGGCAGTATGACCGCGAACTCGTCCCCGCCGAGCCGGAACGGCACGTCATGGTCAGCGAGCTCGATGAAGGCGGATGCAAGGCCCATCAGGATACGGTCCCCGTGGCTGTGCCCGAGCCGGTCGTTCTGCTGCTTGAATCCGTCCAGGTCCAGCAGGGCGAGTGTCACCACCTGGTACTTTCCGTCCGCCAGCCGGGCCTCCAATGATGGCTGGAACGGCCGCCGTCCCGAGAGCCCGGTCAGCGGGTCCGCGTCCGCCTGCTGTTGGACCCTCAGGTGGCGGCGCTGCAGGGACCGTCCGCCGAGCACGTAGGACAACGGGGTGGCGACCAGAATCGCGATCAGCAGCCCGAGGAGCTTGTTCGGGCCAATGTCCCGCAGGAGCCTGGAGATGACCTCTGCCTCCTGATCGACTACCAGGACCAGGAGTCCGTCCGCGGTGGATACGGGGACTAGGAATTCGTACCTGGTCACACCCGTTCCGCCTCGATCGGTCCCGGTTTTGACGGTGGTCATGCCGGTGGAGAGCACCTCGCTCAGGTGTTCTGCACCGGCCTCCTCCAAGGCGCCGCGGTCGGCCTTGCTGTCGCTGCTGGCCAGCAGCCTGCCGTCGGCGTTGAACAACCCAGCGTAGACGGTGCCGTTGTGGCGCTGCACATGGGAGAGCTGGTGGGCAATCGCTTCCGAACGTTCTGCGGGTCCGGTCGTATCCGCGAGGACGTCCTCGAGACCTGCAGCAAGCAGCTCGTAGTCCTGCCGGGATTCCTCCAGCGCCCGGTCAATGACCTGCTGCCGGGCGAGCGCGAACTCCATCACGCCGCCGATGAGCATGGCGGCGGATACCGCGAAAGTCCAGCGGGCCACGAAGGACAGCCCCGTCCATCGGGAACCCCCCTGCTTGCCGCGGCGTGGCCGGCCCGAACGCCGGAGGCCGCGGTCAGCGCCCGTCCGCCAGTGGTGATGGTGATGTTCCACAACGCCCCCCGCCGCAAGGAATACGGACACCCTACCCGCGAAACGGAGAACCGGCTAGGAGCCTGTCGACCGCCGCCGTTGGGCCAAGCCCACGACGACTCCCGCCACACGTGGCGGCAGGCCTTCGGGCCTTCACCCCCGGGGCCGAAGCTCCCAGAAGGCGACGGCGGAGGCGGCCGCGACGTTCAGGGAATCCACTCCGGTGCGCATGGGAATCTTCACGGCGAGGTCGACGGCGGCGAGGGTCCCTGCGCTCATGCCTGCGCCTTCGGTCCCCAGTACCAGCGCCAGCCGATCCAAGTTCCGGGCGGCAAGGACATCGAGGTCCACGGCGTCCGCGGTCAGCTCCATGGCCGCCACAGTGAAGCCCTCATCCTTGAGTGATTCAAGGTCCTGGGGCCAGCTCTGCAGCCGTGCCCACGGCACCTGGAACACCGTGCCCATGCTCACGCGGACACTGCGCCGATACAGCGGGTCCCCGCAGCGTGGCGACACCAGGACGGCGTCCACGTCCAGTGCCGCCGCGGACCGGAAGATCGCCCCGACGTTCGTGTGGTCCACGATGTCTTCCAGCACGGCTACCCGCCGCGCACCGGCCAGCAGCTCGTGCAGCGGCACGGGAGCCGGGCGGTGCATGGCGGCCATGGCACCGCGGTGCAGGTGGAAGCCGGTGATTTCCTCGAGCAGCGCGGAACTGCCGACATATGCGGGAACGTCCGGGTACTGCTCGAAGATGTCGGCGAGGTCCGCGAGCCATTTCTCCGCCAGGAAAAACGAGCGGGGCAGGTGGCCCGCGGCGAGTGCCCGCCGGAGCACACGGGAGGATTCTGCAATGTACATACCCTCGGCCGGCTCCCGGACTTTGCGCAGGTGGACATCCGTCAGCTGCGTGTAGTCCGAGACGCGCGGATCGTGGGCGGATTCGAGATAGTGGAAAGTCACCGGCCGATTATTTCAGCAGATTCGCGATCAAGAAGCCCAGCGCCATGAGGCCGAGGGCGAAGATGACGCCCCGCAGGACCGGAGGCGGGAGCCTGCGGCCCACCTTGGATCCGATGACTCCGCCGATGAGCGAGCTGACGGCGATGATGGCCACCACGACCCAGTCGATCCGGTCGACGGCGAAAAGCACGTAGGACGTCGCCGCGATCAGGTTGACCCCGAGCACCAGAATGTTCTTCATCGCGTTGGCGTTCTGGATGGTGCCGGTCATGAAAACGCCAAGGATGCCGACCAGCAGAATCCCCTGGGCGGCGACAAAATAACCGCCATAGACGCCCGCCAGGTATACAAGCACCAGGAGGACGACGCCGTGGTGCTTGTCCCGCAGGGCATGTTCGGGATTCTCTTCCCTGCGGCGCACCCAGGCCTGCAGGCGGGGCTGGAAGACCACCATCAGCAGCGCCAGCACGATCAGGGCCGGAGCCGCATAGTGGAAGACCTCTTCAGGCAGGTGCAGCAGCAGCCACGCGCCGGAAATCCCTCCCAGAAGCGAGGCCGGAAGCAGCCTCAGCACCTGGCGTCCCCGGCCGGCGAGTTCGCGGCGGTAGCCCCAGGCCCCGGCTGCGCCGCCTGCCACGAGGCCCATGGCATTGCTCATGGATGCAGTCACCGGCGCCAGGCCCAGGGCTATCAGCACCGGGAAGGTGACCAGGGTGCCCGAGCCGACAACGCTGTTGATGGTGCCGGCCCAGAGCCCGGCAAAAAACACCAGGATGCCGCTAAGAAACTCCACGTGCGCTGGCCGCCCCGCTAGCGGCGGGCAGTAGCGGTGTAGCGTCCGGCGTTGACGGTAACATCCAGCGGCAGTCCGAAGGTCTCGCTCAGGTTGTCCGACGTGAGGACCTCGTCGACAGGTCCGGCAGCCACGACGCCGCCGTCACGCATGAGCATGGCGTGGGTGAAGCCGGGGGGAACTTCCTCAAGGTGGTGCGTGACGAGCACGATGGCAGGGGCGGCCTCGTCGCGGGCCAGTTCGCTGAGGCGGTGCACCAGATCCTCGCGTCCGCCCAGGTCCAGGCCTGCGGCGGGCTCATCCAGCAACAACAGTTCAGGGTCCGTCATGAGTGCGCGGGCGATCTGGACGCGCTTGCGCTCTCCTTCGGACAATGAGGCGAAGGACCGGTTCAGCAGGGGGCCCATTCCCCAGTCGTTCAAGAGGGAGAACGCGCGGCGTTCGTCGTCCTTCTCGTAGCCTTCGCGCCAGCGGCCGGTGACTCCGTAGGCTGCAGTGACGACAACATTGAGCACTTTCTCGTGCTCGGGGATCTGGGTGGCCAGGGCCGCGGAAGACAGGCCGATCCGGGGACGCAGTTCAAAGACATCCACGGTGCCAAGGATCTCCTCCAGGATGCCGGCCATGCCGCTCGTGGGGTGGAGCCTGGCGGCCGCGATCTGGAGCAGAGTGGTCTTACCCGCGCCGTTGGGTCCGAGGATCACCCAGCGCTCGCCTTCGCTGACCTGCCAGTCGACCTTGCTCAGGAGCGTTTTGGCTCCGCGGACAACGCTGACGGCTGCCATTTCAAGAACATCACTCATAGGAGTAGACACTAGGACAAAACGGGGTGCGACTGATAACTGAAACGGCGTCCCCGGCTCTGTAAGGCCGGTCCGCGAAATGAACCTGTGCGACCGTGCCGCGACATGAATTCGGGCGCCACTCCGGCGCTGGCTAAGATTGCAGCCATGACTTCGAACGTGACTGCGGTCAGCTACGGCGTGAAATTGTCCCACTCGGAAGCGGAAAACCTCCGCTCCCTTCTGGTCGGTTCCGGGACGACTTTCGAAGCGGAGTCCCGCAGCGGCAACGACCGCTACGACGTCTGCACGGTTGCCTTCGCGGTGCCGTCAGGTTCGGGCGCGGACATCGCCGCTTTACGGCACCGCATCGCCGCCGCGAAAGAGAGCCCGGAACGCGGCGGCGTCGATACGGCCATCGTGCCCGAGGAACTGCGCAAGGCTGACCGCAAGCTCCTCATCATGGACGTCGATTCGACGCTCATCCAGCAGGAAGTCATCGAACTCCTCGCCGCGTATGCCGGCAAACGCGACGAAGTCACCGCCGTGACCGAGGCCGCCATGCGCGGAGAAGTGGACTTCGCCCAGAGCCTCCATGCCCGGGTGGCGGTCCTCGCGGGGCTGCCGGCCGCCGTCGTCGATTCCGTCCGGGCTGAAGTGAAGCTCAGCGAGGGCGCAGCGGAACTTGTGGCGGCATTCAAGGCCGCAGGCCATGTGGTGGCAGTGATATCCGGTGGCTTCAACCAGATCCTCGGCCCCATCGCCGAGGAACTGGGCATGGACTACTGGATCGCGAATGAACTGGAAATCGTGGACGGCACCCTTACTGGCAAAGTGGTCGGCGACGTGATCGACCGCGCAGCCAAGGAGAAGTACCTGCGCGAATGGTCAGCCGCCGAAGGCATTGCGATGGAGCACACCATTGCCGTGGGCGACGGCGCCAACGACCTGGACATGCTCGGCGCGGCAGGAATCGGTGTGGCATTCAATGCCAAGCCCGCCGTGCGCGCTGTGGCGGATGCGGCGATCAACATGCCGCACCTGGACGCTGTACGGCACATCGCCGGGGTCTGAGCGTTCCTCTAGCCGGATCGATTCAGCCGGACGGCGGCGTGTACTGGCTTGCGGTGAACACCGCGCCTCCGGGGTCCCGGATCAGGACCGTGCGCGTCCACTCGGTGTCATCCTGCCCCAGGATATGGGCGCCGAGGCGTTCTGCATCCATGGCCGCCTGGTCCCGGTCTGCGACGGTGAACGTGACGTGCCACCGCGGTTTCTCCCCGGCCTCCGCGTGCGCAAGCCACGCCACGGCGTCCTCGAATCCGCGGGGAACGGCGTCACCGGACTGGCGGATCCTGATGTTGGGGTCGACGGTGGCCTCCAGATGGTCGCCGTAACCGGGACAGCGGATCATGGTGCCGAAACCAAGGTCATCGAACTGCCAATGGAACGCCTTTGCGTAGAACGCGGCCGCTGCCTCCACGTCGGTTGTGTGGAGGTCGCTGAAGTTCCACCCGCCGGGCAGGTTGACCGCCTGGGCCCCCGGCCGTTCGCCTGCCTGCCAGATGCGGAATTCGGCGCCCTGAGGGTCCGCCAGCACCGCCTGCACGCCTCCTGAGCCCGCATCGGCGGGAGCGGATTTCAGCGTGGCGCCGATCGACAGCAGGTGCCGCGCGGCAGCGTCCGCATCGTCGACGGCAACGTACGTGTGCCATGCCGGGACGCCGGTTCCCGGACCGGCGATTGCGCCGGCCTCCTGGCCGTCGAGTTTCGCTATGACGTACCTGCCGGTGGCGCCGGGCGGGGAAGCGTCCTCGAACTCCCATCCGAGAAGCCCGCCGTAGAATGCCATGGCGGCCTCCACGTCGGGCTGCTGGGTGTCGACCCAGCAGGGTACGCCTGCAGGATAGCTCCGTCGGATCACCTGTCGCTGCTGTTCCATGCCTTCGACGTTAAGCGGCCCGGAGCTGTTGGGCAACGCCTTGGAGGCAGCCCCTTCCGGGGCGCCAGGTCTCCGGGCAGCGTACCGCCCGGAGACCTGTAAATTGTCAGCCCGCGTAATTTACCCGGCGTTATTGCCGAAGTAGTCGGCGCCGCCTGCGTATTCCGTGTGGCCGGATTCGACGTCCGCAGTGGCCATTCCCGCGACCACTTCAGCGAATTCCTCGACCGAGTACAGCTTGCCGGCCTCCGCGCGGCGGGCTTCGATGGCGCCCGGGTTGGAACGGTCCAGAAGCGTTGCCGTCACGGTGCCTTCGATCATGTCCCCGGACACGACGACCAGCGAGATGCCCTTTTCCGTCAGGTTCGGCAGCAGTTCACGCAGCGCGTCCTCGCCGGCGCGCTTGCTGCGGGCCACCGGCTCGTACTCCGGCATGGTGGGAACGGTGTTGATGAAGTGTGCCTGATGGCTGGTCACGAAAACCACTCGCGAACCCTCCTTCATGAGGGGCACAGCAGCGTTGAGCATGTTGATCTGCGCGTCGCGGTTGAGCTTCAGGGCGTAGCCCTCCTCCATGCCCGACTCCATGCCGCCCGAGGCGTTGAGCACCAGGACGTCAAGCGAGCCGAAGTTCTCCATGGCCGCACTTGCCAGCGCGTGAACGCCCTCGTTGGTGGTGAGGTCGGCGCCGACGGCGACGGCGCGGCCGCCCGCGGCCTCAATGCCGGCCACCACTTTGTTGGCGCGCGGCGCCTTCTGGCGGTAGTTGACGACGACGGCGGCACCCTCGCCGGCGAGGATCTTTGCCACTTCGGCGCCGATTCCCCGCGAGGATCCGGTCACGATGGCAGTCTTGTTGTCCAGCAGTCCCATACGAGCTCCCTTTTGTTCGAAACGTCTAAATCGCTGTAGGTCTGCAGTCCATCATGCCAGCGTGCGCTGCCGATCCGCTTGTGCGACCCCCACAAAGAAGCCCCGGTCGGATAGTTCCGGAGGTGTGCGGGGCCGCCCTTGTATGTGGCCGGCTGCTAGTGGCCCATTCCCAGGCCGCCGTCGACAGGGATAACGGCACCGGAGATGTAGGAGGCCTCGTCGCTGGAGACCCAGCGGACAACGTTGGCCACCTCGGAGGCGTCGGCAAACCGTCCGGCGGGCACCTTGGAGAGGTAGTCCTTCTGGGTTGCTTCGGACAGTTCGGCAGTCATGTCGGTGTTGATAAACCCAGGGGCCACGACGTTCGCGGTTATGCCGCGGGACCCGAGTTCCCGGGTGAGGGACCGGGCGATGCCGACCAGGCCGGCCTTGGAGGCGGAGTAGTTGATCTGGCCCGGCGCCCCATAGAGGCCGGAGACAGAGGAGATGAGCACAACCCTGCCCTTGCGCAGCCGGATCATGCCCTTGGAAGCGCGCTTGATCACACGGAACGCACCGGTGAGGTTTGTGTCGATCACGGAGGTGAAGTCGTCCTCGCTCATGCGCAGCAGAAGCATGTCCTTGGTGATACCGGCGTTGGCCACCAGCACCTCAACGGGACCGTGGGCGGCTTCGACTTCGGCGAAGGCGGCGTCCACCGACGCTTCGTCCGTCACATCCGCCTTGACCCCGAGGATGCCGTCAGGCAGCTTGGACTCGCTCCGGAACGTCACAGCCACTTTGTCCCCGTTGGCCAGAAAGGCCTCGGCGATGGCGAGGCCGATGCCGCGGTTTCCGCCGGTAATGAGGACGCTGCGGGCCTGGGTGGCTGCTTCAGACATAAGTGCTCCGGATTCTGCGGAGCATGGCTCCGCTATGGTGGCAGGGATTTTTGACTGCCTCCGATCTTAGCGCCCGTTTGGGCCGCTCCCCCGGATGGTGAGAGAATTTAGGTAAGCCATTGGAGCGTGATTAGACAGCAGTGACACCTCACCAGCCCGGACAGCCGATGCCCGAGACGCCTGGCACCGCATCCGGTCATCCGGAGGTGCACAGCATCACGGACGCAGCTGCAGCGCATTCCGAGGACATGCGGGAGCGCATGATCAAGTACGCGCTGGCTATGGGGATCCGCATGGTCTGCCTGATCCTGATCTTCGTGGTGGATGGCTGGTTCAAGCTCATTGCTGTTGCAGGGGCAGTCTTCCTGCCGTGGATTGCCGTGGTGATCGCCAACGGTTCGGACAAGGCGGAAGTCCACAGCGAGTCGCTGCTGGACTACGCCCCGTATGCCGAACTGGAGGCATCCGAGGAATTGCAGTCCGCTGATCCCGTAGACGATGTGCCGACGGTGCTGCAAGGCGAGCTGATCAGCGATGAAGACGACGAGGGCCGGGAACAGAAAGCTTCATGAACATTTTCAACCTGGGCGGCGGTGAGGGCGGCGCGACCGGCCCGGACTCCGCGGCCATGTGCTCACGTAAGGCCTGCCGGGCTGACGCTGCCTGGCAGCTGCTGTGGAACAATCCGAAGATCCACACTCCGGACCGCCGGAAGGTGTGGCTGGCGTGCGGCGAGCACCGGGAGTGGCTGGAAGACTACCTGCAGACGCGCGGGCTCTGGAAGGAAACCGTCCCGCTCGATGCCGCGCCGACTCCGGGCGGGAACAGCTGAATGTACCGTTTCCTGTTCTCCAGCAAATGGCTGGGATATCTTCTGCTGGCTGCGGTCTTCGCCACCGGATGCGTCTTCCTGGGCCGCTGGCAGATGGACCGCCGGGCAGAAGCGCTGGCGGAGATCCACCGTGTCACATCGAACTATTCGGCCACTCCGATCAGTTTCCCGGAAGCGAAGGACCAGTTCCGCCAGCTGGACCCGGCCCGGGAATGGACGCAGGTGGAGCTGCGCGGCAGCTATGACGCAGCCGGGCAGCGGATCGTCCGCAACCGTCCCCTTAACGGCCAGCCCGGATACGAGGTGGTGGTTCCCTTCCGGCTTGTCTCCGGCGAAACCGTCGTGATTGACCGCGGCTGGCTCCCCATCGGCAACAACAATCCCGGCCGCCCGGATACCATTCCGGCCCCGCCGTCCGGCCAGGTCACCGCCGTGGTGCGGCTCAAGCACGGCGAGCCGTCCCTCCAGCGCGGGGCTCCCGAGGGCCAGCTCGCGTCCATTGACCTGCCGGCCTATTCGGCTCAATTGGGCTATCCGCTGCTGACCGGTGCGTACGGGCAGCTAGCCTCAGAAACGCCGCCCGCCGCCGAAATGCCGCAGCCGTTCCCGATGCCGTCCCTGGAAGAGGGCACCCACCTCTCCTACTCGCTCCAGTGGTTTGCCTTTGGCATTCTGATGTTTGTGGGCTTTGGCTATGCGGCCCGCCAGCAGGCCAAGAACGCCGCGATCGACGCCGAAGACGCCGAGGCAGGCGCCGCCGGTGACCACGGGGACGCCGCCGCGGCAGCCCGCCGTCGTCCTTCTGCAGCGCGCAAGCGCAAGCGGGCCACGTCAGAAGAAGAGGAAGACGCGATCCTGGATGCCCAAGGATACTGAGCACGGGGTGCCGGACCCGCTTCCCGATCCGGTGGCCAATGTGCGGCGGGCCCTCACCGCCGCGAGTGTCGCGGACACCGTCAGGGTCTTTCCAGGGAAAGTGCCGACGGCGGCCGCGGCGGCCGCCGCCCTCGGCTGCGACGTAGCGGCGATCACCAACAGCCTGGTGTTCGAATTCGACGGCGCTCCCCTGCTCATTTTGGCAAGCGGCGCCGCGAGGGTGGATACCGCCTACGTCTCCGCGCAGCTGGGCACCGGACGCATCCGCCGCGCCAGCCCGGACTTCGTTGTGGAACACACCGGGCAGGAAGTTGGCGGTGTGGCCCCCGTGGGCCATCCCGAAAAGATTCACACGCTTTTGGATGCCTCCCTGGAAGAGCACGGGACGCTGTGGGCCGGAGCGGGCGACCACCACTCGATGTTCGCAATCAGCTACGAAGAGCTGCGGAGAATCACCGGCGCCCACACCTTACGGGTCCGTTAGTCTGCAGGCGGTGCAATAGCCGGCGCCGAAGCCTATGACAACGGGCTCCTAACCTCTATTCTCTTGCCATGAGCGTTCGGGTCACGTTCTGGCGGCGCCGCCAGCGAGTGACACATGAATACTAAGTACGGTCCGCCGCACGACAGCTACGCCGCGTTCCTCGCCAGGCTGGACGCCGCGACCTCCAGCCTGAGCACGCGGGCGGCGTCGCTGGACAAGGCACTGAAGGCTGTCTCCTTGCTCTTGGAGCCCTATCAATCGGCCGTGCGGAAATGGGAACGCCGCCGCATCCACGTGGCCGGGCAGCTGGCCCGGCACACCGGGACGGCACAGACGTACACCGCGCTGGGCGAACTCCACGACATGGCAGTCAAGATGGAATCGATGCTCCGTCTCCGCACCCTGCGTGTCGCGGACAAGTTAGCGGTCATGCAGGGACGCCGCGAGGCAATCGACAAATCGCTGCTGGCGCTTGAGGTATGCAGGGTCAAATTGAATTCGTCCCGGATGCTGTCACAGGACCGCGACAACCTCAGCAGGGCCTTTTCTGAACTTGCCGGCTCAACCGGTGCCGCCGCAACCATTCCCGATCTGGGGCTGCGTCGCGATCTCAAGGAAGCACGCGAGGCAGTCATCCTGGCTGAAGCGCTCATGGAAGTGAAGGGGCACTGAACATGGAGAATACGCAGCACGATCAGCTGGGCAGGAACACAGTCACACTCGTCCGGTGGTCCAAGAGACCTGGTGAGGATCCGCTGATCAGGTTCGTCATGCTGAGTGTCCTTGGTTTGGTCCTCTGCCTGATCTCGATGGTCTTCCTGCCCATCCTCCGAAATTTCGGTGCGATCGCATTGTTCATGGTCATCTTCCCGGCAATACTCACCGTCCCCACGGTCTCGAGCCGGAAGAGCTTCATGCGGGACCTGACCAAGACGGTGAATGACACCATCAGCGAAGTGACAGGCGCCCGCAGCGACCGTGTCTCCGTCAGGCAATTTCAGCAGTTGGTCAAGAGCGGCGAGCAGCTTCCGCTCCTCGTCAACGGCGTGCCCGGCTTGAACCTGCGTGTGGAACGTAGCTCAGGGCTGGAGAAGAATGCACCCGAGAAATGGCTTGTGGTCTTTACCGTGATCCCGCCGGACAACGGAACAGCCAGCTTTGATCGGCTGCTTGCCGCGGCAATTGATGCCGGCCCCGAGGCGCCCATCGCCAGCTAGCCGCAGCTTCTGCCAGTCTGGGCCGGGACGCGCCTATCGTAGAGCTGATGAATGATGAAAACGCAGCGGCAAGCGGCGGCTGGGGAGACGTTGCCCTTCGTTGACTAGGAAAGGAGCGCCGGCCATGAGTCACGATCATGACTCAATCCGCCGTCGAGGCTGGCCCGGAGTTCTCCTCTGGTCGATCCTGGTCCTCTCGTCCATCGTCCTGATGGTCATCGGCCTGCTGAGGTCCACGTTCTTCGGATATACGGCGATACCGGAATTTGTAGAGGACGCACGAGTCGGCAGCCTCTACCTACTGGCCGGCTCCGCGGCCTCGCTGGCAGCTGCACTGTGGTCGTTCCTGCGGGGTCACCCGAACTGGGTAACGGCCTGTGTGGCGGCGCCCGCCGTCCTGATCGGCGGGGTCGCCCTCGTAGGGCCTTACAGCTTGCTGCGGCACATCGTTGCCCTTGTGGCCCTGCCGGGAGCGATCGCGGGAATCATCGGCGGAATGGTGGAGCGCGGCTACCGCCGGGTCTGAAAGGGAACCTCACCTGTCAGGCGTTGGGGCCCTCTGATGAAAAGAGGCCGATGGTGAGGTACGCGAAGATGACCATGTAGGCGCAGCCTATGACAAGAGCGGCGATGGCCAACCCGCGGCCGCGTTCGCCTTTGTTCTTGATCTGGTTCAGGGCGATCAGCCCAAGAATGATGCCGGTCATCCCAATAAGGAATGATGAGACAAACGCGGCGATGGAAAGGGCGTTGATCCTGTCAGACGCATGCCCTTCGACCCGATGCTGCGGTCGCCGCGCCTTGTACTGAGGAGTGCTCATCACTGATCCCCTGCCGGTCATGTCGCTGGCGGATACTGAGCCGCAATCAAAAACTACCAAGTCTGCCGGGCGCCTGAACACCAACTCGTCAATGTTCGCCCCCGACAAGCTTGGTAAATCTACCGATTATCGATATAATTTCATTGTTACTCGATGGAGAAGGAGTTCTGGTGGGAAAGCTGACCATCCTCGCATTGCGCATTGTGCTCACGATGGTGCTTGCGGGCTCGCTGTTCGTGCAGGTGTGGATGGTGCCGCTGCTTTCCAACGACCTTGAGGAGGCCGGCGCTCCCACCGGCCCGCGCATCGCGCTCCTCACGATTGTCGTCCTGGGCATCATGACCGTTCAGGTGACCCTGCTGTGCGTATGGCGCCTGCTGACCATGGTGCGACGAGGAACGGTGTTTTCCCACGCTGCGTTTCGGTACGTGGATGTCATCTTCGGCGCCGTGGCGGCCGCGTCGTTGCTCATGTTCGGGATTGCGGTCATCCTCGCTCCGGGCGGAACAGCCCCCGGCATCGTCCTCCTGATCTGCGGGGCGTCCCTGATGATCGCCGGGGCAGCACTGATCGTCCTGGTGCTTCGGATACTGCTGGCACGGGCTGTAGCGCGCGATGCTGAAGCGAAACACCTCAGGAGTGAACTGGACGAGGTGATTTGATGCCGATCGTCGTCGACATCGATGTGATGCTGGCCAAGCGCAAGATGCCCGTGGGCGTACTCGCCGACCGCGTCGGGATCACGCCCGCCAACCTGGCCGTACTCAAGAACGGCCGGGCCAAGGCGGTTCGATTCACCACGCTCGAAGCACTCTGCGAAGTACTGGACTGCCAGCCCGGTGACCTGCTGCGCTGGGAGCCCGGGGACGTGGCGGACCTGCCTTAGGCCAGCGTGATCAGGTCCAGGTAATCCTCATTCCAGTGATCCTCGACGCCGTCGGGCAGCAGTACCACCCGCTCGGGGTTCAGCGCCTCCACCGCGCCTTCGTCGTGGCTGACGAGGACGACGGCGCCACTGTAGTTGCGCAGCGCGCCCAGGATTTCGGCACGGCTGGCAGGGTCCAGGTTGTTGGTGGGCTCATCGAGCAGGAGCACATTGGCGCTGGATGCCACGATGGTGGCCAGCGCGAGCCTCGTCTTCTCACCGCCGGAGAGAACACCGGCCGGCTTGTCGACGTCGTCCCCTGAGAACAGGAAGGAACCAAGGATCCCGCGGACCTCGGCGTCCTTCATGTCCGGCGCGGACGAGCGCATGTTCTCCAAGACCGTCCGCTCAACGTCAAGCGTCTCGTGTTCCTGGGCGTAGTACCCGACCTTGAGCCCATGACCGGCGATGACATCACCGGTATCGGGCCGGTCGACGCCCGCCAGCATCCGTAGGAGCGTCGTCTTGCCGGCACCGTTGAGGCCCAGGATGACCACCTTGGAGCCGCGATCGATGGCCAGATCCACATCCGTGAAGATCTCGAGCGAACCGTACGACTTGCTGAGCCCCTCGGCGGTGAGCGGAGTCTTGCCGCACGGCGACGGATCCGGAAAGCGCAGCGCGGCAACCCGGTCGTTCTCACGCACGGCCTCGAGTCCGCTCAGCAGACGCTCGGCGCGCTTGGCCATGTTCTGCGCGGCCACTGCCTTGGTTGCCTTGGCACGCATCTTGTTGGCCTGGTCGAACAGGACCTGCGCCTTCTTCTCGGCATTGGCACGCTCGCGCTTGCGGGCACGTTCGTCCGTTTCCCGCTGCGTCAGGTAGCGCTTCCAGTCCATGTTGTAGAAATCGATCTGGGCCCGGTTGGCGTCGAGCAGGAACACCTTGTTGACAGTGGCTTCGAGCAGTTCGGTGTCGTGGCTGATCACGATCAGGCCGCCCTGGTGGTTCTTGAGGAAGTCACGCAGCCAGGCGATCGAGTCGGCATCGAGGTGGTTGGTGGGCTCATCCAGCAGCATGGTCTCCGCACCGGAGTACAGGATGCGGGCCAGCTCCACGCGGCGGCGCTGGCCACCGGAGAGCGTCTTAAGCGGCTGATTCAGAATGCGGTCCGGCAAGGCAAGATTGGAGGAAATCGCCGCCGCTTCCGCCTCCGCTGCATAGCCGCCTCCGGCCAGGAACTCTGATTCAAGGCGGTCATAGCGGTTCATGGCCTTGCGCTGGACGGCGGCGTCCTCACTGGCCATCTCCTCGTGGGCTACGCGCAGTTTGCCTACCACTATGTCCAGGCCCCGCGCGGAAAGGATCCGATCCCGCGCCAGCTGCTCCATGTCCGGCGTGCGCGGATCCTGCGGCAGGTACCCGATTTCGCCGCTCCGGGTCACCTTGCCGGCAGCCGGGAGGCCCTCCCCTGCCAGCACGCGCGTCAGGGTGGTCTTTCCTGCACCGTTGCGGCCCACAAGGCCGATCTTGTCCCCCTTGTCGATCCGGAAGCTCACCTGATCCATGAGCAGCCGGGCGCCGGCGCGCAGTTCAAGATCCTGGACGGTAATCAAAGCAGGTAAGGCCTTTCACAACAGGTAACGCAGCGGCGCAGCGGACATCAAGCGGTGGAGGCTCGTGGGTGCCGGGGCGGTGCGGCCGAGAGAACGGCCCCTACAAGTCTACCGGCCAGAGCCCGGCCCGCTAACCGGAGGCCCTTCGCGCCGTTACGACGCAGACGCGACATGTTTGTTCCCCGCAGTTAGTCCCACTGCCTCCACCTTGTGGAACAGCTACAAAATTCATTTATTCCCGAGCAAGTAACGTCAACACCAGCTGATAATTGTTTGTACCTCTCCGACAGGACCTCCCATGCCCCAGACCCATCCCGTGTCCACGCACCGACGCCCGCGCTGGAACGCCACCGACCTCGGCCTCATCGCCGTCTTCGCCGCGCTCGTGGCCGGATCCGCCCTCGTCGCCGCCATTCCCGTCGGCGGATTGGGTGTCCCCATCACGCTGCAGACCCTTGCCGTGATGCTGACCGGACTGGCCCTCGGCCCCGGCCGCGCCTTCGCCGCCGTGGGACTGTACACGCTCCTTGGGCTCGCGGGGCTCCCCATCTTCAGCGGCGGACGCAGCGGGCTGGGCATCCTGGCGGGCCCGTCGGCCGGCTACATCATCGCGTTCCCTCTCGCCGCCGCAGCGGTCGGCTGGCTTGCAAGCATCGTGATCCGTCGCACCCTGAAGTACCGCGGCCTCTTCCTCTTCCTGGCCGCCATGGCCACCAGCATCGTCATCATCCACGCTCTCGGCGTGCTCGGCATGGTGGTCAATGCCAAGCTCGACCTGTCCAAGGCCTTCCTCGCCGACCTCGCGTACTACCCGGGAGACATCGTCAAGAACGTCCTGGCAGTCACTGTGGCCCTTGCCCTGCACAAGGCCTTCCCTGACCTGCTTGTCCGCCGCGTGCGCCCGCTCGCTCCGCCGGCAGCAGTTTCACCGGCCGCGGCCTCGCCGGATGCAGCCTCCCCGACTGCTTCTGCCTCCGGCACGGCTTCCTCCGGACAGCAGTCAACCACGCAACCGTGAGCATTTCCCTCAGCAGCGTCGGAGTCCGGGTCGCCGTCGATGGCCACCCGGAGCCCAAGGTGCTCCTCCAGGACGTCACGCTCAGCCTGACCGAACGGCGCATCGGTGTGATCGGCGCCAACGGCTCCGGCAAGTCCACGCTGCTGCGGCTGCTGAACGGCCTTGTCGCGCCCAGCGAGGGATCCGTCACCGTCAACGGTTCGGACACTGTCCGGCACGTGCGGGCGGTCCGGCAGCAGGTGGGCTTCGTCTTCACCGACCCACTGTCCCAGCTGGTGATGCCGACGGGCCGCGAGGACGTTGAACTGTCGCTCCGGCGTTCGGTCCGGAACGGGGCGGAACGCAGGGAAAGGGCCGACGCCGCACTGGCCCGCTTCGGCCTGCTGCCCCTGGGTAACCAGAGCATCTACGAGCTCTCCGGCGGCGAACGGCAGCTCCTGGCACTTGCCGCTGTGCTGGCGGTGGAACCCGAGGTGCTGGTCCTGGACGAGCCGTCCACCCTCCTGGATCTCCGCAACCGCGAACTGCTGCGCGGCACCATCGCCGGGCTGCGCCAGCAGATCATTATGTCCACCCACGACCTTGAGCTCGCGCTGGACATGGACCGCGTGCTGGTGGTCGAGGCCGGCAGGATCGCGTTCGACGGCGGTGCTGCCGCCGCCGTCGCGTACTACCGCTCGCTCTGTGCGGCCGGCCTTGAGGTCCCCGACCGTGCCGGCGCGGACCGCGGTGACGCGCAGTGAGGGGCCACGGCTTCCTGCTCGCCAGCTACGTTCCGGGGACCTCCCTTATCCACCGCACGCCCCTGTGGCTCAAATTCGCGGTGGTGGTGGGGTGCGGCATGGCGTCCTTCCTGATCGTCGACTGGCGGCTGGCGGCGGGGGCCCTCGCCCTGATGTGCACGCTGTTCCTGCTCAGCGGGGCGGGACCCGCCCGCCTCCTGCGCGCCGTCCGCCCGCTGCTCCCCGTGCTTCTGGCCATCGGCCTGTTCCAGTGGTGGCAGCTCGGGGCGCCCGTAGCCGCCCGCATTGTCCTGAACATCCTGCTCTGCGTTGTGGCGGCTTCGCTGCTGACGGCCACCACGCCGCTGCAACGGCTGCTCGACGGCGTGGTGTCCCTGGCCCGGCCGTTCACCCGGTTCGGGGCGGACCCCGAACGGTTCGCCCTCACCATCGCCATCATGCTGCGCAGCATCCCCTTCATAGCCGGGGCCTACGCGGACGTCCGGGACTCGGCAAGGGCCCGCGGCCTGGAACGCAACCCGCGTGCCCTGGTCCTGCCGGTTTTTATCACCACCGTTGCCTACGCCCGCCACACCGGGGATGCGCTTGCGGCCCGCGGCCTCGGCGAACCCGACGACGGCGGGCCCCCGCACACAAACCACACGCCGGTTCCTGGAGCCGGTTCCTAGAGCCGGGCGTACCTGAACAGGGCAGCCGTGCCCATTCCGCCGGCGATGCTGATCATCGCCAGGGCGAGCTTCTCCTCGTCCGGGGTCCGGCGTGCCTGCGCCAGCAGCCTCGTCACCAGGACGGCGCCGGACGCTCCGAACGCGTGCCCGAGGGCAAGCGCCCCGCCGTCGGCGTTGGCACGGAGCGGATCGATTCCCAGCTGATCCAGGCACGCGAGCGTCTGGGAGGCGAACGCCTCATTGAACTCCACCAGGTCCACGTCGGCGGCGGTCCCGCCCCGCGACGCCAGCAGCCGCCCCGCGGCGGAGGCCGCCCCGATGCCGAGGAGCCGGGGCTCCACGCCGGCCGTCTCTGTGCCCAGAACCGCCAGCGCGTCTGTCGCACCCAGTTCCCGGGCGCGGGCGAGTGACGTGATGACGACGGCGGCAGCGCCGTCCGCGTCGAAGCAGGAGTTCCCGGCGGTGACGGTCCCGGATCCGACAAACGCAGCGGGGAACCTTGCCATGAGGGCTTCACTGAGCCGGGGCCGGGGGCCGTCGTCAGCTGTCACCGGGCCCGCCGGCCCTTCCAGGGGAACGATCTCCCGGTCGAAAGCGCCAGAACCGGCAGCCGCAACAGCCCTGCGGTGGCTCCGGAGCGCGAATTCATCCTGACGGTCCCGGCTGATGCGGAACTCAGACGCCACATTCTCGGCGGCAACACCCATGTCCGGATCGCCCACGATCTCCGGCGCAAACCGGGCGCGGCTGAAGAACGCGGGGTCGCCGTCGTCGTTCCGGTGTGCCCGCAAAGGTGCGGTGCTGATACTTTCCACTCCGCCGGCCAGATACACCCCGCCGCCTGACGCCACGAGCCGGGACGCCAGGACGATGGCGTCCAGCCCGGAGCCGCACTGCCGGTCGACGGTGAGGCCGGGGACGGTCACGGGCAAACCCGCCTCCAGGGCGGCGAGCCGAGCAACGTTCCCCCCGCCACCCACCGCATTGCCAATGACCACGTCGGCCAGCTCAGAACCGACGACGCCGGTTTCGGCCAACAGGGCCCTGAAGACCGGTACGAGGAGTTCGTGGGCAGGGAGGTGCTTTAGCGCTCCGTGGGCCCGGCAGATGGGCGTCCGCCGGGCGGCGATGATGACCGGCTGCCGCTCCTCAGGCAGCGCCTTCTCAGCCAGCGCCTTCTCAGACAAGGCGGCGGACCCGGGAATCGCGGGCGGTGATCCAGTCAAGCATGAGGCCGCGGCTGACCTTGCCCCGGTCCGTCACCGGCAGCTCGGCGAGGGCGAAATACTGGAGCGGCCGCTTATCCCGGGGCAGGATTTCCTCGAGGCCGGTCTTGAGCTGGGTAGCCGTGAGGCCGCCGTGGGACGGGACAATCCCCGCGACCACGCGTTGACCCCGGACGTCGTCGGCCATTCCGGCCGCGACGGCCGAAGCGACGCCGGGAACGGAGGCGAGGGCGAGTTCCACCTCATGGGGGTAGACATTCTTGCCGGCCGTGATGATCATGTCGGAGCGCCGGCCCAGGATGTGGAGTTCCCCGTCCTGCAGGTGCCCCTGGTCCCCCACCGTGAACCAGCCGTCGAAGCACCGCAATGCCTGCCCGTCGTCGCCCCACAGATACCCGTTGCTGACCATGCCGCTGCGGACGCAGATGTTTCCCGCAGCCCCCTCCGGGAGGACGCGGCCTTCGTCATCAAGAATCCTTACTTCGACGCCGGGGAATGGCCTGCCGATGCCCGTGCCGCCGGCGTCGAGGGGCACGCCGGCGGGCAGGCCGGTTCCGGAGACGAAACTCAGCTCGGAGGCGCCGTAGTACTCGAAGATGGTGGCGTTCGGCGCCCACCGCCGGGCCGCTTCCAGCGTCCGGGCATCGAGCTTGGAACCTGCGCAGATTATGGTTTTCACGCCGGAGGCGTCAACGCAGCCGGTCAGCCCGCGCTCACTGAGCAGGCGCAGCATGGTGGGGACCAGGACCAGGCGGGTGATGCCGTCGTGGCTGATGGCAGTGTGGACGTCGCCGACGTCGAAGGACTCCAGCGAATGGAACTCGGTGCCTGCGTAGAGGCATTCGGCGAGGGCGTAGAGGTTCAGGCTCGCCGCGAGCGGGCCGGGAGCAAGGGTCTTGTCGTCCTGGCTGAGGCCAAAAAACTCTATGGAGGCCTCAAAGGACTCCTGCCAGGAGCGGCGGGAGCGAGTGAACGCCTTGG
The DNA here is from genome assembly GCF_059759125.1 of Arthrobacter sp. GQ119. NCBI lineage: Bacteria > Bacillati > Actinomycetota > Actinomycetes > Micrococcales > Micrococcaceae > Arthrobacter > Arthrobacter sp. GQ119. Next base: position 121,684 of record NZ_JCAXEA010000009.1, on the reverse strand, counting down.
GCACGGACGTGGTTCCGGAGGTCAGCCCGATCAGGAAGGACGATGCCGGATCCCCGTCGGCCAGCGGGTCCTCACCAACGGAGTTCCGGGCGGCTGCCGGGGCCGGTTCGGCAGCCGGGCCGAGCAGCTGGACAATCTCCGCCAGCATCGGTTCCGGCCACGTCGGATCCAGGACGGCGCATTGCCGATGGCCCGCCACGGCGGCGGCGAAGGCGACTGCGAAGTGTGTGGAGTTCCGTTCGGTGAGCACGGTAATTTCAGCGGAGGTGCCCGCGGCGAGGGCCTCCGCCTCGTCGCGGAGCGCGCCCCAACTGAGCCGCTCGCCGGCCACGACGACGGCGGTGTCGTCGTGGCGTTCAGCTGCCCAGCGCTGGAGTCTGTTGAGGAAAGGCATCGGATCAACTTTACCGGCGGAACCTGCCCGGCTCTGCCCGGGAAGACTATTGTGACAGCATGAGCTTCAATGACGGAGTCGAACTCGACCCATCCCAGGTGGAAGACCGTCGCGGCGGCGGGATGGGCCGCGGCACGAAGATCGGCGGCGGTATCGGCGGCGGCGTCGTCCTGCTCCTTGCCGCCCTGTTCGGCATCAATCCGCAATTGCTTGAGGGGCTCATCGGCACGGGGCAGGAACAGCCGGGCGTGAGCCAGGGAACTGCCCCTGCCGAGTGCAAACTTGGCTCCGACGCCGACCAGCGGCTCGACTGCCGGATCACCGGCACGGTGAACAGCCTCAATGCCTTCTGGCCCGCGTATCTGGCCGAGTACAACGTCGAGTATCCGCGTCCGAAGACAGTTCTCTTCGAGGTCGGCACAAATACCGGCTGCGGGGCCGCCACGTCTGAGGTGGGACCCTTCTACTGTCCTGCCGACACCACTGCCTACTTCGATCCCGGCTTCTTCCAGGACCTCGTGGACCGCTTTGGCTCCTCCGGCGGTCCGCTGGCCCAGGAGTACGTGGTGGCGCACGAGTTCGGTCACCACGTCCAAAACGTGCTCGGGAACCTGGACAGGGCGCAGCGGGATCCGCGCGGGCCAGAGTCCGGCGCCGTTCGCGTGGAACTGCAGGCCGACTGCTACGCCGGTCTCTGGACCCGTTACGCCACCACGCAGCCGGATCCAAAGACGGGCCAGCCGTTCCTCGAGCCGCTGACCCAGAAGGACCTGAACGACGCGCTCTCGGCCGCGGCCGCCGTCGGCGATGACCGCATCCAGAAGGCCGCCACCGGCCGTGTCACGCCGGAGGCCTGGACGCACGGCTCGAGTGCGCAGCGGCAGAACTGGTTCTACCGGGGCTACCAGACGGGCGACATTGCCCAGTGCGACACCTTCAGGGCCCCCACCCTGTAACAGCCCGGCGGGAGTACGCCGACGGCGGGCCCACCTTCGCTGGAAGGTGGGCCCGCCGTCGGCGTATTCCTTAGTGAGGCGGTGGGGATTTTAGATGTTGAACCCGAGGGCGCGCATCTGGTCCTTGCCGTCGTCGGTGATCCGCTCCGGACCCCATGGCGGCATCCACACCCAGTTCAGGCGCCACTCGTCCACAACGCCGTCAAGCGCCTTGCCGACCTGCTCTTCAAGCACATCGGTGAGCGGGCATGCAGCGGTGGTGAGGGTCATGTCGATCAGCAGGGCGCCGTCATCCTCGGAGTACTTCAGGCCGTACAGCAGCCCGAGGTCCACGATGTTGACCCCGAGTTCGGGGTCGATGACGTCCTTGAGTGCCTCTTCGACTTCGTCCAGCCCGGTGCGGGCTGCCTCGATTTCAGTCATGGCGTGTCCTTATCAGACCTGGGCTGCGGCGGCAGGGATCGAGGCTGATCCGGCGCCCTTGGCGTAGCGGTCGTAGCCTTCTTCTTCAAGGCGGTCGGCAAGCTCCGGGCCGCCTTCTTCAACAACCTGGCCGTCAACGAAGACGTGGACGAACTCAGGCTTGATGTAGCGCAGGATGCGGGTGTAGTGCGTGATGAGCAGCGTGCCCATGTTGCCTGCGGCGTGGGCGCGGTTGACGCCCTCGGAGACGACCTTGAGCGCGTCGACGTCCAGACCGGAGTCAGTCTCGTCCAGCACGGCGAACTTGGGCTTGAAGAGCTCGAGCTGGAGGATCTCCACGCGCTTCTTCTCGCCGCCGGAGAAGCCTTCGTTGACGTTGCGCTGGGCGAAGTCGGCGTCGATGCGCAGCTGCTGCATGGCGGACTTGACGTCCTTGGTCCAGGTGCGCAGCGCCGGGGCTTCGCCGTCGATGGCCGTCTTGGCCGTGCGCAGGAAGTTGGTCATGGTCACGCCGGGGACCTCCACCGGGTACTGCATGGCCAGGAACAGGCCCGCGCGGGCGCGCTCGTCAACACTCATGGCGAGGACGTCTTCGCCGTCCAGGGTGATGGAACCGCCCGTGACGTTGTAGCGGGGGTGGCCCGCGATGGTGGACGCCAGGGTGGACTTGCCCGAGCCGTTGGGGCCCATGATGGCGTGGGTTTCACCCGTGCGGATGGTCAGGCTGACGCCCTTCAGGATCTCTTTGGTGCCCTGCTCGGTGTCGATGCTGACGTGCAGGTCCTTGATCTCAAGAGTAGACATGTGTCGTGTTCTCCTCTGCACCTGCCGTTGCGGCGGAGGTGCGGTCTTTTGGTCTGGAAGTTAGGTGGTTTTAGTACAGGACGGACTAGCTGAAGTTGGGAGCCTCGGCGCCGTTCAGGACGTTGGTGAAGTCGACGTAGACCTCGTCTCCGACGATCTCCACTGCGAACACGGGCACGGGATCGTAGGCCGGCAGCTGGAGCGGTTCGCCGGTGCGCAGGTCAAACTGCGAACCGTGGCCCCAGCACTCGATGGCGCAGCCTTCGACCTCACCCTCGGAGAGGGAGATGTCCGCGTGCGAGCAGGTGTCCCCAATGGCGTGGATCTCTCCCATGGAGTCCTTGACGATCGCGACGGGGTAGTCATCGATCAGGATCCGCAGGGCCTGCTTGGGCTGGATCTCGTTGACGTTGCAGACGAGCTCGCCATTTGGCTGTTCAGTCATCCGTAATCCTGTACTTTCCGGGCTGCTTAGGAATTCGTTGCGGCGAGTTCGCGCTCAACAGCTTCGGTCAGGCGCTCTTCGAGTGCCGGAACCTTGATCTGCTGGATGATCTCGTTGAGGAAGCCGCGCACGACGAGCCGCCGTGCCACCTCTTCCGGAATGCCGCGTGCCATGAGGTAGAACAGGTGTTCGTCGTCAAAGCGGCCGGTGGAGCTCGCGTGTCCGGCACCTTCGATAAGACCGGTTTCGATCTCGAGGTTCGGAACCGAGTCCGCCCGGCAGCCGTCCGTCAGCACCAGGTTCTGGTTCTTCTCGTAGGAGTCAGTGCCAAGGGCCTGCTTCTGGATCAGGACGTCGCCCACCCAGACGGTGTGCGCGTTCTTGCCCTGCAGGGCGCCCTTGTACAGCACGTTGGACTTGCAGTTCGGCTCGTTGTGGTCAACGAAGGACCGGTGCTCCAGGTGCTGGCCGGCGTCGGCGTAGTAGAGGCCCAGCAGTTCGGCCTCGGCGCCTTCGCCCGCGAAGCGGACGTTGGAGTTTAGCCGGACGATGGACCCGCCCAGGGACACGGCGATGTGCTTGTACACAGCGTCCTTGCCCACCTGGGCGTCATGCTGGCCCAGGTGCTTGGCGTCATCTTCCCAGAGCTGTACGGAGATCACGGTGAGCTTTGCGCCCTCGCCGACGATGACTTCCAGGTTGCCGTTGTGGTCGGCCGCGCCGGTGTGCTCCACGATCACGACGCTGCGCGAGTTTGCACCCGCCTCAAGCACGAAGTGGGCGTTGGAGCGGCGTCCGGCGCCGGCACCGTGGACCAGGATCCGCAGCGGCTCAGCGGGCTCGGCTTCCGCCGGGATGACCAGGTGCAGGGCTTCGTCCGCGTTGGCGGAGGCGACGACGGCGGCACGGTCGGCCGGGGTCAGGACAGTTCCGCGCGGTGCGGCACCGGGAGCCAGTGGCGCGCGGAGGTAGCCTTCCGGCGCGTCCACAGTGAAAGCGGCAGCCGGCTCCGGATCAACATCGGTCGCGGTGTCCGAGAGGAGGTTGGCCAGCCCGCGGACCGGGCTGAAGCGCCATTCCTCCTCGCGGCCGGTGGGCAGTGCGAAGTCGGCGACGTCGAAGCTCGTGAGCCGTTCGGCGCGCGAGGACATGACGGTGACGCCGTGGTTGTGGCTGTGGTCAACCTTGGCGGAGACCAGGCCCTCGCCTTCCTCGGTGAACCCTGCGATGGAAGGGGCGCCGATGCGGGCCTTCTCAGTAGTAATTTCGGCAGTCATTAACCGACGGATCCTTCCATCTGGAGTTCAATGAGGCGGTTCAGCTCGAGGGCGTATTCCATGGGCAGCTCACGGGCGATCGGCTCGATGAAGCCGCGCACGATCATGGCCATGGCTTCGTCTTCACGCATGCCGCGGGACATGAGGTAGAAAAGCTGCTCTTCGGAAACGCGCGAGACAGTTGCCTCGTGACCCAGCTGGACGTCATCCTCGCGGATGTCGATGTACGGGTAGGTGTCCGAACGGCTGATGGTGTCCACGAGCAGGGCGTCACAGCGCACGGTGTTGGCCGAGTGCTTGGCACCTTCGCGGATCTGGACCAGGCCGCGGTAGGCTGCGCGTCCGCCGCCGCGGGCCACGGACTTGGAGATGATGGAGCTCTTGGTGTTCGGCGCGATGTGGACCATCTTTGAACCGGTGTCCTGGTGCTGGCCCTCGCCGGCGAACGCGATGGACAGTGTCTCGCCCTTGGCGTGCTCGCCCGTCAGGTAGACGGCAGGGTACTTCATGGTGACCTTGGAGCCGATGTTGCCATCGATCCACTCCATGGTGGCGCCCTCTTCGCAGATGGCGCGCTTGGTCACCAGGTTGTACACGTTGTTGGACCAGTTCTGGATGGTGGTGTACCGGACGCGGGCGCCCTTCTTGACCACGATTTCCACGACGGCGGAGTGCAGCGAGTCCGAGGTGTAGATCGGAGCCGTGCAGCCTTCGATGTAGTGGACGTAGGAGTCCTCGTCCGCGATGATCAGGGTGCGCTCGAACTGGCCCATGTTTTCCGTGTTGATGCGGAAGTAGGCCTGCAGCGGAATGTCCACGTGGACGCCCTTGGGAACGTACACGAACGAACCGCCGGACCAGACGGCCGTGTTCAGCGAGGCAAACTTGTTGTCGCCCACCGGAATGATGGTGCCGAAGTACTCCTGGAAGATCTCCGGGTGCTCGCGCAGGGCGGTGTCCGTGTCCAGGAAGATGACGCCCTGGGCTTCGAGGTCCTCGCGGATCTGGTGGTAGACCACCTCGGACTCGTACTGCGCTGCCACACCGGAGACCAGGCGGCTGCGCTCGGCTTCCGGGATGCCGAGCTTCTCATACGTGTTGCGGATGTCCTCGGGCAGGTCTTCCCATGTGGCGGCCTGCTTCTCCGTGGAGCGCACGAAGTACTTGATGTTGTCGAAGTCGATACCGGACAGGTCCGCGCCCCAGGTGGGCATGGGCTTGCGGTCGAAGTACTTCAGGCCCTTGAGACGCAGGTCCAGCATCCATTCCGGCTCGCTCTTCTTGGCCGAAATGTCGCGGACCACGTCCTCGTTAAGACCGCGCCGGGCATTTGCGCCCACGTCGTTCTTGTCGGCCCAGCCGTACTCGTAGGTGCCGATGCCGTGCAGCTCGGGGTTCTTTTCCAGAATCTCCGAAATGACAGCAGTCTCAGCAACCGTTTTCTCTGATAGTTGGTCCGTCATAGCGGCCTTTCTTGCAGATGGTTGGATACTTCGTGCAGGGTGTCCTGCCGGGTTCCGGGGGTTTCGGCCCCGGTGGCGGCCGGACGGCCTGTTGGTATGTGGGTGGTGCAGACGTGGCCGCCGCGTGCGAGCGTGGACAGCCTGCGGACATCGACGCCTACGAGGCGCGAAAACATCTCAGTTTCCGCGTCACAGAACACCGGGAACTGGGTGGCCAGCTGCTGGATGGGACAGTGGCCCTGGCACAGCTGCACGCTGGAAAGAGCCGCCGGCAGCGGCGCCTTGGCCTCGATGGAAGCTGTGGAGGACACGAAGCCGTCGCGGGACAGGGCGGCTGAGAGTGCCTGCGCGCGGGCCGTGATGTCCGTCCCGGCCTGCTCCACTTCGGGGGCGTAGCGGCGTTCCATCTCGGCGAAGCGCTCGACGGCGAACGTGCGGACCGCATCTGCGCCGGCGATTTCCTTGAGCTGTTTGAGCGCCAGGCTGGCGATGTTCAGGTAGTCATCGCCCAGCGTGGACTGGCCCTGCGAACTGAGCACATAGCGGCGCGCGGGACGGCCGGCGCCGCTGCCTGCCCGTGCGACGCGCTTGACTTCGATGACGCCGGCGCGGGACAAATGGTCCAGGTGGCGGCGAACGGCGGCGGGGGTAAAGCCGAGCAGATCGCCGAGTTCCGCCGCGCTGACGGGGCCGTGTTCCAGCACCGCACTGAGGACGCGATCGCGCGTGCGCTCGTCGGTGTCGGCCACCGGCGCTGTTGCACCTTGGGCAGCCGGTTTTCCACCGTGGAGCACGCTGACTCGCGCGCCAGGCCCCGCCTGAGGCAGGGAAGTGGACTTTCTCATGGAATACACAACACAATCATGTCGTAATTTACTCCACCCATCCAGTAAGGCAAGGCTGGCCTGCCCCGGGGATGGTGGGGGTGACCTGCGGCGACGCAGGCACGGGAAAGACAGTACTACTTCACGTAGAATGCTTGGGTGCGATCCCCCAAATCCCCCGTTCTTGCCATCAACGGGCTCATTAAGGACGTAGGTCCGCTGCCCACCCTCGATGGCAGGATGCTGAGGGTGGTGAGCGACGTCTCACTGGTCGCAGGACGCGGCGAGGTCACCGCGCTGCTCGGAGCCAACGGCGCCGGCAAGACCACCACGATTGAATGCGCCCAGGGCCTGCAGAAGCGCTCCGGGGGAACGATTTCCCTGCTCGGCCAGGATCCCGGCAACGCCGGCGCTGACCTGCGGTCCCGCGTAGGTGTCATGCTTCAGGAAGGCGGCCTCCCGCCGTCGGCCCGTCCCCTCCCCCTCCTCCGCCACATCGCCGGAATGTACCGGAATCCGAAGCCGGTGAACGAACTCGTAGAGCGGCTCGGCATTGACATGTTCAGCCGGACCAGCGTCCGGCGGCTCTCCGGCGGCCAGAAGCAGCGGCTTGCCCTCGCGGCCGCCCTCATCGGCAACCCGGAAGTGCTGTTCCTGGACGAGCCCAGCGCGGGCCTGGATCCCCAGTCACGCAAACTAGTGTTCGGGCTGATCTCCGAGCTCCGCGACAGCGGGATGGGAATCATCCTGACCACGCACCTGATGGACGACGCCCAGCGGCTGGCCGACTACGTCTACATCATCGACGCCGGCAGGAACGTGGCGGAGGGCACCGTCGCCCAGCTGCTGCAGCACCAGACGCCCGAGATGACCCACAAGGGACACGTCCGCACCCTGCACTTCGAGGCGTTGCCCGGCCTCGACTTCGCCGGCGTGCTACCTGCCGAGGTGGAAATCCGGGAAACGCGGGCGGGCAGCTACTCGGCGACGGGAGCGCTCACCCCCGACGATCTTGCCGCCCTCACCGCATGGTGGGCGCAACACGGTGTGATGCCCGGATCGATGAGCATGGAGGCGCGCAGCCTCGAAGACGTTTTCCTCGACATATCCGGAAGGGACGTCCGATGACACCCACGCTTGGCAGTCCCGCCGCTCCCCTCCTCCGCCGCATCGTCCTGCAGGGCAAATACGAAGCAGTCACCATGCTCCGAAACGGCGAACAGCTGATTCTGGCCGTCGTGCTGCCGCTCCTGGCCCTGGTCGGCCTCACCGTCACACCGCTGCTGGATGGCATGGGCGACAGCAGGATCAACGCGGCCGTGCCGGGCATCCTCGCACTCTGCGCGATGTCGACCGCGTTCACAGGCCAGGGCATTTCGACCGGCTTTGACCGCCGCTACGGTGTGCTGCGCTTCCTGTCCACCACTCCGCTGGGCCGCGCCGGGCTCATCGCCGGCAAGATCCTCGCCGTCCTGGCCGTGCTCGCATTGCAGATCCTCGTCGTTTCCGCCGTTGCGTTCTCTTTGGGCTGGCGGCCGGATGCATCCGGCTGGGCACCGGGCCTGAGTCTGCTGGTGCTCGGCGCCGCGGCCTTCACGGCGCTGGGGCTGCTGGTTGCCGGCACGGTGCGGCCCGAGGCCACGCTCGCCATCACGAACCTGCTGTGGATCCTCCTGGGAGCCCTCGGCGGCATCGTGATCCCGGCAGAGCGGCTGCCGGGCATGGCCCAGGACGTCGTGCACCTGCTGCCCTCCGGGGCGCTCGGCGAAGGGCTGCGCGATGCGTTCCTGCACGGCGCTGTCAACGGCGATGCCGTCCTTATCCTGCTGCTGTGGCTGGTTCTTGCCGGTGCGGCAGCCATCCGTTGGTTCAAGTGGAATTGAGAAAAACCGTGAGCACGGCTTCGCGCCTCCCCCAGATGGTCAGCCGCATTACGTCCAGGCTGCCTGTAACCGTAGATGCGACGGTCCGCCGGCTCGCGGTGCTTTCCCTGATCGGCCAGACGATCCTGGTGGTCACCGGTGGCGCCGTCCGGCTCACCGCCTCCGGCCTGGGATGCCCCACCTGGCCCCGCTGCACCGAAGCCTCCCTCGTGAACACCCCGGAAATGGGTATCCACGGCTTCATCGAGTTCGGCAACCGGCTCCTAACCTTCGCCCTCGCGGCCGTGGCGGCGCTGATGCTCGTCTACCTGTGGAACCTGCGGAAGGAGCGGAAGGACCTGTTCCTCCTGGCCCTGGGTCTCCTGGCCAGCATCCCGGCCCAGGCGGTCATCGGCGGGATCACGGTCCTCACCAAACTGAACCCCTGGGTGGTGGGACTGCACTTCCTCGTCTCCATGGCCCTCGTGGTTTTTGCCACGCTCCTCGTCAACCGCGCCTACGGACGAACCGGCCGCTACATGAACCACGTGTTGCCTGCACTGCCCGGAGTCGCGCGTCCGGTGATGACCGCCGTCGCCCTGTTCTCCGCCGTGGCCGTCATGCTGGGAGTCGTGGTCACCGGCGCCGGCCCGCACGCCGGAGACGCCGAAGCGCCCCGCAATGGCCTCGACTGGGATCTCTTTTCGCACGTCCATGCCGTCCCCGCGTACCTGATCAGCGCCGGAACGCTGTTCGCCTGCTACCTGGTCTTCCAGCGCGGCATCCGGGGGCCGTTCCGCTCGGCCGTCCTGATGCTGCTGGGCGTCACCCTGCTGCAGGCCGTCATCGGCTTCACGCAGTACTACAACGGCATACCGGCGCTCCTTGTGGGTGCACACATGCTCGGTGCCGCAATGCTCATGAGTGCCGCCACGAATGCATGGGACGTCGCGCGTTACAGCCCGGCGCACTAGCCCCCATCCATCCCAGCGCTCCCTCACCTGCTGACGCTTAAAAGCGAACGCTCCCTCACACTTGGTGTGACGGAGCGTTCGCTGTATCAGCACCAAAAGTGAGGGAGCGTTCCCCGTACCGGAACCAAAAGTGAGGAAGCGTACGGGTTGGGGCTAGCCGGCCATGATGGCCGAGCCCACGAACGGGTCGACGGCCAGGGCGATGAACAACAGCGTCAGGTAGCTGATGGAGCCGTGGAAGACCTTCATGGCGCCCTTGTCCGAGAGGTCCCCGCCCTGCGCCCGGTTGTACAGCGCGTGCGATTCGTACAGGAACCATGCACCGGCCACGACGGCCGTGACCGTGTAGACCCAGCCGGCCCCGCCGGTCGGAACCATCAGCAGGGAACACGCAACCATGGCCCACGCATAGAGGACCACCTGCACGGACACCACCCTGGCGCCCGCGATGGCACCCAGCATGGGCACGTTGGCGTTCCGGTAGTCCTCGCCGTACCGCATGGACAGCGGCCAGTAATGCGGCGGCGTCCACAGGAAAATCACCATGAACAGCACGACGGCGGGCCACTCGACCGTGTTGGTGACAGCGGACCAGGCGATCAGCACCGGGAAGCAGCCGGCTGCGCCGCCCCAGACGATATTCTGCGCCGTGCGACGCTTGAGGATCATGGTGTAGATCACGACGTAGAACAGGATGGCGCCGAGGCCCAGCCAGGCCGACAGCGGGTTGGCGCCGAACCAGAGAATGGCGATGGCGGCCGCGCCCAGGAGCCAGGCAAACACCAGCGCTTCGCGCGGGGTGACTTCGCCGGTGACCAGGGGCCGCTTTTCCGTGCGGTGCATCAGCTTGTCGATGTCACGGTCGATGTAGCAGTTGAAGGCACCCGCGCTGCCGGCCGCGAAGGCCCCTCCCACAAGCGTGGCAAGGATCAGGCCCAGGGACGGAAATCCGCGCTGGGCGTAGATCATGGTGGGCAGCGTGCTCACGAGCAGAAGTTCAATGACCCGCGGTTTGGTGAGAGCAAGGTACGCCTTGGCCTTGCGGGCTAGTCCGGCTCTTCCGTGGACCCTGGCTGAGGTCAGCGGCGTATCTGTTGTGCTCACGTTGGCAGTCACTCTGTTCTGTCTGGCTGTGTGGTCTGACTGATCTGCCCGAATCCTGGGTCCGGAATGATCCCTCAACGGCGGTTGACGGGCTGGAAAGTCCGCTGCGCGGTCCCTGCCTGTACGCCGGTGGCCTTCCGATATCATACCGCGGTCCGGCATGCGTCCGCGGCACCCGCCCGACGCGGCAATTCACTGAAAATGATTCCTCCGAGCCTGCTTCGATCACATTAACGCAGCGGCCAAAAAAAGACGGTTCACAAAACAAAAATTGCGTCCATCTACTGAGATTTCCGCTGCCCGAACTGTGGAATAGAGCTAAGCTGTCAGCAGATCAGCGCGCAGTGGGAGACGGTGAAAAACCGCATTCCCACTCCGTCCAGCGACTGAATGAAGATCAACGTTTCAATGGTGAACGGCTGGTAGACAAAATGCAGCGGGCACCAGACTGTGCCCTCCCGCGACCTGTCCCTACCGCCTGCCATCAGCACAGAGAGGGGCCCGGATTCGTGCCACATTTGGAAGAGCAAGAACTGTCATGGACCGATCTGGACCAGCGCGCCGTTGACACCGTACGTGTCCTGGCCGCCGACGCCGTCGAAAAGGTGGGCAACGGCCACCCCGGCACCGCAATGAGCCTGGCTCCGGCCGCATACCTTCTCTTTCAGAAGATGATGCGCCACGACCCGCAGAACCCTGACTGGATCGGCCGTGACCGCTTCATCCTGTCCCCCGGTCACACCTCCCTGACCCTGTACATCCAGCTGTTCCTCTCCGGGTATGGCCTGGAACTGAAGGACCTGCAGGCCCTTCGCACCTGGGGCTCGCTGACGCCGGGCCACCCCGAGTACAAGCACACGGCCGGCGTGGAAATCACCACCGGTCCGCTGGGCCAGGGCCTGGCGTCCTCTGTGGGCTTCGCCTACTCCCAGCGCCGCCAGCGCGGCCTGTTCGACGCCGACGCCGCCCCCGGCACGTCCCCGTTCGACCACACCATCTGGGTCATCGCTTCCGACGGCGACCTCCAGGAAGGTGTCACTTCCGAGGCCTCGTCCCTCGCCGGCCACCAGGAACTCGGCAACCTCGTCGTTATTTATGATGAGAACCACATCTCGATCGAGGACGACACCGACATCTCCTTCACCGAGGATGTCCTGAAGCGCTACGAAGCCTACGGCTGGCATGTCCAGCGGGTGGACTGGACCAAGACCGGCGAATACAAGGAAGACGTCCAGGAGCTGTACTCGGCGCTGCTGGCCGCCAAGGCCGAGACGTCCAAGCCCTCCATCGTTTCGCTGCGGACCATCATCGGCTACCCGGCCCCCAAGAAGCAGAACACCGGCAAGATCCACGGCTCCGCCCTGGGCTCGGAAGAAGTTGCAGCACTGAAGGAAGTTCTCGGCTTCGACCCCGAGAAGTCCTTCGAGGTGGACGAGGACGTGCTGGCCCACGCCCGCGCCGTCGTGGACCGCGGCGCCCACGCCCGCAAGGAATGGGAAGAGTCCTTCACCGCATGGCAGTCCGCCAACCCGGACGCCGCCGCCCTGCTGGAGCGCGTCGAAGCCCGCAAGCTTCCGTCCGAACTGGACGCGGCCCTGCCGGTCTTCCCGGCCGGCAAGGACGTGTCCACCCGTGCCGCCTCGGGCAAGGTCCTGAACGCCATCGGCCCGGTCATGCCGGAACTGTGGGGCGGCTCGGCCGACCTCGCAGAGTCGAACAACACCACGATCGAGGGTTCGCCGTCGTTCGTTCCGGCCTCCAAGCAGACCGATGCCTGGTCCGGCAACCCCTACGGACGTGTGCTGCACTTCGGCATCCGCGAACACGCCGCGGCCTCGATCGTGAACGGCATCGCCCTGCACGGCAAGACCCGCGCGTTCTCCGGCACGTTCCTGATCTTCAGCGACTACCAGCGCCCGGCCATCCGCCTCGGCGCCCTCATGGGAGTGCCGTCCCTATACGTCTGGACGCACGACTCGATCGGCCTGGGCGAGGACGGCCCCACCCACCAGCCCGTTGAGCAGCTCTCCTCCCTCCGTGCCATCCCGGGCCTGGACGTGGTCCGTCCCGGCGACGCCAACGAAGTCTCGGCAGCGTGGAAGGCCATGCTGGAGAACCACGAGAACCCGGCCGGCATCGTCCTGACCCGCCAGAACATCCCCACCTACGCCCGGGGCGAAGGCGAAGCCCAGGGTGACACCTTCGGTTCCACCGCCGGCGTGGCCAAGGGCGGATATGTCCTGGCCGAAGCCTCCAAGGACGGTCAGAGCGTGGACGCCCAGGTCATCCTGATCGGCACCGGTTCCGAAGTCCAGCTCGCCGTCCAGGCCCGCGAAGCGCTCCAGGCCGAAGGCATCGCCACCCGCGTGGTGTCCATGCCGTGCGTTGAGTGGTTCAACAAGCAGGATGCCGCGTACCGCGAGGCAGTCCTGCCCGCAGCGGTCAAGGCCCGCGTTTCCGTCGAAGCCGGCCTGTCCCTCGGCTGGAAGGAGTTCGTCGGCGACGCCGGACGCTCCATCAGCCTCGAACACTACGGCGCCTCGGCAGACTACAAGCGCCTCTTCCAGGAATTCGGCATCACGGCAGAAGCTGTCGCCGCTGCCGCCAAGGATTCCCTCGCCGGGCTCCAGTCCTGACACCCCCACAGTTTCAAGGAGAAAAGATCATGACTACCACTCCCACCCAGCAGCTTTCCGACGCCGGTGTTTCCATCTGGCTCGATGACCTCTCCCGGGGCCGCCTCAAGACCGGCACCCTGCAGAAGCTGATCGAAGAAAAGAACGTCGTGGGCGTCACCACGAACCCGTCGATCTTCCACGCCGCCATCACCACCGGCCACGACTACGACGCCGTCATCGCCAGGGAAGCCGCGGCGGGCGCGTCCATCGAGGACACCATCTTCGAGATCACGACGACGGACGTCGCCGACGCCTGCGACCTGTTCGCACCGGTCGCCGCGGCAACCAACGGTGTTGACGGCCGCGTGTCCATCGAAGTTGACCCCCGTCTCGCCTGGGACACCGCCGGAACGGTCGCCGAGGCCAAGCACCTCTACAAGAAGGTCAACAAGGACAACGTCCTCATCAAGATCCCCGCCACCCTCGAGGGCCTGGAAGCCATCACGGCCACCCTGGCCGAGGGCATCAGCGTCAACGTGACCCTGATCTTCTCCCTGGAGCGCTACCGCGCCGTCATCAACGCCTTCCAGTCGGGCCTGGAGCAGGCCAAGGACAACGGGCACGACCTCTCCAAGATCCACTCGGTCGCCTCGTTCTTCGTCTCCCGCGTGGACAGCGAAATCGACAAGCGCCTCAACGCCATCGGCACCGAGGAAGCCAAGGCCCTCAAAGGCAAGGCCGGCCTGGCCAACGCCCGCCTGGCCTACCAGGTCTACGAAGAGCAGTTCTCCACGGAGCGCTGGGCCGTACTCGCCGAAGCAGGCGCCCTGCCGCAGCGCCCGCTATGGGCCTCCACCGGCGTGAAGGACCCGGCCTACCCGGACACCCTCTACGTCACGGAACTCGTCGCCCCCGGCGTCGTGAACACCATGCCGGAAAAGACCCTGGACGCCACCTTCGACCACGGCGTGGTCACCGGCGACACCGTCACCGGCACCTACGAAGAAGCAAACAACACGCTCAACGCCCTGGAGGCCCTCGGCGTCTCCTACAACGACGTCGTGGCCCTGCTGGAATCCGAAGGCCTCGACAAGTTCGTTGCCAGCTGGAAGGAACTGCTGGCCGACATCGAGGGCGCCCTCGCCAACGCACGGAAGGCTTCCTAGTCCACGATGAGCACACTCAGCTACGACGCCACCGGCGCCGCCCGGAAGGCCCTTGAGCAGCACCTGCCCGCCCTGGTGGAGGACCGTATTGCCACCCGGATCTTCGCCAAGGACCACACCCTGTGGGGTCCCGACGCCGAATCAGAGTCGTCAATCCGCCTGGGCTGGGTCGAGGCGGCCACCGTCTCACAGCCCCTCGTGGACGGCATCCTGGAGCTTCGCGATGCCCTGAAGGCCGAAGGAGTCACCCGCATTGTCCTTTGCGGCATGGGCGGCTCTTCCCTTGCTCCTGAGGTCATCGCCGGCACCGCCGGCGTCGAGCTGACCGTGCTGGACAGCACCGACCCTGATCAGGTCGGAGCTGCCCTCGCGGACCGGCTCTCCGAGACCGCGATCGTGGTTTCCTCAAAGTCGGGGTCGACCCTCGAAACGGATTCGCAGCGGCGGATCTTCGAGCACGCTTTCAGCGAGGCCGGCATCGATGCCAAGAGCCGGATCATCATCGTCACCGATCCGGGCTCACCGCTGGACAAGGCCTCCCGGGAGGCCGGATACCGGGCCATCTTCAACGCTGACCCCAACGTGGGCGGCCGCTACTCTGCGCTGACCGCCTTCGGGCTGGTTCCGTCCGGCCTGGCGGGCGTGGACATCCGGTCCTTCCTTGAGGAAGCCGAGGAAGCCGCGGAAATCCTCAACGAGGATGCCCCGGAAAACATCGGCCTGGCACTGGGAACAGCCCTTGGAGGCACCAACCCCCTGCGGGACAAGATCGTCATCGCCGAGGACGGCTCCGGCATCGTCGGTTTCGCGGACTGGGCTGAACAGCTCATCGCCGAATCCACCGGCAAACTCGGCACCGGTGTCCTGCCGGTCGTGGCCGGCCCGAACGCCCCGGAGGTCACCTCCGGCGCCGAAGACCTCCTGGTGATCCGCCTCGTGAGCCCGGACGCCGACGTCGAACTCGGTGAAAACGAAGTTGCCATTGCCGGCGGGCTCGCCACCCAGATGATGGTGTGGGAGTTCGCCACCGCCGTGGCCGGGCGCCTCCTGGGCATCAACCCCTTCGACCAGCCCGACGTGGAAGCCGCCAAGGTTGCTGCCCGCGGCCTGCTGGACGCACAGCCCGAGCCGACGCCCGCAGCCTTCACCGACGGTGCCATCGAGGTCCGCGGCGGTGAATGGCTGGGGAACGCCGGCACGGCAGCCGAGGCAGTCTCGGCCCTGCTCTCGCAGCTGGATGCCCACGGGTACCTCAGCGTGCAGGCCTACTTTGACCGTCTGGCGTACTCGCAGCTAGAGGGAATTCGCGACGATCTCGCCCGGGTGAGCCGCCGGCCGGTCACCTTCGGGTGGGGACCCCGCTTCCTCCACTCCACCGGCCAGTTCCACAAGGGCGGCCCCGCGATCGGCGTGTTCCTGCAGGTCACGGCTGCTGCCAGCGATGACCTCGCCATTCCGGAACGCCCGTTCACCTTCGGGGAGCTGATCGCCGCACAGGCCGCCGGCGACGCCCAGGTGCTGAGCGAACATGGCCGCCCGGTCCTCCGCCTCCACCTCACGGAGCGCGCAGCGGGCGTGGCCCAGCTCCAGGAGATTGTTTCGTCGTTTGCCGGCCAGGCAGCGTCCGCCACTGAAAGCTAAGGCACTTAACTAACCATGCCAGATACTTTGAACGGCAGAAGGACTGCGTCCCGGGGCGGGAACCCGTTGCGGGATCCGCGGGACCGCCGTCTGAACCGTATTGCCGGTCCGTCCTCGCTCGTGCTTTTCGGAGTCACGGGCGACCTTGCCCGCAAGAAGCTCATGCCCGCCGTGTATGACCTCGCCAATCGTGGTTTGTTGCCGCCGAGTTTTGCCCTGGTGGGCTTTGGCCGGCGGGAGTGGGACAACGCGGAGTTCGCCGCGGAGGTCAGGGATGCCGTGACCTCGTATTCCCGGACGCCGTTTGATGAGGCGGTGTGGAACCAGTTGGCGGAGGGCATCCGTTTCGTGCAGGGCGAGTTCGACGACGACGCCGCCTTTGAGCGGCTCGGTGAGACGATCGTTGAGCTGGATGAGCAGCGCGGCACGCGCGGCAACCATGCGTTCTACCTCTCGATCCCGCCGAAGGCGTTCGAGCAGGTCTGCCGGCAGCTCTCCAAGCACGGCCTGGCGCAGGCCGAGGGTGAGAAATGGCGCCGCGTGGTGATCGAGAAACCGTTCGGGCATGACCTGGAATCGGCGCGGCAGCTGAACGACATTGTGGAGTCGGTGTTCCCGGCCGATGCGGTGTTCCGGATCGATCATTACCTGGGCAAGGAGACGGTGCAGAACATCCTGGCGCTGCGGTTCGCGAACCAGTTGTTCGAGCCGTTGTGGAACGCCAATTACGTGGACCATGTCCAGATCACGATGGCCGAGGACATCGGTACCGGTGGCCGGGCGGGGTATTACGACGGTGTGGGCGCGGCGCGGGACGTGATCCAGAACCACCTGCTGCAGCTGCTGGCTTTGACCGCCATGGAAGAGCCGATTTCCTTTAACGCCGATGACCTGCGCACGGAGAAGGAAAAGGTCCTCGCCGCCGTGCGGTTGCCGGAGGACCTGTCCACGCATTCGGCCCGGGGGCAGTTCGCCGGCGGCTGGCAGGGCGGGGAGCAGGTCCAGGGCTACCTGGAGGAGGAGGGCATCCCGGCGGATTCGATGACCGAGACGTATGCGGCGATCCGGGTGGATATCAACACCAGGCGCTGGTCCGGGGTGCCGTTTTACCTGCGTGCGGGCAAGCGGCTGGGCCGGCGTGTGACGGAGATCGCGGTGGTCTTCAAGCGGGCACCGAACCTGCTCTTCCGTGACCACAGTGATGATGACTTCGGGCAGAACGCGGTGGTGATCCGGGTCCAGCCCGATGAGGGCGCGACGATCCGGTTCGGGTCCAAGGTCCCGGGCACGCAGATGGAGGTCCGGGACGTGACGATGGACTTCGGGTACGGGCACTCGTTTACCGAGTCCAGCCCGGAGGCGTATGAGCGGCTGATCCTGGACGTGCTGCTGGGCGAGCCGCCTTTGTTCCCGCGGCACGAGGAAGTGGAGCTGTCCTGGAAGATCCTGGACCCCTTCGAAGAGTACTGGGCCGGGCTGGGCGAACAGCCCGAGCCCTACGCCCCGGGCAGCTGGGGCCCGGCCTCGGCTGATGAGCTGCTAGCCCGCGACGGACGCACCTGGAGAAGGCCATGATTGTAGATCTTCCGAACACCACCACCTCCAAGATCTCCAAGAAGATCATGTCCCTGCGCGAGCAGGGCGGGGTGATCGCGCTGGGCCGGGTGCTCACCCTCGTGGTCGTCACCAAGTCCGGGCTGGAAGAGGAAGCGATCGAGGCCGCGAACGAGGCCAGCCGGGAACACCCCTGCCGGATCATCGTGCTCGCCGACGCCGGCTCGGCCGCCCCGAACCGGCTCGACGCCCAGATCCGGGTCGGCGGGGACGCCGGGGCCTCGGAGGTGATCGTGCTGCGCGGCTTCGGGGAACTCGCCGAGGAAAGCGAGTCCCTGGTCGCGGCGCTGCTGCTGCCCGACGCCCCGATCGTGGCCTGGTGGCCGCACGGCGCGCCGAAGAACGCCTCCGAAACCTCCATCGGACGGATCGCGCACCGGCGCATCACCGACTCCGCCAACGAGGCCGAACCCCAGGTCGCGCTGGAAAACATCCGCAACACCTACAAGGCCGGCGACACCGACCTGGCCTGGACCCGCCTGACGAACTGGCGCATCCAGCTCGCCGCCGTGCTGGACCAGGTCGACTCCTCCCCGGTCACCGCCGTCGCCGTCGAAGGCGCCTCGGACTCCCCGTCCACGATCCTCCTCGCGGCCTGGCTCACCCTGTCCCTGGACGCGCCCGTCACCATCGTCGCGGACCCCGCAGGCACCGGCATCCGCCGCGTCCGCCTCACCCGCGCCACCGGCGACATCCAGCTCTTCCGCCCCGGACTTTCCGTCGCCGAACTCACCCAACCCGGCCAGCCCGTCCAACGGATCTCCCTGCCCCGGCGCAGCCTCCGCGACTGCCTCGCCGAAGAACTCCGCCGCCTCGACCCCGACGAAGTCTTCGGTGAAGTGATTACTATTGGACTGCCACGTACCAATCTAAGGAGTGTCCGTCCCAGTGAGCGCTGACCCTAGAGTAAGCATCCATCCAGACTCTTCCGTCCTCATGGCCGCGATCGCGGCTCGCCTGATCACCAAGCTCGTTGATGTCCAGGACAGATTTGGTGAAGCAACGGTGGTGCTTACCGGAGGCACGGTGGGTATCGGAACCCTCAAGGCGGTGGCGGATTCACCGGCAGCGCCTGCGGTCGACTGGACCAAAGTGAACTTCTGGTGGGGCGACGAGCGCTTCGTCGGCGCCCAGGATCCGGACCGCAACACAATCCAGGCCCACCAGGCGCTGCTGCAGCACATCGACGTTGACCCGTCGCGTGTCCACGAGCCGGGCTCCAGGGACGACTTCGACACGCCGGAACTGGCTGCAGAGGATTACGCCCGCCGCCTCGGCGAGGCGGCTGCGGCCGAACACGCCGCCGACATGTCGGATAACAGGCCCGAGAACCCTGGAACGCTTCCCCGCTTCGACGTCGTCCTGCTGGGTGTGGGGCCTGATGCCCACATCGCGTCCCTCTTTCCCGAACAGGCGGGCATCCGCGAGAAGCAGCTCACGGTTGTGGGAGTGCGCAACTCCCCCAAGCCGCCTCCGGAACGGATCTCCCTGACCCTTCCTGCGATCAATACAGCATCAGAAGTGTGGATGGTGGTGGCTGGCGAGGACAAGGCAGGCGCGGTGGGCCTGGCCCTTGCGGGCGCCAACCCTGTCCAGGTCCCGGCGTCTGGCCCTGCCGGCCGTTCCCGCACGCTGTGGCTGATTGACGAGAACGCGGCCTCCCGGGTGCCATCGCAGCTAGTCCGCAAGGCCCCTGCCGGCTCGTAGCCTTCGCAGCGCTCCAGCCAGGACGTCTTCCGCGTCCTGGCTGGAGCGTCTTTCTTTAACGTAGTCCAGATGGCTCTTGTAGCCGTCTGCGTCATCAGCAGGCACCGGATCCAAGGCCGCGCCGGGATTCCGGGAGGCGGGCTTCCCGCACCTGCGGCAGTCCCACGCTTCGGGGATCTGGTCCTCGGGCAGCTTAACAAAAACAGGCCGCGTCTCGTGTCCCTGGATGCACCAGTAGGAAACACAAATACGCGGCAGTTGCTCACCGGGCGGACCATCGCCCTGATTCTTCAGGCCCGTTCCCTGGGTGACACCCACACGGGTGCCCCGGAAATTGGAAGACGAATGCGCCACCGGGAACTCCTCACTACTAAGGACCATGGCTGTTAAGGGTCAACAGCCACAGTTTAGTGCGGAGTCCCCGGTGGCGTCAGTGGTGCCAGGGGCGTGACCGGAACTACCGGCCAGGCAAGGGGCGGGCTAGGAGTCGGCGACGCCCGTGAACCGCATCAGCAGGCCGAGCGCTATGATCACGGCGCCCCAGGTGATGCCCAGGATGACGGTGAACCTGTTCAGGTTCTTTTCCGCGACACCCGATGAGCTCAGCCCGGAACTCATTCCGCCGCCGAACATGTCCGACAGACCGCCGCCACGTCCCTTATGGAGCAGGATGAGGAAAGTCAGCAGGAGGCTGGTGACGCCCAGGAGGATCTGCAGAATGACATGAAGAACGTCCACGACGGCCTTTCAGAAGATTGGAAATGCGGGAGTTGACCGGTGTCCGGACTAGTCCGTCACCAGGTGACTCTCGAACCTGACAATATTAGCAAACTCGGCCGGGTCGAGGCTGGCGCCGCCGACCAACACGCCATCAACGTCGCGCTCGTTGAGGATGGCCGCGGCGTTGTTGGCCTTCACGGAGCCGCCGTACAGCAGCCGCACCTTGGCCGCGACGTCGGCGCCGAACAGCTGGGTCAGCTCGGCCCGGATGGCTGCACACATTTCCTGGGCGTCTTCGGGTCCGGCAACTTCTCCCGTGCCGATGGCCCAGACAGGCTCGTAGGCGACCACGAGCTCGGCCGCCTGTTCTGCCGCGAGCCCCGCAACGTCAGCACGGAGCTGGTCCAGCGTGTGCTGGACGTGGGTGCCGGCCTGGCGGATTTCCAGGCCTTCGCCGACGCACAGCACGGGAGTGACGCCGTGGCGGTAGGCGGCCTTGACCTTGGCGTTCAGCACGTCATCAGACTCATTGTGGATGGTGCGGCGTTCGCTGTGCCCCACCAGTACATACTTGCACCCGAGCTTGTTCAGGAACTGTCCCGAGATGTCGCCGGTGTAGGCGCCGGAGTCGAACTGGGACAGGTCCTGCGCGCCGTAGGCGACGTCGAGTTCGTCACCCTGGACGAGCGTCTGGACGCCGCGAAGGTCAGTAAAAGGCGGGAAGACGGCTACTTCCACCCGGCTGTAGTCATGCTTGGCGTCGGACAGGGTCCAGGCCAGCTTCTGCAGGAGTGTGATGCCCTGGACGTGGTCCATGTTCATCTTCCAGTTGCCCGCAATCAGGGGGGTGCGGTCAAAGCTGCCGTTAGTTGACGTTGTCACGTGTTCTCCAAAAGTGCGGCTCAAATGTGCTGATCAGGGAAGCAGCCGGCAGGGCGCCCGAAACCTGCGGCTCGGGCGCCCTGCCGGCTGGGAGTGCTTAGCGGTCCAGAACGCTCAGGCCGGGGAGTTCCTTGCCTTCAAGGTATTCCAGGCTGGCGCCGCCTCCAGTGGAAATATGACCGAACTGGTCGTCGGCGAAGCCGAGGGTCCGGACTGCAGCGGCGGAGTCGCCGCCGCCCACCACGGTGAAGGCCTCCGTCTCCGTCAACGCCTGCGCAATGGCGCGCGTGCCACCGGAGAACGCTTCAAATTCGAAGACGCCCATGGGGCCGTTCCAGAACACCGTCTTGGCAGCCTGGATCCGCTCCGCGAATGCCTTCGCGGAATCCGGCCCGATGTCGAGGCCGATGCCCTGGGCGCCGAAGCTGCTGCTTTCGATGGCGTCGGCACTGACCGTCTCATGGTCTGCGTCCGCGGCGAATTTCGCGGCAACCACGACGTCGGTGGGCACCACAAACTCCGTGCCGGCATCGGCAGCGCGCTTGAGGTAGTCCTGCACAACGGGAATCTGGTCCTCTTCCAGGAGGCTTCCGGCCACCTTGTGGCCTTCTGCTGCGAGGAAGGTGAACAGCATGCCGCCGCCGACGAGGATCGTGTCAGCCTTGCCGATCAGGTTGTCGATGACAGCGAGCTTGTCGGAAACCTTCGAGCCGCCGAGTACCACCACGTAGGGGCGCTGGGTGTCTGCCGTGAGCTTGCGCAGCACTTCCACTTCCGTGTGGACCAGGTCGCCCTGGTACGACGGAAGCCGCGTGGCGACGTCGTACACGCTGGCGTGCTTGCGGTGCACCGCACCGAAAGCGTCATCCACGAAGGCGCCGTTCCCGCCGGTCAGTGCTACCAGCTCATCCGCAAAGGCGCCCCGCTCGGAGTCGTCCTTGCTGGTTTCGCGGGCGTCGAAGCGGACGTTCTCGAGGACCAGGACCTGGCCGTCTTCCAGCGAGGAGGCGAGCTCCTTCGCCGAACGTCCAACCGTGTCCTCGGCAAGCGAGACGGGGAACGACGCAAGCTCGGCCAGCCGCGCCGCGGCGGGCTTGAGCGAGTACTTGTCATCCGGGGCGCCCTTGGGGCGGCCCAGGTGGGCTGTTACCAGCACGCGGGCACCGGCGTCCGTCAGCTTTCCCAGCACTGGCAGTGAGGCCTTAATGCGGCCGTCGTCAGTCACTGTAGAGCCGTCGAGCGGCACATTCAGGTCACTTCTGACGAGAATGTACCGCCCGCGGACACCTTCAGCGATCAGTTCGTTGAGGGTGTGAAATGTCATGTAGCTAACCCTAGCCCAGCTTTGCGGCAACAAGCTCCGTGAGGTCCACCAGGCGGTTCGAGTAGCCCCATTCGTTGTCATACCACGAAACAACCTTGACCTGGTTGCCGATGACCTTGGTCAGTCCGGAGTCGAAGATCGACGACGCGGGGTCGCCCACGATGTCGGAGGAGACGATGGGGGCATCGGTGTAGGTCAGGATTCCCTGGAGTTCGTCCGACTCCGCTGCCTTCCGCAGGGCGGCGTTGACTTCTTCGACCGTGGTTTCGCGGGCGACGGTGACGGTGAGGTCCGTGGCGGAGCCGGTGGGGACCGGAACGCGGATGGCGTAGCCGTCCAGCTTGCCCTTGAGTTCCGGCAGGACCAGGCCGATGGCCTTGGCAGCACCGGTGGAGGTCGGAACCATGTTAATGGCGGCGGCGCGGGCGCGGCGGAGATCGTTGTGCGGACCGTCCTGCAGGTTCTGGTCAGCCGTGTAGGCGTGGACCGTGGTCATCAGGCCGCGCTCGATGCCGAAGGCGTCGTTGATGACCTTGGCCAGCGGGCCGAGGCAGTTGGTGGTGCAGGAGGCGTTGGAAATGATGTGGTGTGCTGCGGGGTCGTACAGTTCATGGTTGACGCCCATGACGATCGTGATGTCTTCGTCGGAAGCCGGTGCGGAGATCAGGACCTTCTTGGCACCTGCGTCAATGTGCTTCTTGGCGGCTGCTGCCTTGGTGAAGAAGCCCGTGGATTCGATGACGATGTCGACACCGAGCTCGCCCCAGGGCAGGTTGGCCGGATCACGCTCGGCCAGGACCTTGATGGCGTTGCCGTTCACGACCAGGTTGCCCTCTTTGACCTCAACGGTTTCGGTCAGGCGGCCGCCGACGGAGTCGTACTTCAGCAGGTGGGCCAGTGCCTCGGGGCTGGTGAGGTCATTGACGGCGACGATCTCGAGGTCGGCACCCTGTGCAAGTGCTGCGCGGAAGTAGTTGCGGCCGATGCGGCCAAAGCCGTTGATACCAATACGGGTGGTCACTTTTTCAGTCTCCTTGGTGCTCTGTGAAGCACAACTAGTTGAGCGGGCGTTCAAGCCAACTAACAGATCCCGCACGCCATTGGGCAGAGATGATTACCAGATCGGAGGGCGACCAGCCACATTGCTGAAGGCTAACCGCCTTCCGTGATCCATCTTACGTTTAAGAAGGTCCGCCCCCGCAAGTGCGGGGGCGGACCGTCCACATTTCGGCCCTAAACGGACTGAATGTGAAGTTTGTTACCAGTGCTTGTTGCGCTGGTCACATGGCTAGAGGGTGATCAGGCCCGTGGCGTTGGCACGTGCTGCGGCGAAGCGCTGCGCGACGTCGGCCCAGTTCACGATGTTCCAGAATGCCTTGACGTAGTCAGCCTTGACGTTGACGTAGTCGAGGTAGAAGGCGTGCTCCCACATGTCCAGCATGAGCAGCGGCGTGGTGCCGAGTGCCACGTTGCCCTGCTGGTCATACAGCTGCTCGATGACCAGGTTGCCGCCGATGGGTTCGTAGGCAAGGAAGCCCCAGCCGGAGCCCTGCAGGCCGAGTGCCGCAGCGGAGAACTGGGCGCGGAAAGCGTCGAACGAGCCGAAGGCGTCATCGATGGCTGCCGCCAGCTCGCCTTCCGGCTTGTCGCCGCCGTCCGGGGAAAGGTTGTTCCAGAACACGGAGTGGTTGACGTGGCCGCCCGTGTGGAAGGCCAGGTCCTTCGAGAGCCGGTTGATGTTGGCGAAGTCGCCCTTGTCGCGGGCCTCGGCGAGCTGGGCCAGCGCGTTGTTGGCGCCCGTGACGTAGGCTGCGTGGTGCTTGCTGTGGTGCAGCTCCATGATCTTCGCGGAGATGTGGGGCTCCAGCGCTGCGTAGTCGTACTTGAGTTCGGGCAGAACGTACTCGGTCACAAAATCCTCCAATGTCGTGGACAGTTTGTCCGGTTTGGTAACTCTCGGATTGTGCATCCGGACGACGGGTCATCCGGAAATCTCAATGGCGGGAACTGGCTGACTTGGGCCCGGAAGTCGCGGCCCGTCAGGTTAGTCCACCATCTGGTCTTGATTCTAGGGGCGCCGTTACTCGTCCAGCATTTCCGGCGTCACATTGGCATCCGTCCCCGGAATGCCAAGATCGGAGGCGCGTTTGTCCGCCATCGCTAGCAGGCGCCGGATCCGGCCGGCGATTGCGTCCTTGGTCATGGGCGGGTCCGCAAGCCGGCCAAGCTCGTCGAGGCTGGCCTGCTTGTGCGCCACGCGGAGCTCCCCCGCGTACTTCAGGTGTTCAGGGACGTCGTCGCCCAGGATCTCCAGGGCGCGGTCAACCCGTGCGCCTGCAGCCACGGCGGCCTGCGCCGAGCGGCGGAGGTTGGCGTCGTCGAAGTTGGCCAGACGGTTGGCGGTAGCGCGCACTTCCTTTCGCATCCGCCGTTCTTCCCAGACCATGAGCGCGTCGTGCGCGCCCATCCTGGTGAGCAGGGCGGCGATGGTATCGCCGTCGCGGATCACCACGCGGTCCACTCCCCTGACTTCGCGCGCCTTGGCCTGGATTCCCAGCCGGCGGGCTGCTCCGACGAGGGCCAGGGCGGACTCGGGGCCGGGGCAGGTGACTTCCATGGAGGACGACCGGCCCGGCTCGGTGAGGGAGCCGTGGGCCAGGAAGGCGCCGCGCCACACGGCCTCGGCATCCGCGGCGGACCCGTTGACCACCACCGACGGAAGACCCCGCACCGGGCGTCCCCGGGTGTCCAGGAGGCCGGTCTGGCGTGCCAGTGCCTCGCCGTCACGGACTACACGCACCACGTAGCGGCTGCCTCGCCGCAGGCCGCTGCCGGAAACCACGATGATTTCACTCTGGTGCCCGTACACTTCCGCGATGGCCGCCCGCAGGCGCCGGGCGGTCGAAGCCAGGTCCACCTCGGCTTCGATGACGATCCGGCCGGAGATGATGTGGAGCCCTCCGGCGAAGCGGAGCATGGCCGACACTTCGGCCTTGCGTACCGATGACTTCTTAATGTCCAGGCGGGACAGTTCTTCCTTGACTGATGCTGTCAGTGCCATGGCACCTTCCTAACTGTTCCCGAAAATATCCTGGTAGGCCGTTGCCAGCCGCAGGGGGTCGTGGACGGGACGCTGACCCGAAGCCCCTACTTTACCCAAGACAACCTCGGCTCCGATCATCCCCGCGGCCCGCTCAAATTCCTTCACATCCGATACGGATGCGGGGTCGGCCAGCACGACGTCGGCCGTGAAGTCCGGTGCATAACTGCGCAGGACGCGCAGGTGGTCGGCGGCGGACATCCCTGAGGTTTCCTTCGTGTCCATGGCCAGGTTCATGGTGAGGCAGCGCTTGGCCGGCGTGTCGCACAGCGCCTGCCGCATCTCAGGCAACAGCAGGTGCGGAAGGACCGAGGTGTACCAGGACCCCGGGCCAAGGATCACCCAGTCGGCAAGTTCAATCGCGGAAAGGGCTTCAACGCATGCCGGCGCCTCCTCCGGCATGAGCCGAACGCTTTCCAGCGAACCGGCGACGGCGCAGCGCGCCTGGCCCCGGATGGTGGTCAGCGTGCTGCTGCCGTCCGGTGCGGTAACCCGCACGTCGCCCTCGATGGTGAGTGGCACCGTGGACATCGGCAGGACCTGGCCACGGGCCCCAAGCAGCGCTCCGGCCCATTTCAGCCCGGCCACGGCGTCGCCGAGCAGCTCCCAGAGGGTGACGATCAGCAGATTGCCCATGGCGTGGTCGTCCAGGGAACCGCCGCCGGGCCCGGACCGGAAGCGGTGCTGCATGACGTCGCGCCACGTGCGGCCCCAGTCGGTGTCATCACACAGCGCCGACAGGGCCATGCGCAAATCGCCGGGCGGCAGGACGCCGTACTCTTGGCGGAGGCGGCCGGAGGATCCGCCGTCGTCCGCCACGGTGACGATCGCCGTCAGTTCGGAGGTCAGCAGCCGCAGCGCCGAGAGGGATGCCGCGAGGCCGTGGCCTCCGCCAAGGGCAACGACAGATGGGCCCTTGGCCTGCTGCGAGCCCGCCAGCCCTGACGGCGGAACGAGGGGCAGCGGGCCGGTCAGCACGCCCATTATTCGCGGCCCAGGTCCCGGTGGGTGGTGGTCACCGTGACGCGCGGATATTGCGCCAGTTTCTTGGAAAGCTCGACGGCGACCGCCACCGATCGGTGTTTCCCGCCGGTGCAGCCCACTGCGATGGTGGCGTAGTGCTTGTTTTCCCGGCGGTATCCGTCGAGGACCGGTTCCAACGCCATGACGTAGCGTTCCACGAAAGTCGGGACGCCCTCGGCTTCGAGGACGTAGTCGCTGACGTCCTGGTCAAGGCCGGTGTGCGGCCTCAGCTTGGGTACCCAGTGCGGATTGGGTATGAACCGGACGTCGGCCACGTAGTTTGCGTCAACGGGCAGGCCGTATTTGAAGCCGAAGCTCATGATGTTCAGGCGCAGGGCCACCGGGCCGGTCTCCGAGAAGAGTTCGGTGATGGCGGTGGCCAGGCCGTGGACGTTGAACGTGGATGTGTCCAGGACGAGGTCGGAGGAATCCCGCAGCTCTTTCAGGAGCTCGCGTTCCGCGGCGATGCCGTCCAGGATCCTGCCGCCGCCCTGCAGCGGGTGCGGGCGCCTGCCCTGCTCGAACCGGCGGACCAGGACGTCGTCGCTTGCGTCCAAAAACAGCACCCGGAAGGTGACCCCGCTGGCCGCCAGGGCATGGAGGGCCGCGCGGATGTCGGCGAACAGCGCCTTGCTCCGGACATCCACCACGACCGCCAGCCTGGGGATCGTCTGGGGGGCGTGCGACACGAGCTCTGCCAAGGTACCCAGCATCTGCGGCGGCAGGTTTTCGACGACGTACCAGCCGTGGTCCTCCAGCGCATCGGATGCCGTGCTGCGGCCGGCTCCGGACATGCCCGTCACCACGAGCAGTTCGGCCTCGACCGGCTTCACGGGCGTGAGGCCGTCCTCATCCACGCCGGTTCCTGCCGTCGGCTCTGCCATCAATTCCAGCCCCATTTCTGCTCTTGCCTGCCGTGTGCGTGCGCACACTACTTGCGCGCCGCAAGATGTCCGTACTTACCCTAGCTAAGAATCAGGACGCGGGCTAAGTTTCCAGCACTTCGCCGGTGGTCATGTTGATGGCCGGAACGGTGTCCAAGGACTCGGCTCCCGCACCGTTGGCACTGAAGTGGGTGACAATGGCAGCCGCGAGGGCAGGCCCAATGCCTTTGGCAGCCGTAAGCTCCTCTGCGGTGGCCGCCTTTATTTTCTTCACGGACCCGAAGTGGGCCAGCAGAGCCCTGCGCTTGGAATCGCCGAGACCCGGGACACCGTCAAGGGCAGAAACCGTCATCGCCTTGCCGCGCTTCTGCCGGTGGAATGAGATGGCGAAACGGTGCGCCTCGTCGCGGATGCGCTGCAGCATGTACAGCCCCTGGGATGAGCGGGGCAGGATCACCGGGAAGTCACTGTCCGGCAGCCACACTTCCTCCAGCCGCTTGGCCAGCCCCACCACGTAGACGTCGTCCACGCCGAGACCGGCCAGGGCACGGGCGGCCGCGTTGACCTGCGGTTTTCCGCCGTCGACCACCACCAGATTGGGTGGGTAGGCAAACTTGGCCTTTGGCGCGGGGGTGGTGGTGTCCGCCACAGCAATTCCCGAGCCGCCGGCGGTCTCCGGCGGTGCCATCCCGGCGTCGGACGCCTCCACCTGCGCCGTCTTGTCCACGAGGTAGTGCCGGAAGCGCCGGGTCAGGACGTCGTGCATGGCGGCTGTGTCATCGGTTGCCGCCGCCCCGGTGATGGAGAACTTGCGGTAATCGGACTTCTTGGGCAGCCCGTCCTCCACCACCACCATGGAGGCCACCACGTTGGTTCCCTGGACATGCGAGACGTCGTAGCACTCGATCCTCAGCAGCGGTACGGGCAGCTCGAGGGCCTCCTGGAGTTCCTGCAGTGCCTGCGACCGCACGGTGAGATCACCCGCGCGCCGGGTCTTGTGCAGGCGGAGGGCGTGTTCCGCATTATCCCTGACGGTGGACATCAGGGCAGCCTTGTCGCCGCGCTGCGGCACCCGGACGTCCACCTTTGCGCCCCGAAGGCCGCCCAGCCATACCGCCAGCTCGGCGGCATTGCTCGGCTCCACGGGAACCAGCACTTCGCGGGGCAGCCTGCCCTGGACTTCCGCGTCCTCGCCGTAGACCTGCTGCAGCAGGTGTTCGACGAGGTCCGGCGTGGTGAAGTCTTCCACCTTCTCGACCACCCAGCCGCGCTGGCCCCGGACCCTGCCGCCGCGGACGTGGAATACCTGGACTGCGGCTTCGAGTTCGTCCTCATGCAGTGCGAAAATGTCGGCGTCCGTGTCCTCCGCCAGCACCACGGCGTTCCGCTCAAAGACTTTGCGGAGGGCCGCGATATCGTCGCGGATCCGGGCGGCCCGCTCGTAGTCGAGCTCAGCGACGGCGGCAGCCATGTCCTTTTCCAGCCGCGCGATGAAGCGCTTGGCCTCGCCGCCCATGAAGGCGCAGAAGTCCTCGGCCAGGGCCCGGTGTTCCTCGGGGGTAACACGGCCGACGCAGGGCGCCGAGCACTTGTCGATGTAGCCGAGCAGGCAGGGCCGGCCACTGGCCTGGGCGCGCTTGAGGACACCGGCGCTGCAGCTGCGCACCGGGAACACACGCAGCAGGGTGTCCATGGTTTCCCTGATTGCGCCGGCAGTGTACGGACCGAAGTAGCGGGTGCCCTTTCTCCGCTCCCCGCGCATCACCTGCACGCGTGGCAGTTTCTCCCCCATCGTGACGGCGAGGTACGGGTAGGTCTTGTCGTCCCGGAATACCACGTTGAACCGCGGCTTGAATTCCTTGATCCAAGTGTATTCGAGCTGCAGGGATTCCAGTTCGCTTCCGACGACAGTCCACTCGACGCTGCTGGCGGCGTGGACCATCGCGTGCGTCTTCGGCAGGAGGCCCGCGGGGTTGGCGAAGTACGAGTTCAGGCGAGAGCGGAGGTTCTTGGCCTTGCCGACGTAGATGACCCTGCCGTGGGGATCCCGGAACCTGTATACGCCCGGATTGGTAGGAATTTCACCCGTCTGGGGTCGGTAACTTGCTGGATCTGCCACGCTTCCAGTCTACTGAGCCGGCGAGGCCCGCTGTCCGTCCCTACTCGATGACCTTGCTCTGGTTATAGCCTGTGGAGCGCTCCTGCCCGCTGAGCTCTGCGATGGCGTCCATGATGCGGTCGGTGACCTGCCGGCGCGCCGGCAGGGAGTGGTCCGGCCCGGTCTTCTCGAAATACAGCGGCTCGCCGACCTTCATGGTGAAGTGCTGGGGCTTCACGGCGTTGCGCCCCGCGGGCTGCAGCTTCTCCGTGCCTATGAGGCCCACAGGGATGACGGGGGCTCCTGTGGTGAGGGCAAGCCAGCCCACCCCGGTCCGGCCGCGGTAGAGGATCCCGTCGCGTGAACGGGTGCCCTCGGGATAGATGCCGATCCCCCTTCCGTCTTCCAGGATGTCCAGGAGCGTCTTGAGCGCCTGCACGCTCGCGGCCTGTTCACCGCGCTCCACGGGAATGGAACCGACCGCCTCGAAGAAGGACTTCATGAGGCGCCCCTTGACGCCCTTCGTCGTGAAGTACTCAGCCTTGGCGAAAAAGGCCACAGGACGCGGCATCAGCGCCTGCACGATCACGCTGTCCAGGAAGGAGAGATGGTTGGGAGCCACAATGAACGGGCCGTCCTTCGGCACGTTCTCCAGGCCAATCACCGTTGGCCGGCACGTGCCCGAAATCAGCCCGCGGGTGGTCCACCTGATGCCGTCAAAGAGCTCCATCGTTGCGCACCTCACTCAAAGCCACGGCCCGGACCGATTCCAGTTCTTCGATCGCATTGCGCAGGCCCGGCGCGTCGTGGACCACAGCCACGGCACCCGCGTCCTCAAGTTCGCCGTCGGGGGCGAAGCCCCAGCTGACACCGATGCAGTCAATACCGTTGGCAATTGCACCCGCCACGTCCTGCGCACGGTCACCGACCATGATGGCGTGCTGGGTGCGGAGGTCTGCCATGGCGGCGGCAATGATGCCGGTCTTGCCGACGGGTCCTGCGGCTGCGGCGGATTCGTCCACAGAGGAGCCCCTGATCGCCGCGAAGCGGCGCGCTATCTTGTGATGTTCCAGGACGATATGTGCGAGGTGCTCCGGCTTTTGTGTCGCCACTGCCACAGGCCGTCCTGCTGCGGCGTAGCTGTCCAGGAGTTCTGCGGTGCCCGGGTAGAGACGGCTTTGCGAGATGCCTGTGTCCAGGTAGCGCATCCGGTAGCTGCGGATGACGTTCTTAAGCATGGCCGGCGGAACGCCTGCGACGGTCAGCAGTGAGTCGCTCAGCTTTGGCCCCACCATCGCGTCCAGGAGATCCTGGCTTGGGACGGGAATACCGAATTCCGCGAGAGCCGCGGCAATTCCGTCTGTTATTCCGCCGGCCGGATCGACAAGAGTGCCGTCCAGGTCGAAGATCACGGGCACTATTGTTGAAGTCACCGGCTTAGTTTCTCACGAGAGCACCTCTGCACAAATTCACATGCCGTACGGGGAATACTTCCCCGTACGGCATGGGCGGATTCGGTGGTGCGGTTCGCCGCCGTGCGCGGCGGCGCCGGTCTCCCGCCGCCGGAGTGGGTTCCTAGCCGAGAATCTCGGCCAGGAACGTCGCGGTGTGGCTATCCTTCGATTTGGCCAGCTGCTCGGGCGTCCCCGATGCCACGATCCGGCCGCCGCCCGAGCCGCCGTCCGGTCCGAGGTCAACGATCCAGTCCGCACTCTTGATGACGTCGAGGTTGTGCTCGATGGTGATAACGGTGTTGCCCTTGTCCACCAGACTCTGGAGCACGAGCAGCAGCTTGCGGATGTCCTCGAAGTGCAGGCCCGTGGTGGGCTCGTCCAGAACGTAAATGCTGCGGCCGTTTGAACGCTTCTGGAGTTCGGCGGCCAGCTTGACGCGCTGGGCCTCGCCGCCGGAGAGCGTGGTGGCGGGCTGGCCCAGGCGCACGTAGCCGAGTCCGACGTCCACCAGGGTGTTGAGGTGGCGGGCGATCGGTGAGAAGGCCGCGAAGAACTCGGCGCCCTCCTCGATGGGCATGTTCAGCACGTCAGCGATGGTCTTGCCCTTGTAGTGCACTTCGAGCGTCTCGCGGTTGTACCGGGCACCGTGGCAGACCTCGCACGGCACGTATACGTCCGGCAGGAAGTTCATCTCGATCTTCAGGGTGCCGTCACCGGAACATGCCTCGCACCTGCCGCCCTTGACGTTGAAGGAGAACCGTCCGGGCATGTAGCCCCGGACCTTGGCTTCGGTGGTCTCGGCGAACAGCTTGCGGATATTGTCGAAGACGCCTGTGTAGGTGGCCGGGTTGGAGCGGGGGGTGCGGCCGATCGGGCTCTGGTCAACGTGGACCACCTTGTCGAGGTGCTCCAGCCCCTGCACCGTGCGGTGGCGTCCGGCAACCTGCTTGGCGCCGTTGAGCTTGTTGGCCAGCACCTTGTAGAGGATCTCGTTGACGAGGGTCGATTTCCCGGAGCCGCTGACCCCGGTTACGGCAGTAAAGAGACCCAGCGGGAAGGCGGCGTCGACGTTGACGAGGTTGTTTTCCCTGGCGCCGACGACCTTGATTTCGCGTTTTTTGTCGTACTTTCGCCGCTTCTTGGGGATGCCGATCTTCTTGCGGCCCGAGAGGTACTCACCCGTGAGGGATGCACTGTTCGTCAGCAGGGATTCGTAGGAGCCCGAATGGACCACCTGCCCGCCGTGCTCCCCCGCCCCGGGGCCGATGTCCACAATCCAGTCGGCTTCATGGATCGTGTCTTCATCATGCTCCACAACGATGAGCGTGTTGCCCATGTCCCGGAGCCTGGTGAGCGTTTCGATCAGCCGGCGGTTGTCCCGCTGGTGCAGGCCAATGGAGGGCTCGTCCAGCACATACAGCACGCCGACGAGGCCTGAGCCGATCTGCGTGGCAAGACGGATCCGCTGGGCTTCGCCGCCGGACAGTGTAGCGGACGGGCGCTCGAGGTTCAGGTACTCCAGGCCGACATCCAGCAGGAAGGTCAGCCGGGCCTGGATTTCCTTCAGGACCTGGTGGGCGATCTGCGCTTCACGTCCTGTCAGCACCAGGTTGTTGAGGAATGCGGCGCACTCGCGCATGGGCAGCGCAGCGACCTCGGCAATCGACTTGCCGTTGATCAGGACCGACAGCGACGCCGGGTTGAGCCTGGCGCCGTTGCAGGCAGGGCAGGGAACCTGCCGCATGTATTCCTCGTAGCGGTCCCGGGCCCAGTCCGAATCCGTCTCGCCGTGCTTGCGGTGCACATACTGGATTGCACCTTCGAAGCCGGTGCTGTACTTGCGCTCCCGGCCGAACCTGTTGCGGTACTGGACCACAACCTTGTGGTCCTTGCCGTGGAGGACGGTCTGGCGGACGTCGTTGGGCAGCTTCTCCCACGGGGTATCCATGGAGAAGCCCACCTCCTTGGCAAGCCCGTCCAGGAGCCGGTTCCAGTATTCAGTGGTGGCGGTGCCCAGCGACCAGGGCGCGATGGCGCCTTCTGCGAGGGAGAGCTCGGGGTTGGGGACGATCAGCTCCTCGTCGACTTCGAGCCGCGTTCCGATGCCGCTGCACGCCGAGCAGGCGCCGAAGGGGTTGTTAAACGAGAACGACCGCGGCTCGATTTCATCGATCGCCAGCGGGTGCTCATTGGGGCAGGCAAGGTTCTCG
The DNA here is from genome assembly GCF_059759125.1 of Arthrobacter sp. GQ119. Classification (NCBI taxonomy): domain Bacteria; kingdom Bacillati; phylum Actinomycetota; class Actinomycetes; order Micrococcales; family Micrococcaceae; genus Arthrobacter; species Arthrobacter sp. GQ119. The sequence goes on along the minus strand of NZ_JCAXEA010000009.1, from coordinate 88,717 downwards.
GAGAACGCCCGCAGCCGGTCGGGCGCATCGGCATCGACGTCCACGAACTCGGCCAGCACGCGGCCTTCGGCCAGCCCGAGGGCCGTTTCGATGGAATCGGTCAGCCGCTGGCTGATGCCCTCTTTGACCACGAGTCGGTCCACCACCACTTCGATGGTGTGCTTGAACTGCTTGCCGAGCTTGGGCGGATCGCTGAGCTGGATGAGTTCGCCGTCCACCCGGGCACGCGAATAGCCTTTAGCGGTCAGCTCCTTGAAGAGGTCGACGAATTCGCCCTTGCGGCCGCGGACCACGGGTGCGAGCACCTGGAACCGGGTGCCCGATTCGAGCTCCAGCAGCTGGTCCACGATCTGCTGCGGCGTCTGCTTGATGACAGGCTCCCCGCAGACCGGACAGTACGGCCGGCCGACTCGCGCCCACAGGAGGCGCATGTAGTCGTAGATCTCGGTGATGGTGCCGACGGTGGAGCGGGGGTTCTTGCTCGTCGACTTCTGGTCGATGGACACGGCCGGAGACAGACCCTCAATGAAGTCGACGTCCGGCTTGTCCACCTGACCCAGGAACTGCCGGGCGTAGGCCGACAGTGATTCGACGTAGCGGCGCTGGCCCTCGGCAAAGATCGTGTCGAAGGCGAGGGACGACTTTCCCGATCCGGAGAGTCCGGTGAAGACGATCATGGCGTCGCGAGGAAGATCGAGGTCCACGTTGCGCAGGTTATGCTCCCGGGCGCCCTTGACGATCAGACGGGACAGGTCCGGACGCGCGGGCTTCGCAGAGGTCAGGGGCACGACGGCGGAGGGGGCATCTACGGCTGTTTCTTCGGCTACGGCTTTAGGCACCATCCAATGCTAATCGAAAACTTCTTCGAATATCCACGCGGGCACCGCTATTCGGCGTCGTACGCCGCCGCCAGCAGGTGAACAGCCTCCGCGAAGGTGGCGCCCTGCGACTTTGCCGCCGCGGCGAATTCGGCAGCGGCTGCCGAAAGCGCTCCCCAGCGTTCATCCCTTGCGCACACGACGGTCCCGTTCCGGCCCTTCGTGGCCACGACACCGGCAGCTTCAAGTTCCTTGTAGGCCCGCGCGACGGTATGGGGCGCTACACCGAGAGCCTCGGCAAGGCTTCTGACGGCGGGCAGCCGGGTCCCCGGGGCAATCTTTCCCTGGTCGGCCTGCTCGATAACGTGAAGCCGGAGCTGCTCGTAGAGGGCCACGGAACTGCTGTGGTTGGGTTTCCACTTTCCGGGGAAGGGCTGGCCGGTACTCACAGGGCCCGCTCTCCGGCGGCGCCGGTTCCCGGTCCCGGAATGTCCTGGAGCATGTCTGCGGCCACGCCCTGTGCCCGGGCTGCCTGCATTGCTGCGGCCTCCGTGACCTCCGTGCCGTCCGCGGCGGCCCGGTCGAGTCCGCGGAACTGGGCGTTGTACAGCCGTGTGTAGTATCCATCCCCGGACAGCAGGCTCCGGTGGGTTCCCTGTTCAACGATGCGTCCGTGGTCCATGACCAAGATTAGATCAGCGTCGCGGATGGTGGACAACCTGTGGGCAATGACGAAGCTGGTCCTGCCGCTCCGCAGCCTCTTCATCGCCAGCCGGATCTGCACCTCCGTGCGCGTGTCCACGGAGCTGGTGGCCTCGTCCAGAATCAGGACGCTGCGTCCAGCCAGTTCCGCCCTGGCGATGGTGATCAGCTGCCGCTGGCCTTGGCTCAGCGAATCGCCGTCGTTGCCGAGCTCGGTGGAGTAACCGGCCGGCAGCGCGCGGAGGAAGGGTGCTACGTGGGTGGCCTCGGCCGCGGCAGCGATGTCCGTGTCGCTGGCCCCCGGCCGTCCGTACTCGACGTTGTCCCGGATGGTGCCGCTGAATAGCCAGACATCCTGCGGGACCACGCCGAAATGTGAGCGCAGCGAGTCGAGCGGCACGTCAGCGATGTCGGTGCCCCCGAACGTGATGCGGCCGGAGTCAAGCTCATAGAAGCGCATCAGCAGGTTGACCACGGTGGTTTTCCCGGCGCCCGTGTGGCCCGCGATTGCCACCGTCTGCCCGGGCTGGACGGAGAAGGTCAATCCGCTGACGGCGGGAGCCCCCGGGACGTAGCCGAACGTCACGTCCTCGAACTCGATGGGCCCGCTGAGGCTTTGCTTCCCGGCCGCAGCGGGACGTTCCACGATCTCCTCCGAGTCCAGGAGGGAGAAGACCCGTTCAGCGGACGCGGCGCACGACTGCATCAGCGTGAGCATTCCGCCGATCTGGCCCATGGGCTGGGTAAAGAGCCTGCTGAACTGGATGAACGCCTGGACGCCGCCGATGGTCATGGCCCCGGCAGCGACCTGCAGGGCCCCGACGACGGCGACGGCCACGTAATTGAGGTTGGCGATGAACACCATCAGGGGCTGCACGGCGCCCGACAGGTACTGCGCACTGGCGGAGGTGCGGGCGAGGCGATCGTTTCCGCTCGCGAAAATCTGCGAGACGGCTTCCTGTTGTCCAAACGCCTTGATGACCTCGTGGCCTGTCACGAACTCCTCGATGTGGGCATTCAGCGCCCCTGTCGAAGCCCATTGCTCAGCGAAGTGGGCCTGGGACTTCCGGGCAATCAGGACGGTGATGAGGGTGGAAATTGGAACCGAGACAAGCGCGATGGCTGCCAGCAGCGGCGAGATCCACAGCATCATGGCCAGTGACCCGCAGAGCATGAGGACAGCCATGATCACCTGCGTGAGCAACTGGTTGAGGGACTGGGAAATGTTGTCGACGTCGTTGGTTGCCCGGCTGAGCACGTCACCGCGCGTCTGCTCCTGGAAATGCGATGACGGGAGCCGGTGCAGCTTGTCTTCGACTGCGGCCCGCAGCTCGAAGACGAGGCGTTGTACTGCGGTGGCAGTGAGCACGCCCTGCAGCCAGTTGAACAGCGAAGTCCCTATGTACATGAGGGCCACCAACACGAGCAGTTCCGCCAGCCTGCCCTCGTCAAAATCACCGCCGACGAACGCCTCCACCACCACATCCGTGGCATCCCCGAGGAGTTTCGGCGCTGTGATGTTGAGTGCAGCAAACCCGCACGTCGCCGCTATGGCGATGACCATCCGGCCCCTGACAGGGGCCAGGAGCCCGATGAGCCGCGCTGCGGCCGCCAGGAAAGTGCCGCCCGGCCGTGCCGCGGCGTGCGCGCCCCTCATCGCAGCCCGCCCGTCACGGCAGCTCGTTCAGGGCGAGCTGGGACTCGGCCATCTCGCGGTATGTCCGGGAGGTCCGGAGGAGCTCGGCGTGGGTCCCCTGCCCCTCGAGGCGGCCGTCGTTGAGCACGAGGATCTGTTCGGCATCCATGATGCTGGCAATCCGCTCGGCGACGATGATCACGGTGGCGGCCTCCAGGACCGGAACGAGCGCCCGCCGGACACGCGCCTCCGTGGCGTAATCCAGGGCTGAAAAACTGTCGTCGAACAGGAAGACCTGTGCCTCACGGAGAATGGCACGCGCAATGCAGAGCCGCTGCCGCTGGCCTCCCGAAAGTCCCGCACCACCCTGCCCCACCGCGGCGTTCAGGCCGTTCGGCAGGTTGCGGACGAAGTCCTCGGCCTGCGCGCGGCGGAGGGCCTGCCACAAATCGCCGTCCGTGGCCGCGGGCGCGGCCATTCGCAGGTTTCCGGCCACGGTGCCGGCGAAAAGGTACGCCTGCTGCGGGACCACCGCCATCCTGCTCCGGAGGTCATTCAGCCCGAACGTGCGGATGTTCCGCCCGTCCATGCCGATCTCGCCGCCGACGGCGTCCAGGAAACGCGGCAGCAGGTTCAGCAGCGTGGATTTTCCGCTTCCGGTGGAGCCGACGATGGCTGTGGTGGATCCCGGATGGGCGGTGAAGGAGATGCCGGCAAGAACCGGGGTTTCCGCCCCCGGATAGGCGAAAACCACGTCCCGGAACTCCACCGTTGCTCCGGCGGCAGGGGCACCGGCGATAGGCGTGCCGCCCGCTGACCCGGCATCGCCGTCGGGAGTTTCGACGCCGGCAATGGCCGGCACCACATCCAGGATTTCCTGAATGCGCTCCGCACAGACGGCGGCCCGGGGAGCCGTCATGAACACGTACATGGCCATCATGATGGCCAGCAGGATCTGCAGGATGTAGGCGATGAAGGCGGTCAGTGCCCCCACCTGCATGCTGCCTGCCTGGATGAGGTGCCCGCCGAACCAGACCACGGCCACAGAGGACAGGTTCACCACGATCATGATCAGTGGCAGCATGGCGGCAACGAGCAGGGCTGACTGCAGGTTGTTGCCCGTCAGGCTCCGGTTCGCCTCGGCAAAGCGCGACGCCTCGTGGTCCTGCCGCACGAAGGCACGGATCACGCTGGCGCCGATGATCTGTTCCCGAAGGATCCGTGTCACGCCGTCTATGAGCGTCTGCCCCTGCCGGTACAGCGGAATCAGGCGCCGCACGATGAGTGCCATGATGAGGACCAGCAGCGGAACGATGGCAATCACGACGACGGACAGGACCGCGTCCTGCTGGACCGCCAGGATGACGCCTCCGATGCCCATGACGGGTGCGGCGGCCAGCATCGTAAACACCAGGACGGCGAAAGTCTGGATCTGCTGGACATCGTTCGTGGCCCGGGTCACGAGGCTGGGCGCGCCGAAGCCGCTGACTTCCTGGGAGGACATGGCCTGGACCTTGCCAAACAGGTCTCGCCGGAGCCGGTGGCCGATCTTCATGGCCACCCCGGCCCCGAGGTATCCGGCCCCCAGGGCGGCACCGACCTGGACGACGGAGATCGCTGCCATCCAGCCGCCAAGCTGCAGGATCACCTCGTGTTCGCCGCGCAGGATGCCGTCGTCGATGATGCTTGCATTCAGGGTCGGCAGCAGCAGATTGCCGGCGGTTTGGAGCATCTGCAGCATGATGAGGAACCACACCGCGGCGCGGTGTTCCGACAGAAGGCGGCGCATGTGGCCAAAAAGCACCGGGCCTCCTCCACAACTAGGACAAACAGGAGCCTCGCTGGCCGGCCCCACAATGGCTTCGTCTTTGTAAGCTACATCACGGATCCCCCTGCCTGCTGCATGGGACGCGCCTGAAACGTGTAGCGTCCTGCCTACAGTTTCCGGGCCACCACGAATATCCGGCGGAACGGAAAGACTGTGCCGTACTCGGTGGCCGGGTAGGCCTCCGCCAGCCGCTGCCCGTAGCCCCGTTCGAATTCGGCCGCGTCCTCGGGTGACAAGGCGGCGAGAACAGGCCGCAGGCCCGTTCCCCGCACCCATTCCAGGACCGCGTTCTCCCCGGGCAGCACCTGCAGATACGTGGTTTCCCAGGCGTCCGCCGCGCAGCCGGCGCGCAGCATGATGTCAAGGTAACCTGCCGGTTCGGCGACGGCGTCATCATGGCGGAGCACGCCGTCGAGCCTTGCCCGCCACGCCGGGGACTCGGCGAGTTCCCGCAAAAGGGTGTGGGAAGGGGAACTGAAGTTGCCGGGCACCTGAAAGGCGAACCACGCCCCCGGGCGAAGTGCCGCCAGCCAGGCCGGGAGCAGCTCACGGTGTTCCGGGACCCACTGCAGCGCAGCGTTGCTCACCACCACATCCGTTTCCGGCGCCGGTATCCACGCCGCGATGTCCCCGAGCCGGAACTCCAGGTTGGCCGCCTGTTCTGCATGGGCCTCAGCTTTGGACAGCATCTCCGGCGAGGAATCGACCCCCACCACCCGGGCCTCAGGCCAGCGCCCCGCGAGCGTGGCCGTGAGGTTGCCCGGGCCACACCCCAGGTCGACCACCTCACGCGGCGCGGCCGCGTCGATCCGGCCGGTCAGGTCAAAGAACGGCCGCTGCCGGTGGTCGCCGAACTGCGCGTACTTTGCCGGTTCCCAGTGCACATCGCCTCCAGTGGCTTGGAACAGCGCGGGCAGGTCGTGCTGACCCGCGGCCGCCTCAAACGTGCAGCCAACGCGAGCCTAGTGCCGGTCCCGGGAGAAAGCACGCGCGGCAGGGACACGCACTAAGCTGGAAAGCAATGAAACTCGTTGAACAGCTCCCCGCCCCTGCCGCACGGACAACGGCGGCGGAGGCAGACCCGGATTCGCTCTACATGCGTTTTCTGGAATGGACCGAAAGCCGGGGACTGGAGCTCTATGCCGCCCAGGACGAGGCCATTATGGAGCTTGCCTCCGGTGCCAACGTGATCCTGGCGACTCCCACCGGGTCTGGCAAATCCCTCGTTGCCATCGCAGCGCACTTCCAGGCGATGGCCCGCGGTGAACGCAGCTACTACACGGCTCCCATCAAGGCGCTGGTCTCGGAAAAGTTCTTCGCCCTGTGCGACATATTTGGCGCAGAGAACGTGGGCATGATCACGGGTGACTCCGGCGTCAACCAGGATGCACCGATCATCTGCTGCACGGCGGAGATCCTGGCCAACATCGCCCTGCGCGAGGGGGCGGCCGCCGACCTTGGCTCCGTGATCATGGATGAGTTCCACTTCTACTCCGATCCGCAGCGCGGCTGGGCCTGGCAGGTGCCCTTGCTGGAACTGCCGCAGGCCCAGTTCCTCCTGATGTCCGCGACCCTGGGCGACGTCAGCCGCTTCGAGGACGGCCTGACCGCCCTCACCGGGCGGCCCACCACCACGGTCAGTTCCGCTGAGCGTCCGATTCCGTTGCATTACTACTACCACCAGACGCCCGTGCACGAGACGCTCGAGGAGCTGCTGTCCACCCGGCAGGTTCCGGTCTACGTCGTCCACTTCAGCCAGGCCGAAGCGATTGAACGCGCCCAGACGCTGATGAGCATCAATGTCTGCAGCCGCGAAGAAAAGGACCGGATTGCGGAGCTGATCGCCAACTTCCGCTTCGCAGCAGGGTTCGGCAAGACGCTCAACCGCCTGGTCCGGCACGGCATCGGCGTCCACCACGCAGGCATGCTCCCCAAGTACCGCCGCCTCGTAGAGCAGCTCGCCCAGGCCGGCCTCCTGAAGGTCATCTGCGGAACCGACACGTTGGGCGTCGGCATCAATGTTCCTATCCGGACCGTGCTACTCACCGCACTCAGTAAGTACGACGGCGTCCGCACCCGCCTGCTCAACTCCCGGGAATTCCACCAGGTCGCCGGCCGCGCCGGGCGGGCGGGCTATGACACCGCCGGCACCGTGGTGGTCCAGGCGCCGGAACATGTGGTGGAGAACGTCAAGGCCATGGCCAAGGCCACCGCCAAGTTCGGCGACGACCAAAAGAAGCTCCGCCAGGTTGTGAAGAAGAAGCCGCCGGAGGGCTTCGTCTCGTGGGGCGAGCCCACCTACAACCGTCTGGTGGTGTCCGTTCCGGAGCCCCTGAGTTCAAGCTTCACCGTGACCCACGCGATGCTGATGAATCTGATGGAGCGTCCCGGGGACCCGTTCGCCGCGGCACGCCGGCTGCTCACCGAGAACCACGAACCCCGGTCAGCCCAGCTCCGGCTGATGAAAAAGGCCCTGGCCATTTACCGTGAACTGCTCGCGGCGGAGGTGGTGGAACGCATCCCGCCGGCTGACCAGGGCCCCGACGGCCGCACCGTCCGCCTGACAGTCCATCTGCAGGCGAACTTCGCGCTGAACCAGCCGCTCTCCCCGTTTGCCCTGGCCGCGCTGGAGCTGCTGGATCCGGAGTCGCCGTCGTATGCCCTGGACGTTGTCTCGGTCATCGAGGCCACTTTGGAGAAGCCGCGGCAGATCCTCTCCGCGCAGCAGAAGAAAGCCCGGGGCGAGGCGATCGCCGCGATGAAGGCGGACGGCATTGAATACGAGCAGCGCATGGCGATGCTCGACGACGTCACCTACCCGCAGCCGCTCGCTGAGATCCTCGGTGAGGCCTTCGAGGTCTACCGCAAGGCAGCGCCATGGGTGGGCGACTTCGAACTGGCGCCCAAGTCCGTCATCAGGGACATGTACGAACGCGCCATGAACTTCGGCGAGTTCGTCCAGTTCTACGGGTTGGCGCGCTCCGAAGGCATCGTGCTGCGCTACCTGGCCGACGGCTTCAAGGCCCTGCGCCAGACCGTCCCCCAGGACGCCCTCCGGGAGGACCTGGAGGATCTCATTGCGTGGCTCGGCGAACTGGTCCGCCAGGTTGACTCCAGTCTCCTCGACGAATGGGAGGAGTTGACCTCCGGCGCGGCACCGACTCCGCACGACGCGCCGCCCCCGCCGCCGCCGTCACTGACGTCGAACACACGCGCCTTCCGTGTCATGGTCAGGAACGAGATGTTCCGGCGCGTGGAGCTCTTCGCGGACGAGGATGCGGCCGCCCTGGGCGAGCTCGACGGCGATGCCGGCTGGGATGCGGACCGCTGGGAAGACGTCCTGGACGATTACTTCGACGAGCATGACGACATCGGCACCGGCCCTGACGCACGCGGTCCCGGGCTGCTCATCATCACCGAGGAGCCCGGCGTCTGGAAGGTCCGGCAGATCTTCGATGATCCGGCGGGCAACCATGACTGGGGGATCTCCGCCGAAGTGGATCTGGCCGCCTCGGACGAGACGGGCACCGCGGTGGTCCGGGTTACCGCGGTCAACCGCCTTTGAGCCTGGAAGCCGGCGCGTCAGCCAATGGCACTATTTTGCAAAACTGAAACCTCCGTGTGAACGAGCAGTGTATTACCAAGCAACGGCCTTCCGCGGAGCGTATCTCAGGAGCCTCAGGACCATGCTGGCTCCGTCGGAGGAGAAACGCTCCCCTGTATCGGGATCGAGCCACGGTGCAGGGTCCTCATGGTCATCCGTCAGCTCAAGGACCGGCAGGGGCAGAGTGGGTGCCTCACCGTTCCCGCTGAACAACAGATCCGGCTTGGTGTCAGGATCGTAGTAGACCCGTCGCTTGCGGTCCCTCGTTAGTTCGTCGGGACTATGGCAGGTGTAACCGGCCCAGTGGACAGGACCAGGCCATGCATCCGGGCCCGGCCGGGCATTTTGGCTTGTATCCGTGTGAGGAATTGGCTGGGTCAGGGGTTCTTGCGCTACCGGCTTCTGGTCCTCAGACGGCGGGGCGGACTTGACGTATTCCACCCACTGCCCGTTGACCTCAACGTAGAGCAGGTTCTGCTCGCCGCCGAGAAAATAGACTGTAACGCCGGCCCGCACATTCGCAGCCGGATCCGTCTGCACTGCGGGCGGCATGCTGCTGCCCGTCGTCACTTCATGCATCTGACTGACCACCGTCGGTACCGGTTCCTGCTGGGCGGTGGCCGTACTCAGGAACGGGCGGGTTCCGGCGATGGATGACGGCGCTTCCATGGGCCTGTCCCTTCTATCACCGTGACACGGCCCTGCGGTGCCGGTGGGTGTGCGCATGTGACCTCCGGTGCGCATCTTCGCGTGAGGATGCCAGACTCGCGAGGATGCCAGACTCTCGCTCCGCTCGTTTGCCGCTGCGCGGTGGCGGGGATGGGAGGATGCCACAGCGTCGAGTAGCACGCGGGTCCCGTCCGTTCCTGCGCTGAGCGCTTTGGTGCTGTCCGCTTGGACGCCCGTGACAAATGCCAGGTTATGACCGCGGAAGGTTCCGTTGTGCTCCCCCGGCTTCCAGACATCGAGTTCCCGGTTGAACAACGTGAGGGCCAGCGGCAAGCCGAATCCTGAAATCGATTTGGCGAGGCACACAATGTCCATGGTGATGCCTGAATCCTCGAAACTGAAGAACGTCCATGTCCGCCCGCATCCGGCCTGAAAACCGAGAACATGGGGACGTCCAGTCACCTTTCTGGCCAGCTTCAGCGCGGCCTCCACGCAGTTCGTCTCCAGGAACCGATGCTTCGCGGCAGTCTTCATGTCAAGGGAGTGGACCGCTGCGCCTGACAGAACATATTCCACCAGCGGACGAAGTAGTGCAGGGTGGTTGTGTCCATAGCTCAAGGCGCTGGCACCGGAAAAGAAAGCGACGTACTCGCGCCCGTCCTCACTGTAAATCATGCTGCTGGCCGTGCGCTGGAAAACAGTGTCCAAATTACGGCAATAGCAATGGACTTCGGACTCCAGTGATTCAAAAATATCCATCATGGGGATGTTCCTGCCAGCTTGTGTGTGAAGGGTCGCGGACATCTGCGTCCGGACCAGTTCACGCCGCGAAATCAGGCCTTCACGAGAGCCGGCGCCTCAGCGTCGGGGGTGCCCAAACCGAGGTAGCGCTCGATGCTGACGGGGCAGTGGCCGAGCCCGCCGCCCTGGCCCCGGCGGCGGAAGTTGATGACTTGGCCGGTTCTGCCGCACCCGCAGGTGCCGGTCTCGACGTCGCCCATGTCGTCGGTGAGGAGGAAACCTGGGTAGCTGGTGCTGAGGGCGTCCAGTACGGCGATGGTGCCGGTCTCCCCCGGGGCGAGCTCCTTGCCGTTCTGGCCAGGGCTCCGGATGGAGATGTAGCACCACGGCGGAACGTGCTTGCGATGCAGCTGGCATTCGACAGCGAGCATGTTCGACTCGATCATCCCGTACATGTCGCGCACGTTCTCCGTGCGCACGCCGAGCAAGTCGTGGCACAGCTCCCGAAAGCCTTCGTCAGGGATGGCCTCGGCCGTGTGCCGCTTCCAGCCGCCGAGAGTGATGATCATGCTGTACGGGTCCAAGCGCACATCTATCTCCTCCCGCTCGAGGAACCGGAGGAGCCGGCCGATGAGGAACGGCGGACCGACGATGTGGCGTGTCATATGGCCCTTCCACCGGCGCAGGTGCTCCAGGGCCTCCCTGGCGTTGAACGCCTGGTCGGCAACGAGATATGCGTGGTGGTCGAAGACGCTGTTCAGGATGTTCAAGTCCTTGAGCAGTCCCAACTCCGAAGCTTCGGGGTCCGACGGGTTCAAGAAAAGCCCCGCGCCCCCGGACAGGCTGAAGAACTCCCGGTAGGTCCCCATCATGCCGACCAGCGCCAGGGTCAAGGTCTCGCTGTTGCGGGGGGCGACGGACGGGAGACCGCGGGTTCCGCTGGAACGGGTTTCGGTCTCGACGTCGGCCAGGGAGCAGGTGAGCAGCACCTGGGCGTCGGGACGCTTGAACATGCCGACCGGCAATAGTGGCAGGTCTTGCAGGTCGTTGATGTCGTTGATCGCGGCGGGATCGACTCCCAACGCTTCACACTGGGCATGGTAGAAGCCGTTACCGGCTTGGTGGTAGACCGCGGCGTCCCGCAGGACGTGGGTGACCGACCGTGCCCAATTGTCAGGGGATTGCAGGTATGCCTCGGACACATTTCCCAGCATCTGCGCTAACGAGAGCATGGTGTCACTCCTCGGTGGGTGCGAATCGATGAACGTGGTTGGGCCGCCGGGTCAGCCGTACCGTCGCAGTTCGGAAAAGAAACCCTCGACCACTTGGAGCTGGCCGCTGCTCGCAAGTTCGTCGTAGACGTACTTGCCCACTGCCAAGTCGAGCACGCCAAGGCCGAAGGGCGAAAACACCACGGGGCGGTCGTCCGCCGGCGAGACCCTGCCTTCCATGACGTCGGCCAAGGTGCCGTCCACGAAGTCCCGGTGGCCGACCATCTGCTCCACGAGGTGGGCCGACGTCCCGGCTTTCAAGCAGTGGTCGACGTCGTCAAGGATGTTGGTCGACGCCAACAGGATCTCCGGGGCCAGGTCGCGCAGGGACACGTGCAGCACCAGCGGGTTGTGCTCGAACCACGTCGTGTCGTGCACGTGCGGCTGGTCCGCCACCGTGGCGAACACGACGAGGTCGCTGCTTCTGATCAGCTGCTCGGGGCCGTCGTGCACGGTCACCCGGGCTCGGGCGCCGCTGCGTTCAAGATAGCCCTTGAAGCCCTCCGCGCTCTCGTCCGAGAGGTCGAACACTCCGATCTCGTCGAAGGACCAGCCGGCGGCGTTCAGGAAGGTGTGGATGTAACGGGCAATGAGGCCAACGCCGAAGAACCCGATACGCCGGGGACGCCCGCGTTCCCGGCTGAGCCAGTCCGCAGCCGCGGCGGCCGATGCAGCCGTCCTGGAGGCGCTGATGATGGAGCCCTCCAAGCAAGCCAAGGGGTACCCCGTTGCCTGGTCGTTGAGGATCAACACCGCTGAGGCGCGCGGAATCCCCGATGCCACGTTGTCCGGGAAGCTGGAGACCCATTTGATGCCGTCAACCTCTACCTGTCCGCCGACCGAGGCCGGCAGGGCGATGATGCGCGAGGTGGGCCGGTCCGGGAAGCGCAGGAAATAGGACGGCGGGTTCACCGAGTCTCCGGCTGCATGCACACGGTAGGTCTGCTCGACCAGTTCGATGACCTCCTTTTCCCGTCCCTGGAGCACCTGCTGCACCTGGGTCCCTGAAATGACCGCGAAGGGCGGAACCGTCTTCGGCTCTACGGCCGCTGCGACTGGGGAAGTAGCGAATTCTGTCATCGTGAACCGTCCTGGGTGTGCGTATCGAGATCGAAAATGTTGCGTGGCTCGGCCATGCCGACAAGAATCTCCCGAGGCCCCTCATATGCCTCGCGGCTGTGCGCCATGCGGACGTTGTCGACCAGCATGAGGTCCCCCGTCTCCCAGGGGGTTCGAAGAGTGTGGGCCTCGTAGACCTCGTTCAGGAGGGCGACGATGTCCTCGCCGATCGGCTCGCCGTTGCCGAAGCGGGTGTTGAACGGCAGTCCGTCGGGACCGTAGACGTCAACCAGGTATTCCCGCACCTCGGGCGCAATCGTCCATTCGCTGAGGAACGCCACCTGGTTGAACCAGCAGCGCCGGCCGGTCACCGGGTGCCGGACCACGGCGGGGCGCCGTTGCCGGGTGCGCAGCTCCCCGTCGCTCTGCCATTCGAAATCGATTTCGTGCGCGCGGCAATAGCTCTCGACGTCGGCGCGGTTCGAAACCCCGAACGCTTCCTCATAGGTGGCACCGATGTCCTCGTTGTAGCTGCGGGCGAGCAGCCACCCCTCGTTTTCGAACCGCCGGACGATGTCAGGGGGTATGGCATCGAGCACGGCCTGGGCGTCCGCCACACCGGTCACCCCACCGACGCCGGGTGCCCGGAGACAGGCGAAGAGCATCAATCCGGGGAACTCGAGCGCGTAGCTGAGCTCATGGTGCATGCACATGGGCTGGTTCGCGGGCCAAGTGAGGGATGAGTACACGCCGTCCAAGTAGTGCTGCCTGGTGGCGAACGCCTCCCGGTCCGGCATGAGGCCACCAGAAACCAGCCGTTGGAAGGCGTCGGCCACTTCGGCTGGATCTCGGAGGCCCAGACCCCGGACCAGGACGGCGCCGTGCTCATCCACGGCCGCACGCAGCGCCTCACGGTTCTGTTCGGCCCACCGCACGGGGTCGTGGCCATCCTCGACGGTGAGCATCGGCGCCTGGCCGGCTTGGCGTTCCACGTCGAACTGGGTCCTGGGTGTAGGAGACGACATCAGAGGTCCTTTCGTTTCATGGATAGCTGGTGGGAGTGGCCAGCCGGTCCGCCCACCGGGGCCATGGAGCCGGGCTCCGCGACGGCTCCCGCCGGCCGCGGCGCCGGCGGAACGGCAGCGTCCGCCAGGGACGAGGCTTCGAGCAGGGCCGCCAGGTCCGCCAGGATGGGTGTCTGCATGATGTCCTTGATCGACACTGCGCGCTTGAGCAGGACGGCGAGCTTCACCGCGGACAGCGAAGTCCCGCCTAGCGCAAAGAACGAGTCCTGCCCGCCGATCCGTCCCACCGGCAGGCCGAGCACCGTCGCCCATGCCTCGGCGAGCCGCTGCTCGGTCGGGGAGATGGCTTCCCGGGCGATTCCGGCCTCGGGGACGACCTCGAGCGCCATTCGGGTCAAGGCCTTCCGGTCGATCTTTCCGTTGCCGGTCAGGGGCAGGCTCTCCTGCCACCTGTACGCCGACGGAACCATGTAGCCCGGTACCCGCGCGGCCACCTCGCTGCGGATTTCGTCAACCTCGAGCGGCAGATTGCCGGAATAGAACGCCACGAGGAATTTGGACTGCCCGGCGCCCTCGCCTACGACGACGGCGCCGTCGCGGACGCCGGGAACCCGCAGCAGCGCGTTCTCGATGTCGCCAATCTCGATGCGGAATCCGGAGATTTTGACTTGGTTGTCCCGCCGGCCCAGGTACTCCAGCTTGCCGTCCGGGGACCAGCGGCCGTAGTCGCCGGCCCGGTAGAGCCGCGCGCCGTCCACATAGGGATCGGTGGAGTAGGCCTGTGCAGTGCGCTCAGGGTCGTTGATGTAGCCGCGGCCCACGCACACCCCGGAGAAGGCGATCTCACCCGGCGCTCCAAGCGGCACAAGCCGCTGCCGCTCGTCGATGATGTGAATCCGGACGTTCGGGATTGGCGGGCCCAGTGGCACGGAGCCGCCCGCGGGCGCTGCACTCATCACTTCATGGTTCGTGTCATCGGAGGTTTCCGTCAGCCCGTAGGCGTTGACCAGCTTGACGTTCGGCATCACATCGAACCAGCGGCGGACCAGCTCACGCTTTAGAGCCTCCCCTGTCGCCGAGACGCAGCGGAGGTGCGGTAAGGCGCGAGGCTTGCCGCCCAGGTACGCCACCACGGCGTCCAGATATGACGGGACGACCTGGAAGACCGCCACCGCGCCCCGTTCCACCGTGTCGATGAACCGCTCGACGTCGAGGATGCGGTCCTGCCCGACGATGAGTGTGCGGCCGCCGACGAGCAGCGCCGAGACCAGTTGCCATAGTGAGATGTCGAAGCATTGTGGGGCCGTCTGGGCGACGACGTCCCCAGGGCGAATCCCCAGGTCCTCGATCTTGGCGTACAGGTGGTTCACCATGCCGTCTTGCTCGCACATCGCGCCTTTCGGCTCGCCAGTGGACCCGGAGGTGAAATAGACGTAAGCGAGCTGATCGGGACGAATCTCCATGCCGAGGTCGTCGGCAGGGTGCCCCTCGGCCTCGATGTCCTCGAACGGAAGCTTCGTCACTGCAGGCATTCCTTCCAGTGCCTCGTCGAGGGTGGTGGTGCTGCCGCCTTCGGTGAGCACTACCCGGGCCCCGGCCCGCGTGAGCGTTCTGGCGATTCGGTCGGCCGGGAAGTGCGGCTCGATCGGCAGGTATGCGCCCCCGGCTTTGAGGATGCCGATCACAGCGGCCATCCACTCCAGATCCCGTTCGGCGACGACCGCCACGATGTCCTCCGCGCGCAGCCCGCGCGCGAGCAGGGCACGGGCGTTCCGGTTGGCGCGGGCGTTCAGCTCTGAGTACGTCCACTCCCGCGCGTCCTGAACGGCCGCGATACGTTCGGGATGCTGGCGGACCCGCTCCTCGAACAGCTCGTGGAAACGGCGTTGCGGCCGGGGCCGCTCGGGCCCGGCCAGCTGCTCGAGCTGGAAGCGCCGCTCCTCGGGACCGACGAGATCGACGTCGTCGGGGTCCGACTCGGGGTCGGCGACCAGATGGCGGACTGCGCTCAGGTGATAGCCGGCGATCCGGAGGGCTGCGTCCTCGTCGAGGACGTCGCGGCGGTAGCGCAGGCTCAACGCTTCGGCACCTGCGGCGCCGCGGAGGGACACTGCCAGGACGAGGCCTTCCGCGAGCTCGGAATCTTCGTCATGGTCGGCGCTGAATACCACCTCGAACGTCCCGGAAGCCGGCGGCTGCCCCGCCTGCGGCCCCCCGGCCCGCTCGGCGTGGGCCTGGACCTGCCGGGTGCGCGCCGAGGAGACCAGCGCATGCCATGAGCCCAGTCGCAGATCGAGTTCGCAGGGCCAGGTCCCCGACGCGTCCTTGCAGCCGGTCGTGACCTCTGTTTCTCCGGACAGCGCCTGGAGCACCCTTGCATGAGCTGCCATCCAGATCGATGCAGGGGTCGCGTCCAACATGCGGGACAGTGTCCGCACGGCCTGACGCAGGTCCTCGGGCACAGCCACTTCAATCCGCCCCTGACCCGGCCGGCGCTCCTGCGTCCACCTGGGAATCGCCGTTGGCGCGGCACCCGCGGGGGCGGTCCGATCTTTGCCCGGGCCCGACAAGCTGCCGGCGGCGGTGCGGCAGGTCAACGCAGAGGTGGTGGTCATGACACGGGCCTTTCCAGCGCGACGGGGGACGTGGCGGCGGCCCGGGCCTCGTCGGCCGGGTTGCCGGCCCACAGGGATCCCCCGGTGAGGATCGTCCCCTTCATGACGAAGGAGTCCGCGGCAACGACGACGCCGTCTTCGACGGTCACGCCGTAGTGGACAAAGGCGCCTACGCCGAGCGTGACGTCGTCGCCAATGACGATGTGGTCGGACTTGAACATTCCGTCCTCTTGGGAATGGGGCTGAACCGTGGTGCCGGCGTTCAGCGTGCAGCGGGAGCCGACCGTCACCAGGGTCCGCTCGATGATCCCGCAGCCGTCGTCGAAGACCCGGGTCCCGATCCGCACGCCCAGCAGACGCCAGACCAGTGGCTTGAACGGCGTGCCGTTGAGGATGGTCATGTACCGGCTCTCGGCCATCAGCTTCCAGTACCGCTCGTGCCACCAGAAGTACGGGTTGTAGATGGAGCACAACCGGGGCTGAAGCGGTTTCAGTCCCCTCGCGAGACGCTCGATGCCGATGGGGACCAACAAGCCAACCACGAGCATCACGGCGAACGAAACGCTGAGGGCAAGGAAACCTAACTGGTCGGACAATTCGAGGGCGGCGAACATGATGATCACGGCCAGCGAGACGTTGAGCCACCGCACCAGCATCAGGAGGGCCATGGTGCGCCGGTTGTGCCTGTTCTTCGCCGAGAGGTCCCGGCGGAAGGCGGCAGGGCTCGCATGTTTTTCGGGAAGGGCGTCCCGCAGTACCGAGCGGGGGATCTCGAACGCCGGTGATCCGAGCAGGCCCACGTCATGGCGCACTGGTCCGTCGATGGGAACCATGACCTTGGTCGCGAGCAGGCAGTTGTCCCCGGTCCT
Organism: Arthrobacter sp. GQ119; assembly: GCF_059759125.1. Lineage (NCBI taxonomy): Bacteria > Bacillati > Actinomycetota > Actinomycetes > Micrococcales > Micrococcaceae > Arthrobacter > Arthrobacter sp. GQ119. The sequence goes on along the minus strand of NZ_JCAXEA010000009.1, from coordinate 71,880 downwards.
GGCCCCGGCCGGAAAGAGAACGGCGTTGCCCAGGAAGTTGTGCGCGCCGATAGCCGCCCGACTGACCTTGAACGACGTCGCCGAGAAGTCGTTGTTCATGAAGGAAACCGCGTCGGCGATCATAGTGCCGGTGCCTATCGTCGAAAGGAACGGATTGTCGTGCTTGAACACGGTGCCCATGTTCGAGCCGGTCTGCTGGACCTTTCCCAACTTGTACCCGATGGCCCGCACGTAGTTCACGACGTACGAGCTGTCCCCGAACAACTGTCCCAGCATGCGATTGTTGGTCAACCTCGCCACCCCCCGCGCCGCCGCGTCCCGCAGTCCGAACAGGGGATACACCGTATCGGGCTTCAGAGCGAGGTTGAGCACCCGTGGCAGGGTCGTGACGGTCACCAATGCGAGGACCGTTCCCCCGAAGATGCGCAGGCCGGCCAGGGCAATGGCTTCGGCGTAGAAGGTCCACTGGGTAAAGGCATGCGGCTGCGCCTCGAGCAACGCCGCCACGCTCGGAATCGTCAGGACGGCCAGCGCGATGGACAGGCTCAACATGGTGCGGCCCAACCCGAGCGTGCTCAAAAATTGGGAGAAGGCGAACCATCCCCGGCGCCAGGGCCGATAGGCCATGGCGTCGACCGTGCGGTAGTCCACATTCGTGCGCCTGCCCGGCGAACCGTGCCAACGCTCACCCCCGGGCACGACCTGGCCGGTGTACAGAGTGGATCGGTGCCCCAACTGCGAGCCGTCTCCCATCGTCGTGTCGATGTCGAGGACGCTGCCCTCGCCGACGATTACGTCCCGGCCCAGCGTCAGCGCGCCGAGCTGGATGACGCCACCGTGGGCGCGGTAGCCGTTCAGGACCGCGTCTTTGCGGATGACCGTCCCTTCCCCGATCGTGAGGAGGTCGGTGCAGACCGGCAGGCGGTTGGTCATGATCGTCACGTTGCGTCCCACCTTCGCGCCCATGGCCCGCAGGTAGAAGGTGGTCAGCGGGGAACCCGTTATCAGTAAGAGTGGCGAGGTTTTCATCAGGGCCTTGACCAGCCAAAACCGGAAGTAGGTGAGGCTCCAGATCCGGATCTCCCGGGGCCGGAAGCGCCCGATGATGATCCACTTCGCGGCCACCGGCAGGATGCACAGCAGCACGAACACCGCCGCGGAGAAGACAACGGACCGCAGGTAGATCTCCCCGAGGCTCATTCCGTGGCCCAGCCATTGGTGGTTCCCCGGCCCCGCGGCCGGGAAGATCCACTGGTACCCCACGACCGCGAGCCAGCCGGCGAGGAGGCAGTAGCCGAGGAAGACGAGCACCTGCAGGGCGCCGCACGTGACGTACTCCCATGTCCGCGCGTCCATGGGCCGCGGCGTCTCCGGCACGGACCCCAGGGCCGGTGAGGGCTTTTGCCGCTGGTCTTGCTGCAAGGGGCCTTGCAGGGCCGCGGCGAGGGCGGAGACGCTTGGGTTGCCGTAGACGTCTTTCATGGACACCGCCGGTAGGTCCGGCTGCTTCCGCACGCGGGCGCAGAACCGTGCCATGACCAGCGAGTCCGCGCCCAGGTCGTGGAAGAAGTCGGCGTCTACCCGCACGTGCTCGACGCCGAGCACGCCGGACAGCACCTCCGCGAACCGGTCCTGCACCGATGCCGGCACCGGCTCTGCCGGTGCCAGGGCCGCGGCCAGCGCAGAGATCGTTGGGTTCTGGTAAATGTCCTTGATGGACACCGCTGGCAGGTCCGGCTGCTTGCGCACGCGGGCGCAGAACCGCGCCATGACCAGCGAGTCCGCGCCCAGGTCCTGGAAGAAATCGGCCTCCACTGGCACATGTTCAATGCCCAGCACGCCGGACAGCACCTCCGCCAACCGTTCCTGGACCTCCGCCTGCGCCTGCGCCTTCGAGGAAGCCTCTTCCGCGGGCGCCAGGGCCGCGGCCAGTGCAGAGATCGTCGGGTACTGGTAGATGTCCTTGATCGACACGGCAGGCAAGTCCGGCTGCTTGCGCACGCGGGCGCAGAACTGCGCCATCACCAGCGAGTCCGCGCCCAGTTCGTAGAAGAAGTTGGCGTCCACGGGGACGTCGTCCTTCTTCACCACCGATGCGAGAAGATCCGCCAGCCGGCGGTCCAAGGCAACGGCCGTACCCGGGGCCGGAGTTGCTGGAGAGCCGTTCCCGGCCGGAGCCGCGGTTGTCTCAGGAATAGGGGGATTGATGGGAGATGTGGAACGCGCGGCGCCCTGCAGGTCGTCCAGACTCATGTCCACTACAGGAATTTCCCTAGTGCGGCGGTGGCGAGATAACCGGCCACGGTTACGGGTGCTGGATGGTGTGGCTCCGACACCGGGTCGTATCGTCGGCCCGGAGCCCCTGCCAAATCGGCGGTTGCCAGCGCTTCGGCGCCGAAATGATCGTGCACCCAGTCAGGATTGTAGACAGTGTCCAGGTAGGGACGGCCCATGTCCGGGGAGATGGCCACCGCCGTCAGATCCTGGGCGTCGTGGTCGGCGAGCCAAGACATGCCGCCGTGGACCACGGTCCCGGTGGAGCCACCGAGCGTGAAGCCGGCAGCCGCGAGGCGGTGGCAGGCGCGCACCGTGTCCAGTTCTTCGACCATCACCACGTCATCGATCAAGGACTCGTCGAGCTGCGGCGGCCGCACGCTCATGCCTAGTCCCGGGATCAGGCGGGTGGCCGGCTGGCCGCCGAACGAGACCGATCCTGCGGCATCGACCGCGACAATCCGGACATCGGGCCGGTGCTCGCGGAAGTACCGCGCGCAACCCATCAAGGTCCCCGTTGTCCCGGCTCCCACGAATAGCACGTCCAGTTCGGGGAACTGATTGGAGATCTCGGGGGCAGTCCAGCGGTAGTGCGCTCCCCAGTTGCCGGGATTGGTGTACTGGTTGAGCCAGATGTACCGCTCGTTGGACGCGCACAGGTCCCGCACGTGGTTGAGCCGGGCCCCGAGGAAGCCGTCGACGGGATCCGGATCGGTGACCAGGTCCACCTGTGCCCCGAGCGACTCCATGAATTGGCGGGTTGCCGGGTTGCAGCGCGGATCGATCACACACACGAAGCGGTATCCCTTGCTGGCGGCGATCATGCTGAGCGCGACTCCGAGGTTGCCCGAGGAGGACTCCACGAGAATGGAGCCGGGGCCGATAAGCCCCTCCCGCTCGGCGCGCTCGACCATCTCCCGCGCGGGCTTGAGCTTGATTGAGCCGGCGAAATTAAATCCCTCGATCTTCAGATAGAGGCGGCAGCCCAGCACCCCTTCCAGGTCAACGAACAGGCTCTGTTCGTTGAACAGGTGGGGATCCTTGATAATCGGCATGTTCTTCCTCGTTCCCTGCCATGAGCTTGGTCAGGGTTGGGGGATCCTGACAGCTTGTTTGTGAAGGGTCCCGGACATCTGCGTCCGGATCAGTTCACTATTCAAGAAGAGCCGCGCAGAGCGGCACGAACGGAATACTGCGGCCACCGCTATTTCCCCCAGCAGTGAATACCTGGCTTCCCCACCGCTAGTACTCCGAGATGCAGTTGAGGCTTCGAACCTGTGGTTCGACAGTAGGCAGGCTTCGTGGCCAACCACAACCACTTCGAGTACCTGTATCCAAGCCCCTGTGAGTACCTACCTACTCGCACTCGCACCCCCCCCGCGCCGCGTCATACCCGACTCTTGTCAAAGACCTTCCGGACCCCTCAGAGCAAGCAGTAGCGTTCTCCTCATGGACGCGTTCCGATCGACGCCCGAATCTCGAATTACCATGACAGGAGCCGTCATCGCTGCTGCCGCATTGCTGCTGGCGTCGTGTTCGTCGCCGGCCGGGAGGGTGCCGCTTGAGGCGCCGCCGGCCGTGACAATCCCGGCACAGGCGTCTCCCCCTGTGGGTCCGGAAGCAAAAGCCACCCAAGTGCACGCGGCCTTCGCCAAGCGAAACCTGATGAAGCACCTTGAGGCACTGCAGAAGGTCGCGGACGAATCGGGCGGAAACCGCGCTTCGGGCACCCCGGGCTACGAGGCCTCCGCCAAGTACGTTGAGGAACAGCTGCGTGCTGCCGGGTACAGGCCTGTGCGGCAGGTCTTCACCTATTGGGATGAGGACCTCGAGACGGACGTCGAGACCTTCAACATCCTCGCGGACACGGCGGGCAACGCCAAGCACACCATCGTGGTGGGCGGGCACCTCGACTCCGTGCGCCGCGGCCCCGGGATCAACGACAACGGCAGCGGCGTGGCCGCCATGATCGAAACGGCCCGCTGGATGGCCGAAACAGGCATCCAGCCGAAGAACCGGGTGCGTTTTGCTTTCTGGGGCGCCGAAGAGGTGGACCTGCTGGGTTCCCAGCACTACGTGGACTCCCTCAGCAGCAGCGAAATCGCGCAGACCATGCTGAACCTGAACCTGGATATGGTCGCATCGCCCAACGGCGGACGGTTTGTCCACGATGGTGATGGCTCAAGCTTCGGAGATGCCGGTCCGGCCGGCTCGGACGTAATCGAGCGCACCTTCCTGGACTATTTCGCACAGAACGGACTTGCGGCCGAGCCCACGGAATTTGAGGATAGCGATTCCGACTACTGGCCCTTTCTGAAAGCCGGCATCCCCACGGGCGGTCTGTTCACCGGAGACGAAGACGAGAAGACGGCAGAACAGGTCGAGAAGTTCGGCGGCCGTGAGAACGGCGAGCACGATCCCTGCTATCACAGGGCTTGCGACGACATCTCGAACATCGACCGGCAGTTGCTGCACGACCTGGCGGGTGCCTTGGGTTACGCGACGGTCGCCTTCGCGATGCTGCCCCGCCCCGCCTAATGGTAGGGAGTGCGGGGCTGCAGCTAATTACGAGGCTTCAAAACAAGTGCTATTGCTGCAGTGAATGAAAGAGGCAGCCCCACTGAACCCGGATCCACAGCGTCGATCACCCAGCGATTGCGGCCATCCTTCCGGCGCCCCGCCGGAGGCTCAGCCGTCATCAGAGCCCCATCCGTTCCCGCCACATGGCCTGGCAGCAGGGGAACGGAACCGGCAACATCCACGAGAGCCGGGTCGACGACGGCCAATCCCCTGCCGAAGGCTTTCAGTACTGCCTCCTTGCGCGTCCACAGGCGTGTCTGGAAAGCAGGCTGCAGCACCGGCTCCACCTTCTGCAGTTCTTCCTGTTCCCGCGCCGAAAGTGCAACCTGTCCAAATCCCGCAAAACCTGCGGCTCCGCCGCTCTCCAGGTCGACGCCGACCCCCAGCACCTGCCCGTCCGTGGACGCGGCCAGCAGGCACCAGTCCCCCGCCCGGCTCAGGCTGGCCAGGACGGTCACCTTCCGTGGGCCAGTTTGATACCGCGGCATCCCGTGCACGTGGTCGTCCCTGATGCACTCCCGGCAGACGTAGTCGGCCTGCAGGTCCCGTACGTCAACTCCTGCGGCCTCGGCGGCATGGCGCCGTAACGCTATGCGCCCGGCCAGGAACCTCTCCCGCTGCACCTGCGAAGCGAACGTCCGTGCCAGCCGCCGCTCGGCATCGTCCAGGAACCCGGCCTGGCGAAGGTCGACGCGGGACAGCCTCACGGCTGCCAGACGGATCCGCTGCAGGTCTGGCTGGGCTGGCCTGTTTACACCGGCCCCGGAAGGGTTGCTGGAATCTTGACGGGTCATTGGACTCAATAGCCTATACGCCAGCGGCATCCTTCGGGCGTGCCGCCTCCCCGGAACGCAGTAAGCTCGGATCCATGAGCGTAATCCGTCCCGCAACCCCTGCCGATGTCCCCGCTATCCTGCAGATGATCCATGACCTGGCCATCTATGAAAAGGAACCGGACGCCGTCCGCAACACCCCGGAAATGCTGACCGAGGTGCTGTTCGGCGAGCACCCCCGGGTGTTCGCCCACATGGCAGAAAACGACGCCGGAGACGTCCAGGGATTCGCCCTGTGGTTCCTGAACTACTCGACCTGGGAAGGTGTCCACGGCATCTACCTTGAGGATCTCTACGTCACTCCGGAGGCGCGCGGCGAGGGCCACGGCAGGGCGCTCCTGCAGCATCTGGCGGCCACCGCCGTCGAACGCGGGTACGCACGCGTTGAGTGGAGCGTCCTGGACTGGAACGAACCCTCCATCAATTTCTACCGGAAGCTCGGGGCCAACCCGATGGAGGAGTGGTCCACCTTCCGCCTCACCGGCGACGCCCTGGCGGCGTTCGGAGCCCGCAGCGGGGCGGGCGCCCGTGGCTGAGGCTGCTGTGGATGCCGCCGTCCACACCGTCCGTGCCCGCCATGAGTTCCGCGGGATGCGCACCGCGGAGCACCACTTCACCGTCCCGCTGGACCATTTCGACCCGACCGCCGGCAAGGACGCCGCGGCCGAGAACATCACCGTCTTCGCCCGCGAATACGTGTCCGCGGACCACAGCGAGGCAGCGGCGGAAGCGTTGCCGTGGCTCCTGTACCTGCAGGGCGGACCGGGCGGCCGCGGCAACCGGCTCATGTCGCTCGGCGGCTGGAGCAAGGCGGCTGCAAAGGATTTCCGGATCCTCATGCTTGACCAGCGCGGCACCGGCTTGTCCTCCCCCATCGATCGCAACACGCTGCCCGCAAGGGGTGACGCCCAGGCACAGGCCCGCTACCTCGAACATTTCCGGGCTGATTCGATCGTGGCCGACGCGGAGCTGATCCGCCGGGCCCTGGGCTCGGAGCCCTGGAGCATTTACGGCCAAAGCTACGGCGGATTCTGCGCATTGACGTACCTTTCGTTCGCGCCCGAGGGGCTGCGGGAGGTCCTCATCACCGGCGGCCTGGCTCCGCTGTCCGGATCGGCAGAGCGCGTGTATCGGGAGACCTACAAGCGCGTGGCCGCCCGCAACGCGGAGTACTTTGGCTGGTATCCCGAAGACCGCGATACCGTGGACCGGATCGCCCGCCACCTCCGGAGCACGGATGAATTCCTGCCCGGAGGTGAACGCCTGACCGTGGAGCGGTTCCAGATGGTGGGCGCCTTCCTGGGCGGAAACACCAGGGTGGACGCGCTCCACAACCTCTTGGAGGACGCCTTCGTGGACACGCCACGCGGTGTCCGGCTGTCCGATTCCTTCCTCGAGCAGCTCCGGCCTCTGGTCTCACGCGCCGGCAATCCCCTCTACGCGCTGATGCATGAATCCATTTACGGCCAGGGCTCGGCCACCGATTGGGCCGCGTGGCGGATCCTCCGGGAGTTCCCGGAGTTCAGCCCGGACGCACCGGAACTCCTGTTGACCGGCGAGATGGTCTACCCGTGGTACTTCGAGCAGGACCAGGCGCTGCGCCCGCTGAAGGACGTGGCTGACCTGCTGGCCGCCAAGCCGGACTGGAAGCCGCTTTATGACCTGCCTCAGCTGGCAGCCAACACCGTGCCGGCAGCAGCCGCCGTGTACACAGACGATATCTACGTGGAGCGCGGCCTGTCCCTGGAGACCGCCGCCGCTGTCCGGGGACTGCAGGTTTGGGAAACTGCTGATTTCCACCACGACGGCATCGCCGACGACGGCGAAGCGATCTTCGGCCGCCTGCTGGGCATGGTGCGCTCAGTCCGGCACTGATCCGACCGGTTTCGACCGCCCTGCCAGAAGGGCAACGACGGCGACAGCCAGGACCGCGGCACCGAGCACGCCGCCGGCCAGGTTGAGGCCCAGGTATCCGACCCAGCTCAGGACGAGGCCCGAGACAGCACCGCCGACGGCACCGGCCGCACCCATCAGCATGTCCGAGACGCCCTGGACCGCCACCCGGTCCTGCTGGCTGACGCTTTCCGCAAGGAGTGTGGATCCGGCGATGGTGGAGGCCGACCACCCCACGCCCAGGAGCACGAGGCCCACTGCGACCGCCGTCGTCGACCCTTGGCCGAAGCCGGCCACCAGAACAGCGGCCAGGAGAATGGCGAGGCCCAGCGCGATGGTCTGGGTCCTCCCAAGCTTGTCGGTCAGCCAGCCCATGACCGGGGAGAGTGCGAACATCCCGGCGATGTGCAGCGAGATGGTAAAGCCGATGATGACCAGCGCATCGCTTCCGGCGGCATGGCTGCCATGGACACTGTTGGGCCCTGCAACGAGTGCCTGCAGGTGGAGCGGGGTCATGGACATGACGCCCACCATCATGGCGTGGGCACCGACGACGGCGGCCAGAGCCAGGATCGCGGCCGGTGCATGACGGACCGCCCGGAGGCCCCTCGCGAGTGAGCCTCCGGCCAGCGCCGGAACCGGCGCACCGCCCGTGGCAGCCCCGGCGGGCTGGCCCCGTGCGGCAAGTTGCCGCGCCAGGATGAGAGGGTCGGGGCGCAGGCCGGCCAGGAGCAAGCCGCAGGCGAGCAACAGCCCGGCGGCGGAGATGACGAACGGTCCCGCAATGGGCGGCAGCCCCAGGCTCTGGCCCACCACCGCGCCGGGCTGGACCAGGTTGGGCCCGGCCACGGCTCCGACGGTGATGGCCCAGACGACGGCGGACAGGGAACGTCCGCGGTGTTCGGCGTCTGCCAAATCGACGGCGGCGAAACGCGCCTGCAGGTTGGCGGCCGTGCCCACCCCGACGCCGGCCGCGCCAATCGCCAGAAACACGAAAATGCCGGTGACCACGGACACCACGATGAGGAGCGCACCGGCCAGGGCGGCCGCCAGGCCGGTGGCCAGGCTGATCCTTCGTCCACGGCGCTCGGCCAGTGAGGCCAGCGGCAGTGCCGCCAGCGCGGCGGCGAGAGTCATCATCGTGGCGACTGATCCTGCCCACGCCTCGGAACCGGACAGGTCGACGGCGAGCAGGGAGCCGATGGATACGGTGGCCCCTGTAACAATGGCGCTGAGCAACTGCGCGGATCCCAAAAGCAGCACGGTGCGACGCTGCACCTGGCGCACATCCGGCTCCGCCCGGGAAGTGGTTGCCATCCTCCGAGCATAGTCCGGGCCCGGCTGTGCGAGGAGGATCCATAGCAAAGTTTCTTAAAGGGAGAACCCCGGCCACACAGTGACCGGGGTTCCCCGTGGGCAGTTCCCAGGAGGGCTGCCTAAGGCCTGTTGGCAGTACGCCTACTCGACGTCCGCGTCCACCTCGCCCCGGCTCTTCCGGGCGTCCTCCTCGAGGCGGGCGTCCAGATGAGCCTGCTTTGCCTTGGAGCTGACCAGGCTGGCTATCACGGCCACGATGATGGTGCCCACGATGACCGCCAAGGAAACGTAGGTGGGGATTTCGGGTGCCCACTCGATGTGGTGGCCGCCGTTGATGAACGGCAGTTCGTTGACGTGCATGGCGTGCAGGATCAGCTTCACGCCGATGAACGCCAGGATGAAGGAGAGCGCGTGCTTCAGGTAGATGAGGCGGTTCATCAGGCCGCCGAGCAGGAAGTAGAGCTGGCGCAGGCCCATGAGCGCAAAGATGTTCGCCGTGAAGACGATGAACGCGCTCTGGGTGAGGCCGAAGATCGCGGGGATGGAGTCCACGGCGAACAGCAGGTCCGTCATGCCGATGGTCACGAAGACGATCAGCATGGGGGTGAAGACCTTCTTGCCGTTGACCACGGTGCGGAGCTTGCCGCCGTCGAACTTCTCCGACATGGGGATCACGGTGCGGATCTTGGCGATGATCGGGTTTTCGCGGTCCTCTTCATCTTCGCCTTCGTCCTGTGCCTGCTTCCACGCCGTCCACAGCAGGAAGGCACCGAAGATGTAGAAGACCCAGCTGAACTGCTCGATGACGATCGCTCCGAGCATGATGAAGATGCCGCGCAGGATGAGGGCGATGACGATACCCACCATCAGCACTTCCTGCTGGTACTTCCGGGGCACGGAGAAGCGGGCCATGATGATGATGAAAACGAAGAGATTGTCGATGCTCAGGCTGTATTCGGTCACCCAGCCGGCGACGAACTGCCCGCCGTACTCCGGACCCGCAAACATGAACATGGCACCGGCGAAGACCAGGGCAAGAGCCACATAGAAAGCGACCCAGAGGCCGGCTTCCTTCATGGAGGGTTCGTGCGGGCGCCGCACCACCAGGAGCAGGTCAAGCAGGAGAATGATGCCGAGGGCGACGAACGAGCCGACCTCAAACCAGACGGGAAGCTGCACAGAGATACCTTTCGCAGGGTACAAAAAACTGGTGTAAGTCTCTCCGGCGAACCCGTGCACTTTGTGCTGATGTGGCTGCCCGCTACGCCCGGCAAGGCATCTGTGCCCTGCGTGTTGACGGCCGTAGCGCTTGGGATACTCCCCTACGTGACCTCAACTTTACATGACGCCGGCGCCTCCCCGCGCCTCAACGTGCCGCAGCAGGGCAACGTTCCATCCTCGGACACCATCCGGATACCGCCCGGACCCCCTCCGGCCAGGCGTCGGTCCAGGCTTGCGGTCAGGCTTCCGGTCAGGCTTCGGGTCAGGCGTGGCCGGCGGCCTGCATCTGGCGGAGTTCCTTTTTCAGCTCCGAGACTTCGTCGCGGATCCGGGCGGCCACCTCGAACTGGAGTTCGGCCGCCGCGCCATGCATCTGCTCGGTCAGCTGCTCGATCAGGCCCACCAGGTCCTCGGCGGGGGCGGCGGCGAGGCCGTCCGCCCGCACGGTGGCCGCACCCTTCGCCGCGGACTTTCCCCGCTTGGCGCCCTTCGCGAGGCGGTTGTTGTTCAGCAGTTCCTGGGTGTCCGCGTCCTCCCGGGCCAGCTGGTCCGTGATGTCCGCGATCTTCTTCCGCAGTGGCTGCGGGTCAACCCCGTTTTTCTCGTTGAAGGCGACTTGGATGGCGCGGCGGCGGTTGGTCTCCTCGATGGCATGCGCCATGGAGTCGGTGATCCGGTCAGCGTACATGTGCACCTGGCCGGACACGTTCCTCGCCGCACGGCCGATGGTCTGGATCAGCGACGTGGAGGAACGCAGGAAGCCCTCCTTGTCCGCGTCGAGGATGCTCACCAGCGACACCTCGGGAAGGTCGAGGCCCTCACGGAGGAGGTTGATGCCCACGAGCACGTCGAAGCTGCCCATGCGGAGCTCACGGAGCAGCTCCACGCGGCGCAGCGTGTCAACATCCGAGTGGAGGTACTCCACCTTGATGCCGTGGCCCAGGAGGTAGTCCGTGAGGTCTTCGGCCATGCGCTTGGTGAGGGTGGTGACCAGGACGCGCTCGTCCTTCTCCACGCGCGTACGGATTTCGCCCAGGAGGTCGTCGATCTGGCCCTTGGTGGGCTTGACGACGACTTCGGGGTCCACCAGGCCGGTGGGACGGATGATCTGCTGCACATAGCCGTCGGCCTTGCCGAGCTCATACTTTCCGGGCGTCGCGGACAGGTAGACCGTCTGGCCCACCCGCTCCAGGAACTCGTCCCATTTCAGCGGACGGTTGTCCATGGCGGACGGGAGGCGGAAGCCGTGGTCCACGAGCGTGCGTTTGCGCGACATGTCACCCTCGTACATGGCGCCGATCTGCGGCACGGTGACGTGGGATTCGTCGATGACCAGCAGAAAATCGTCCGGGAAGTAGTCGATGAGGCAGTGCGGGGCGGAGCCGCCCGCCCGCCCGTCAATGTGCCGCGAGTAGTTCTCGATGCCGTTGCAGAAGCCCATCTGCTGCATCATTTCGAGGTCGTAGTTGGTGCGCAGCTGCAGGCGCTGGGCCTCGACGAGCTTGTTCTGGCCTTGCAGGACGCTGAGCCGCTCCGCCAGCTCATTCTCGATGGCGGTGATGGCGCGGGACATGCGTTCGGGCCCGGCGACGTAGTGGGACGCCGGAAAGACGTACATCTCGGTTTCCTCGCGGATGACATCGCCGGTGACCGGATGCAGCGTGTAGATGTTCTCCACCTCGTCGCCGAAGAATTCGATTCTGAGCGCGAGTTCCTCGTACATGGGGATGATCTCGACGGTGTCGCCGCGGACGCGGAAGGTTCCCCGGTGGAAGTCCATGTCATTGCGGGTGTACTGCATGGACACGAACTTCCGCAGGAGGTCATCGCGGTTCATCTCCTGGCCCCTGCGGAGGGTCACCATGCCGGCGATGTACTCCTCCGGGGTGCCGAGACCGTAGATGCAGGACACCGTGGCCACGACGATCACGTCCCGGCGGGTCAGCAGCGCATTCGTGGCGGAGTGCCGGAGCCGTTCCACCTCTTCGTTGACGGAGGAGTCCTTCTCGATGAAGGTGTCCGTCTGCGGAACGTAGGCTTCCGGCTGGTAGTAGTCGTAGTACGAGACGAAGTATTCCACCGCATTGTTGGGCAGCAGTTCCCGGAACTCGTTGGCCAGCTGGGCGGCCAGGGTCTTGTTCTGGACCATCACCAGCGTGGGGCGCTGCACCTGCTCGATGAGCCACGCCGTGGTGGCGCTCTTTCCTGTACCGGTGGCGCCCAGGAGCACCACGTCTTTTTCACCGTTCCTGATCCGTTCGGTGAGCTCGGCGATGGCGGCCGGCTGGTCGCCCGCGGGCTTGAACTCGCTGATGACCTCAAAGGGCGCGACGACGCGGTTGATCTCCTGCGCAAGACTCATGTATCTAATCTACCGCTGCCCGCAGAAGCGTACGACGGCGGCTGCCAGCCGCTGCTTGCTGCCCACCGCTCCATGCCAGGCCCGGCGGTTTCCATGAACCAGGCTTCCTTGCCCTGGGAGTACCTGGACGTGGACGTGTCCGATGCGTGGAGCGCCGCGACCCGGTGCTTTTCCGCCGCGTAGGCGTCCCGGGCGGCCGGATCCGCGGTGAGCCAGTCGCGGAAGCCCAGCGCGAAGCGCCATCCCGGGGAGCCGGCAACGCGGACGTGGAGGTTCACGGGCCGCCCGGGATCTGCATTGCCGTGGAGCCGCTTGGACCAGGCTGCGGGATCGGGGCGTCCGGCCGCGGGGCTGTCGAGCAGGATGCCCGGCCACACAGGGAACCCGGCGGCAGTGAGCAGCGGCGCAATGCGATCGGCCGTCTCCAGATCCGCCACGGCCATCTGGAGGTCTATGACGTTCTTGGCGTCGAGTCCGGGGACCGCCGTGGATCCGATGTGATCGACGGACAGGACATCATGGGGAGCAGCGGACCGCAGCCTGTCCAGGAGCAGGGACGCCTGGCGCCGCCAGTCCGGATCGTGCGGAACCAGCACCGGGCCGCCGTTCCGGGCGGCGACGGTGGCTTCGCTGATGTTCCCGGCGTACGGCACGAGCCGGTCCTCCCACAGCCGGTCCACCTCACACCGCAGATCCTCCGGAGTCCCGGAATTGTCCAGGACAACATCCGCCGCCGCCAGCCGGACGTCCCGGGCGGCCTGGGCGGCCATCCGGGAGCGGGCCTCCTCCTCCGTCATGCCGCGGTGTTTGACCATCCGCTGGACGCGGACCTCGGCTGCCGCGTCCACCACCACGACGAGGTGGAAGTTGCTTTGTTGGCCGGTTTCGACGAGGAGCGGGATGTCCTGGACCACGACGGCGTCCGTGGGGGCGGCGGCGATCACCGCGGCGGCGTGCCGGCGGACCAGGGGGTGGACTATGCCGTTAAGCTGGGCGCGCCGCTCCGGATCCCGGAACACGACGGCGCCGAGGCGCGCCCGGTCCAGCCGGCCCTCCGCGCCGAGGATGTCCTCCCCAAACGCCTGCACTACGGCGGCGAGGCCGGGCGTGCCCGGTTCCACGACGTCGCGGGCGATGGCGTCGGCGTCCACGAGCACCGCCCCCAGCTCTTTGAGGCGCGCGGCCACCATGGACTTCCCTGAGGCGATGCCGCCCGTCAACCCGATCTTCAGCACAACCCCAGACTAGTCCCCACCGCTCCCCTGACCTCGCTCCGCTCGCCCAGGGAACCCTCGCGGCGTGGGCCCATCCACCGCTCCCCTGACCTCGCTCCGCTCGCCCAGGGAACCCTCGCGGCGTGGGCCCATCCACCGCTCCCCTGACCTCGCGGCGTGGGCCCATGCCCGGACTAGACTAGGGCGGTGCACGAGCAAGAGAGCAGGACGTCGTCCTTCACCACCCTGGCCGCCGGGCCGGACTTCCGCCATGAGCTGGAGGTCAAGCGGTCCCGGTTCATCACTGTGCTGCGGCGCACGGACAGCGAAGACGCCGCACGGGCGCTCGTGGCGGACCTGCGGCGCGAATTCCATGACGCACGGCACCACTGTTCAGCGTTCGTGCTGGGCCCGGACCGCAGCGTCCAGCGTTCCAGCGACGACGGCGAGCCCTCCGGAACGGCAGGGATCCCCATGCTGGAGGCCCTGGTCCGGCGGGAAACCGCCTCCGGGGTGACGGACCTCAGTGACGTGAGTGCCGTCGTCGTGCGGTATTTTGGCGGGATACTCCTGGGGGCCGGCGGGCTGGTGCGGGCGTACTCCGAGTCGGTGTCCGCAGCCCTTGACCTCGCGCCACTGGTGCAGCGCAGGAGGCTGCGCCTCTGCGCCGTCCGGGTACCCCATGCCGCTGCCGGCCGGCTGGAGAACGATCTCCGCGCCGCCGGCTATGCCATGGCAGCAACGGGATACGAGCCGCAGGCGACCGTCCTGCGGCTGGCCTTCCCGGACTCGCCGGAGGTCCTGGCGGAGGCGGCCGAGCGACTGGCAGCCATGACGTCCGGAAGCGCGGACCTGGAGCCCGAAGGCACAGACTGGGTGGACGTGCCGCTCCCCCGCTGACCGCGGCCGCGCCGGAGGCGGATGCCCAACGAAGTGCCCAACCAAGGATCTGCCCCGAGCAGATATCCGGACCAGGAAACCAATTATCAGGTTGCTTATCAGTTGCCTGGTTCCTAGGGTTGAGGTGTAAGCCAGCACCGCGCGCCCGGCCGGCCCGTGCCCGTGCGGCACACCTCAGGCGGCGCGCCACGTTGAAGGAGGACGAATGTCGGAACACAGCATCGCAGGCAAGAAAGTCGCCTTTCTGCTCACGCACGGCGTGGAGCAGGTGGAGCTGACCAGCCCCTGGAACGCGGTCAAGGAAGCCGGTGGCGAGCCCACCCTCGTTGCTCCCGTCAGCGGAAAGCTCCAAGGCTTCAACGGCGTCGAGAAAGGGGACACGTTCGACGTCGACCTCACCCTGGCGGAGGCCAGCGCCTCGGATTTCGACGCCCTGGTGATCCCCGGCGGCGTCGTGAACGCCGATCACCTGCGCGTGAACAAAGACGCCCAGGCCTTTGCGCGGAGCTTCTTCGAGCAGCACAAGCCCGTAGCCGCGATTTGCCACGGCCCCTGGCTGCTCATCGACGCCGGTGTAGTCAAGGGCCGGAACCTCACCTCGTACCACACCCTCGCGACCGATCTCAGGAACGCTGGTGCCAATTGGACCGACGAGCAGGTGGTAGTGGACCAGGGGTTCGTGACCAGCCGGAAGCCGGACGACCTCCCGGCCTTCAATGACAAGGTGCTGGAGGAAATCGCCGAAGGGGCACACGCGGGCCAGACCGCCTGACGCTGCCGGTTCAGCAACCCAAAAAGGTGGCCGCCCCCTTCCGGGGACGGCCACCTTTTTACTGGCTGTCAGTACTTACGGCAATTAGTTGCCGGTCAGCTTCTCGCGCAGTGCTGCGAGGGCCTCGTCCGAAGCAAGCGTGCCTGCACCGGTCTCGGCAGCAGCCGGCTCGGAGGAGTAGCTCGTGGTGCCGGAGTCGCTCTCACCGGACGTTGCAGCTGCAGCGTCGTCGGCAGCGTGCTGGGCAACCTGCTTCTTGTGGGCTTCCCAGCGGGTCTGGGCGTCAGCGTACTGCTGCTCCCAGGCTGCGCGCTGGTTCTCGTAGCCTTCAAGCCACTCGTTGGACTCCGGGTCGAAGCCCTCCGGGTACTTGTAGTTGCCCTCTTCGTCGTACTCGGCGGCCATGCCGTAGAGTGCCGGGTCGAATTCGGTGCTGTCGGCATCGACGCCCTCGTTGGCCTGCTTGAGGGAGAGGGAGATGCGGCGGCGCTCAAGGTCGATGTCGATGACCTTGACGAACAGCTCGTCGCCGACGGAGACAACCTGCTCAGCCAGCTCAACGTGGCGCACAGCGAGCTCGGAGATGTGGACCAGGCCTTCGATGCCGTCTTCGACGCGGACGAACGCACCGAACGGAACCAGCTTGGTGACCTTACCCGGAACAACCTGGCCGAGGGCGTGGGTGCGGGCGAAGGTCTGCCACGGGTCTTCCTGCGTAGCCTTGAGCGACAGGGAGACGCGCTCGCGGTCCAGGTCGACCTCGAGGACCTCGACGGTGACTTCCTGGCCAACTTCGACAACCTCGGACGGGTGGTCGATGTGCTTCCAGGACAGCTCGGAAACGTGGACGAGGCCGTCTACGCCGCCCAGGTCCACGAAGGCACCGAAGTTGACGATGGAGGAAACGACGCCGGGACGGACCTGGCCCTTTTCCAGCTTGTTGAGGAAGGTCGAGCGGACCTCGGACTGGGTCTGCTCGAGCCATGCACGGCGGGACAGCACAACGTTGTTGCGGTTCTTGTCCAGCTCGATGATCTTGGCTTCGATCTGCTGACCGATGTACGGAGCCAGGTCGCGCACGCGGCGCATCTCGACGAGGGACGCCGGCAGGAAGCCGCGCAGACCGATGTCGAGGATAAGACCACCCTTGACAACCTCGATGACGGTACCGGTGACAACACCGTCTTCTTCCTTGACCTTCTCGATGTCGCCCCAGGCGCGCTCGTACTGAGCACGCTTCTTGGAGAGGATCAGGCGGCCTTCTTTGTCTTCCTTGGTGAGCACCAGGGCTTCGACCTGATCGCCAACGGAGACGACGTCTCCGGGGTCAACGTCGTGCTTGATGGAAAGCTCGCGGGAGGGGATGACACCTTCGGTCTTGTAACCGATGTCGAGCAGAACTTCGTCGCGGTCGACCTTGACGACGGTACCTTCGACGAGGTCGCCGTCGTTGAAGTACTTGATGGTGGCGTCGACTGCTGCGAGGAAGTCCTCAGCGGTACCGATGTCGTTAATGGCGACTACGGGGGTACCGGGCTTCTCGGTGGAGGTGATGGTCATGTAGTAGGGGCTCCGTTGTGGATAGTTAGTCGGTCAGGCAAACCATCGCCCCAGCGTTATGGAACGCAGGCGCAAAGCGCGGCAGATCGCAAGAATCTGCCGGGTCCTCCTGATTTTGTGGATTAGAGATGCGTGCACGTAGTACACGCCCGTTTAGTCTAGTCGCTCGCGTGAACCCGGGTCAAAGCGTCGCGGCTACCCCTGCGGGCCTGTGACCTGCCCCAATGCGGTCAGAAGTGGGTCAGGCAGTGCGGCGCGCGCTCGACGGCGAACATGTGCCGCGCTTTCAGCGCCGCGCCGGGTCCATGCTCGGTAATCCGCCCGGCCGAGGCCAGCGTCACCGGACACACACCGCCGACGTAGATGGAGCCGAGTTCGGCGACGTCGAGCGACAGCTCCGGCTGGACACCGGACGGAGCCTCGGTGACCCGGGCATCGCCGCCGCTGACCTCGAGGAGGAAGGTGCCGTCCGCCAAGCCCAGGGAATCGCTGATCCCCAGGACCAGGGACCCGTCCGCGGAGTAGCGCCGGGCTGCCAGAGCCTTGCCTGCGTCGAGGATCCGGAGCCACAGCATGTCCCGGTGGTCGGAGGAGTCGATGCACCGCGGGTCTTCCAGCGCCCACCCGAGCGGGTCATCCGCCGGGGCGTCAGCCCAGCTGACCCGCTCGGTCAGGTCGATGCTGCCGAGGAACTGCCACAGCTCCAGGTAGGCGGAGTGGGTGGCGGCCACGAGGTCGACGAGTTCGATTGTGTAGGGCTTGGTGTCCCAGCCCGCGAACTTGTACGAGACATAGCCGTCCACGGCGCCGGAGGCGTCGTAGTGCAGGGCGCACTTGATGGCCTCGTCCTCTTTGCCTTCATCGCCCACGGCCCCGGAGACCTTCTGCCGGTAGGCTTCCTGCCGGACGATGGACCCCGGGGTGTGCCGGTGCACGCGTTCGAATACGTCCGGCGCCAGGTCCAGGAGGACTTTCCGGTCCGCTATTTCCACTCTCCCTGTCGCGGCATGGCGAAGTCGGAACCTCGGGCCGGTATCGACCTTGATGGACCGCTCGAAGGTGGCCACGCCGTAGCCGAAACGGCCGTAGATGGACCCCTCCGAGGCCGTAAGGGCCGCCATGGCCAGCCCGTCGGCCTTGGCGGACGAGAGGTCCTCGGTCATCATCCGGCGCAGGAGGCCCTGGCGACGGTGGGTCCCGCGCACCGTCACTGCCGTCACCATGTGCGTCCGGAGCTGGCGGCCGTAGCCGACGTTCAGGTCCTTTCGCAAGGTGCCAAACGTCGCCACGGGAACGTTGGCGCCCAGGGAATGCGGGGCAACCTGGCTGGTCTGGTAGACGCCCGTCAGCTCACGGCAGTCCACCCGGTACATTGCCAGGATCTTCTCCACGAATGCGTCATTCCGCCGGGTGTCGTGGAAGCCGAAGCCCACGGCCTGTAGCCAGTCGGCTCCCTCGGTGTACCCGGGCGCGCCTTCGTCCGAAACCCTGAATCGCCTGATCTCATAGCTATCTGCCATGTACTGCTCCCCCTTTGAACCGACTGAAATTTGGCCACGGATGACAATCATGCGCAGGGCGCCGGATAAGGCGCCCTGCACATTCTGTATGTACTAGTGGCCTGCGTCGTACCAGCTCGTGCCCACGCCGATCTGCACGTCCAGGGGAACGCTCAGTTGCGCAGCGGAGCCCATCTGCTCGGTGACCAGCTTCTCAACCGCCTCGCGTTCCCCCTTGGCCACTTCCAGCACGAGTTCATCGTGCACCTGCAACAGCATGCGCGACTTGAGTCCCTGCGCGGCCAGCTCGGCGTGCACGCCCAGCATCGCGCGTTTGATGATGTCCGCGGCGGACCCCTGGATGGGCGAGTTAAGCGCGATGCGCTCGGCGTTTTCCCGCATCTGCCGGTCCGTGCTGGTGAGATCCGGCAGGTAGCGGCGCCGCCCTTCGATGGTGGACGTGTAACCGTCGATCCTGGCCTGGTCCACCACGCCCCGGAGGTAGTCGCGGACGGCGCCGAACCGGTCAAAGTAGTTCTTCATGAGGGTCCTGGCCTCATCGACCGAAATTTCCAGCTGCTTGGACAGGCCGAAGGAGGTCAGCCCATAGGCCAGGCCGTAGGACATCGCCTTGACCTTGGAGCGCATGGCGCTGGTGACCTCTGCCGGCGGCACGTGGAAGATGGACGAGCCGACGAAGCGGTGCAGGTCCTCGCCCTGGCGGTAGGCCTCAATCAGCCCCGCGTCACCGGACAGGTGCGCCATGATGCGCATTTCAATCTGCGAGTAGTCCGCGGACAGCAGGCACTCGTACCCGTCGCTGACCACGAAGATGCCACGGACGCGCCGGCCTTCCTCACTGCGGATCGGGATGTTCTGCAGGTTGGGGTTGTTGGAGGAGATGCGCCCCGTCGCCGCCACGTTCTGGGCGTACGTGGTGTGGATGCGCCCGTCCTCGGCCACGGACTTCTTGAGCGTCTCCACCATCTGGCGCAGCTTGGCCGATTCGCGGTGCGCCATGAGCTGGACCAGGAATTCATGGCCCGTCTTCTCCAGCAGGTTCTTCAGCGAAGCGGCGTCTGTGGTGTAGCCCGATTTGATTTTCTTGGTCTTGGGCAGCTGCAGCTCGTCGAACAGCACAGTTTGCAGCTGCTTCGGCGAACCCAGGTTGACCTCGTGGCCGATCGCGGCGAACGCACGTTCCTGCGCATCGTCGATCACCCGGGCCAGGTCCGCCAGCTGTTCGTCCATCAAGTCCATGGAGACGGCGATGCCGGCATGCTCCATGTCGGCCAGGACCCGGCTCACCGGCAGTTCCAGTGTGGCGAGCAGTTCCTCGGCCTTGCGTTCCTGCAGTTCCGATTCGAAGAACCGGCTCAGCTTGTGGACGACGGCGGCGACCTGGACCAGCGCCCCCGACGCCGCTGCGGCGTCGTCGTCGAACGTCAGTTCCAGCTGCCCGGCCTTGGCGGCCTCAGGGGAAACGTGGATGTTCAGGTGGTATTGGGCCAGCTCGGCCAGCTCGTAGGTGCGGCGGTCGGGCTGGATGAGGTAGCCGGAGATGGAGGTGTCATCCACGACGCCTTCCAGGCCAAGCCCGCGGTTATTCAGGGCTTTCAGGGCTGCCTTGTAGCCGTGCATGACCTTCGCGGATTCCCCGTCCCGGAGCCACTGCGCCAGGACGTTCTCAGCGTCGGCGTCCAGCGAGGTGAGGTCGACGTAGGCGGCGGCGTCATCGCGCACGATCGCAACGGCGTCGGCGTCCTCGCCGATCCGGCCGGGCAGGACGTCGACGGCGAGGGCGGACCGCTGGCCGGCCCCTGCCTCCAGGAAGGACCGGAGCGCGTCCGCGTCGGTCAGCCTGGCGAAGTCCCGGCTCTCCAGGGGCTCGCGTTCCGCTTCCGGGGCCTCGCTGGCGTACAGGTCAAAGAGCCGCGTGCGGATGGTCTTGAACTCGAGGGTGTCGAAGAGCTCCTCGAGCGCTTCCTGGTTTGGCCGCGGATCCGCCAGTTCGTCCAGCGTCACGGGAAGGTCGAGGTCTGTGTGCAGCCTGTTCAGCTTGCGGTTGCGCTTCACCGCCTCAACGTTGGCCCGCAGCGCGTCGCCCACCTTCCCGCCGATGGCATCGAGGTGTTCCAGCACGCCTTCGAGTCCACCATAGAGGTTGATCCACTTCGCAGCCGTCTTGGGTCCGACGCCGGGAACCCCGGGGAGGTTGTCCGCGGTCTCCCCCACCAGGGCGGCGAGATCCGAATACTGGGCGGGCGAGACAAAGTACTTTTCCTGGACGGCGGCAGCGTCCATGCGCGGGATGTCGCTGACGCCCTTCCGGGGATACAGCACGAAAACGTTGTCCGTGATGAGCTGGAAGGCGTCCCGGTCACCCGATACGAGCAGGACTTCGTAGCCGGCCTTTTCACCCATTGCTGCCAGCGTGGCCAGGATGTCGTCCGCTTCGTAGCCGGGCATCTTGATGGTCTTGATGCCCCACGCGCCCATCACCTGGTCGATGAGGTCGATCTGGCCGCTCATCTCCCGGGGAGTCTCATTGCGGCCGCCCTTGTACTCGCTGTACTCGGCCTTGCGGTGAGTGGTGTCATCCGACACGTCGAAAGCCACTGCGATGTGCGTGGGCTTTTGTTCCTTGATCAGGTTGATGAGCATGGATGTAAACCCATGGATCGCATTCGTGTGCTGGCCCCGGGCGGTGGAGAACTTGTCAGCCGGGAGGGCAAAGAAAGCCCGGAAGGCCATGGAGTGCCCGTCCAGCACCAGAAGCCGGGGCTGGTCCGTCAGGGGAATGACGGGGGCCTCGGTTGCCGACACCGACGGGCCGGCAGGCGAGGACACCGCGATGTCCTGAAGGGTCTCGGTTGTGGACGGGAAGGGGGCCGGTTTGGTTGTTTCACTCACAGGTGCCAGCCTAGTTGCCATGATGGACAATTTCACTCTCGGCAGCCCTGACGGGGAACCGGCCGGGGATCGCGGGCCGGCGGAAGCAGCGCGCCCTGCCGGGGAGGTTCCCTCCGTCGAGGCCCAGTTCAGGGAAGAGCTCTTTGCCGCCGGTGTGCCAGAACACCTCCACGACTGGCTTGGCGGGTACGGAATCGGTGCCCTCGTGGTGAAGATGGGCATCCGTTTCCTGGAGATGAGCCCCGAACGGACGGTGGCCACGATGCCGGTGGAGGGGAACACCCAGGTGGCGGGAATCCTCCATGGCGGCGCCCACGTGGTGCTGGCCGAGACCCTGGGATCATTCGCGGCCGGGATGCATGCGGGGCCGGGCCGGCAGGCACTGGGCATCGAAGTGGGGGCGACGCATCACCGGGCCATCGCGTCAGGCACCGTGACGGGCACCTGCACGGCCATCCACTTGGGCCGCACGCTGACCACCCACGAGATTGTCATGACAGATGAGCAGGGCCGCCGGCTCTCCACCGCCCGCCTCACCAACCTGATCCGGGACACCGGCGCGTAGCTGCTCCGGCGTCTAGCCTTGCCCTGGGGCCTGCCCTGCGGCTGGCCCTGCCGCGAAGCGGTACCGCAACTCCACGATCCCCCGCCCCTGGGTGCGGGAATCCACCAACTCAAGCGGCGGCGTCGGACTTTTCAGCGGCAGCAGCCGCTTTCCCCGTCCGAGCACGACGGGGATGATCGAGACGATCAGCTCATCCAGCAGGCCTGCGTCGGCGAACTGGGCGGCGAGTTCGCCTCCTCCGACCACCCAGACGTTTTTGCCTGCGGCGTCGCCGGTGAAGTCGTCAGCGAACTCGGCGACGTCACCGCGGACGAACGTGATGTCCGCACCCGGCGGGGCGCTGAATTCGTGGTGCGTGAACACCCAGCAGGGCATGTCGGCGTAAGGCCAGTTGCCCGGCTCGTGGTCCATGAGCCACTGGTAGGTTGCGCCGCCCATCACGATGCAGCCCACGCCGGCCATGAAGGAGTCGTAGCTTTCTTTCCCGCCTTCGAAGCCGTCGAACTGCAGCAGCCAGGCAAGGTCATCATCAGCCGTGGCGATGAACCCGTCGAGGGAAGACGCCACGTAGTACTGGACACTGGACATGGGCCCAGCCTAGCGAGTCCCGTGCGAGGTTCCCAGAGCGGCGGACGCCGGCCGCTGGCCCGCTATCCGCTGAAGTAGGGAATGATCAGGTAAAGCCCGAACAGCACTGCCACGCCGCAAAGGCCGAAGCAGATGTAGGCGAAGTAGCGGACCCATACGGGGGCGGCAGTCTGGCTGTCTCCGGCGATGGCGGTGAGGCGGACGCCCAGGGAATACAGGACCACAACGGTTACGGCTGCGGTCAGCGTGGCACCAGCTACGGTGAGGAGTTCCAACCACTTCATCGCTGCGTATCCTTCGGATTGTTCGCCTTGGCGCGCTCGGCCGCGCGTGCGGCCCGGGCGAGGGCTTTCTTCTTGGCGAAGCGGACGGCCTGCCCCGCTTCTTCGACCTCCACAGCGTTGTGATGCCCAACTGCGGACTTGCGTGAGACCAGGAACATGTAGAGCACTGCTCCGGTTCCGGCGACGGCGGCGATCACCACGCCCACGGTGCCTGTCTTGACGAGGATCGCGGTGAGTGCGCCGACAACGCCCGCTGCGGGCAGGGTGAAGAGCCAGCCAAGCGCGATGCGCCCTACCATGCCCCAACGGACGGTTGTCCCCTTGCGGCCCATGCCCGAACCGATCACGGAACCGGACGCCACCTGCGTGGTGGAGAGGGCGAAGCCAAGGTGCGAGGAGGCGAGAATGGCGGAAGCGGTGCTGGATTCGGCAGCGAAGCCCTGCGCGGGCTTGACCTCAGTAAGGCCAGCGCCCATGGTCCTGATGATCCGCCAGCCGCCTGCGTAGGTTCCGATGGCGATGGCGAACGCGCAAGCCGCGATGACCCAGAACACCGGCCCTGAACCCGGCTCCTGCGTTCCGGCGGCGATCAGCACGAGCGTGATGATGCCCATGGTCTTCTGGGCGTCGTTGGTGCCGTGCGCCAGCGCCACGAGGCTGGATGTGAAGATCTGGCCGGTCCGGAAGCCGCCGCGTTTCTGCGTGAGCTTGCTGCCGGTCTCGGGATCGTGCCGGGAGGTGAGCGCGTAGGCCACGCGGGTGCAGATGTAGGCCACGATCCCGGCGATGAGCGGGGCGAAGATCGCCGGCAGGATGACCTTTTGCATCAGGGACTCCAGATTGATGGAGTGGAATCCGATGCCGGCCACAGCGGCTCCGATGAGCCCGCCGAAGAGGGCGTGCGACGAGCTGGACGGCAGGCCCTTCAGCCAGGTGATCATGTTCCAAAGGATCGCGCCCATGAGGCCGGCGAAGATGATGTCCGGCGTGATCTGGATGCCGTCGTTTCCCTCACGGATGATGCCGCCGGAAACCGTCTTGGCCACTTCCGTGGACAGGAACGCGCCCACCAGGTTCAGGACGGCTGCGAGTGCAACTGCCGTCTTGGGTTTGATGGCACCGGTGGCGATGGGCGTGGCCATCGCGTTCGCGGTGTCATGAAATCCATTGGTGAAGTCGAAAAATAAGGCCAGTGCTATGACCAGCGCCACCATTAAGGTGATATCCACCTGTTGCCCAATCTGCAGAGTCGATGATCAGCAGTTCCACTTCCCCGGACGCCTGCAAAGCACAGAGTTCACCGGCTGTTCATGTGATGGGACTTGCAGTGGCTGCAGAAACGGGTTTGAAACCCTATAGATCGTACGCGCCACGCACTTCAGATCAAACCCGGTCTTCCATGAACGTCCGGATGGCTTCAAGCTCCCCGGGGGACAGCCCCCGCCTCGGATCGGGCGAGACCAACAGCGCACGCCCGCGCAGGATCCTGGCCCAGGACTGTGCCCGGCCTTCGAAGGCAAGCTGGTCGTCCACCCAGATGATCCGCTCGGGGCGGCTGAACTCAACGTCGGCCTGGATGGCCTCCAGCTTCCACCAGTCCGCTCCACTGCCCGCGCCGTCCGCGGTCAGCACCGGCCAGCCTCCGCCGTCGAGCCCGGTTGCGGGGCACAGCACCGCGGGCGCCAGTTCCTCCCAGCTGGTCAGCCAGACGCAACGCAGGCCCGGTGTCGGCGCCAGCCCGTTGAGTTCATCGATCAATTCCGCCGCATAGGCCACCTCAAGCATGCCGGTGTACGCATACCTCCAGGCCGAACCCCACGGCGTCTGTCCGGCCGCGCCAAACGGGCACACCACGCCGTCGACGTCCAGATAGAGTGACGCGTTTCCCACGGCATGGTCCTTCCACTGCGGCGGCAGGCCAAGGAACCCGCCCAGCCAGTCCCGGCTCTTCGGCCGCCCCCGGCCCTGGTTCCAACGTTATGGAACCGATGTGATGCCGGGCAAGGGGATGCCCCTCGACATGCAGCCTCCCACGGGGATCCAAGGTCCTAAAACTCCGGAGGATAGACTGTGGCCGTCAGCGCTGGAGCAGATCCGACGAGAGGCAGGCATGGGCGACACCGAGGCAGCCGAAGCCATTCCCACCGAAGAACTTGACCTGCTGCACCGGTATTGGAACGCCGCCAACTACCTCACGGTGGCCCAGATCTACCTCCAGGAGAACCCGCTGCTCCGGGAGCCGCTGAGGGCTGACCACATCAAACCACGGCTGCTCGGCCACTGGGGAACAGGCCCCGGGCTGTCCCTGATCTACGTGCATCTCAACCGTCTGATCAGGCGCACCGGCGCGGAGGTCCTTTTCCTTGCCGGCCCAGGGCACGGCGGGCCGGCCGTGGTGGCGAACGTGTACCTCGAAGGCACGTATTCGGAGGTGTACCCGGAAGTCAGCCAGGACACAGCGGGGCTGCGGCGTCTTGCGCGCCAGTTTTCGACGCCCGGCGGGATCGGAAGTCACGTGGGTCCGGCCACCCCCGGGTCGATCCACGAGGGCGGCGAACTCGGCTACTCCCTCATGCACGCCACCGGGGCGGTCATGGACAACCCCGGACTGGTAGCCGCCTGCGTTGTGGGCGACGGAGAAGCCGAAACCGGGCCGCTCGCAGCGTCATGGGACGCGCCCTTCTTCCTCAACCCGGCCAGGGACGGCGCCGTCCTGCCGATCCTCCACCTCAACGGGCACAAGATCTCCGGTCCCACCGTGTTGGGCCGCCGCTCTGACGAGGACGTGGAGGCGCTGCTGCATGCCCACGGCTGGGATCCCGTCACGGTCTCGGGCGACGATCCCGAACGGGTCCACCGGGAACTGGCCTCCGCCGTGGACCGCGCATATGCCGATATCCGCGGGCTGCAGGAGGCCGCCCGCAGCAACGGCGTGACCGGTGCCGCCCGCTGGCCGGCCATCATCCTGCGGACACCCAAGGGCTGGACCGGCCCGGAATCCGTGGACGGCAGTCCGGTGGAGGGAACGTTCCGTTCCCACCAGGTGCCGCTGTCAGGGGTCAAGGACAACCCGGAGCACCTCGCCTTACTTGAGCAGTGGATGCGTTCCTATGAACCCGAGACACTGTTCGACGCCGATGGCCGGCTGGTTCCCGAACTGGCCGCCCTGGCGCCCGAGGGCACGCTGCGCATGGGGTCCTTGCCGGCCGCGAACGGACGCCCGTCCGTACCGCTGGAGATCCCGGAACTGACGCGGTACGCCGTGGATCCCGGCGAGCGTGGCTCCACGAGCAGCGAAACCACCAAGCCGCTCGGCGAACTGTTCCGCGACCTCTACCGGAACACGGAGGAAGACCCGCGCTTCCGCCTCTTCTGCCCGGACGAAACCAACAGCAACCGCCTGGGAGCCGTCTTCGAGGCGAGCGACCGCTGCCTGCTGCTCCCGCCCGGCGGCGGCGACGCCGCGGCGTCCAGTGATCACGTCTCCGCCGATGGCCGCGTGATGGAGGTGCTCTCCGAGCACCTGTGCCAGGGCTGGCTCGAGGGGTACGTGCTCAGCGGCAGGCACGGTTTCTTCGCCAGTTACGAAGCCTTCGCCATGATCAGCGCCTCCATGACCGTCCAGCACGCCAAATGGCTCCAGCACGCGCGCGAACTCGACTGGCGCTCCCCCATTCCGAGCCTCAACATCCTGCTGACGTCCACCTGCTGGCGCAACGACCACAACGGTTTCAGCCATCAGGGACCCGGCCTCATAGATACAGTGCTCTCCCTCTCCGGCGAGGTGACGCGCATCTACCTCCCGCCGGACACCAACACCCTGCTGGCCACGGCCGAACATGCCCTGCTCAGCACGGACTACGTCAACCTTGTGGTGGTGGACAAGCAGCCACATCCGCAATACCTCACACTGGACGAAGCCCGCGAGCACGCCGAGGCAGGGGCCTCGGTCTGGGGCTGGGCAGGCAACGAGCGGCCGGAGAGCACGGCTGACCCGGACATCGTTCTTGCCAGCGCCGGCGACATCCCCACCGAGGAGACGCTGGCGGCTGCGTGGCTCCTGCAGCGCCACGTCCCCGGGGCCCGTGTCCGCGTGGTCAACATCATGGACGCCATGGTCCTGCCGCCCTGGAACACGCATCCGCACGGCCTCGACGACGGCACGTTCAGCTCCCTTTTTACGGAAGACTGCGATGTGGTCGTGGCCTGGCACGGTTATGCCCGCTCCTTCCACCAGTTGCTGCACGGGCGGCCCAACCCGGAACGTTTCCATGTGCGCGGGTACAGCCAGCAGGGAACCACCACCACGCCCTTCGACATGGTCGTGCTGAACCGGATGAGCCGCTATCACCTGACTCTTGAAGCACTGCGGCGCATGCCGCGCCGGCTGTCCGGGGCGGATGACCTGGCGGAGCTGTGCAACCGGCAGCTGGAAGCCCACGCCGTATACATCCGTGAGCATTTCGAGGACCTCCCCGAAATCCGTGACTGGATCTGGACGTCACCGGCCTCGCCCGAGTAGGCGTGGAGAGTCAGACTGGCTGCGGGCTTTGCGGGCATTGTTGGGGACGAAGCGACCAATGAATGTTGCCGTCACCGCCCCGAGCAGGGACATAAGGAGCCAGGGAGCGAGTGCAGTGGTTCCCGGAACGTAGGCGAGCTCATAGAGCGGAGCCAGGGCGACGTTGCCGATGACGACCGCGAGCCCTCCGGCACTGGCGAGCAAGCCGTAATACACGCCGGTGGGACGTCCGGCGGCAAACTCCATTACCAGGCCCATCGCCATGGGCATCACGCACATGTTCCCGAGGGCAAGACCGGTTACCAGCACAAGGGCCGGCAACACAGGGAGGCCGCTTGGCGAAGGGAAGACCGCCAACGCCCCGAGGGAAGCGAAGCCCAGGGCCTGCAGGGCAAAGCCAAGGGGAAGTGCGATTTCCGGTCCGGCTTTGCGCATGAGCCGGGCTATGGGCCACTGAAGGGTGATGGTCAGAACGGAGGCGTAGGCAAAGACGACAGCCAATGCACTGACTCCTGCACCGCTGCGTTCCAGTTCCACCGGCAGCCCGAAAAACAGCTGGTTGGCCGCCAGGAGGTTGACGCTGTAGAAGGCAACGAACCCGATGAACTTTTTCTCCCTAAGGCAGGACCAAAGGCCCGATGCCGGCGGGGATGCCGACATTTCGGTTGAGGTTGCGGGGGCTTCGGGCCGCTGTTTTGGCTGCGGTTTTGGCAGGAAGCAGAAGAAGACGGCTGCCATTATGGCAAAGACTCCCGCCCCCGCAAGCAGCGCAGTATCAAAGCCTGTCTTCAGTAGAAGCGCTCCCAAAAGCGGACCCACAACAGCACCCACCTCACTGCAGACCACCAGCAAGGCAAAGAGCGAAGATCCCTGGTTTTTCCGTGCGGCACCGGGGTGCGTGGCATCGTCCCGTGTGGTGCCTTCCTGCACCCTGGCGCGCCGCTCGGCGGCGGAGGCAACGAGACTCCGCGTGCCAGGCGCAAACAGTGCACCACCCATGCCCGTGACCACTGCGCCGAGCAGGAACAGCGGGAAGTCCGAGGCCCAAACCAGAAGCAGAAAGCCCATGACCCGTACTAAACAACCCGCGATCATCGATTGCCGTGCTCCCCATAGGTCGACAAGCGCGCCACCCAAAAGGAACAACCCCTGTTGTGCAAAAGTGCGCGCGCCAAGCACGATCCCGACCGCCATCGTACTCATGCCGAAGTCATCCCGCATGACGACCGCGAGGAACGGCACCGCGGCATTCGCTACAAGACCTTCTCCGTGGATTCCTCCGAGACTTACCATGGCCAATGTGTCCCCCGGCTTAGGCCACTTGTGCTGGTAGGGTCTGCGCATGGATGAAAACTTGGGGAAGTTCATCGACGATTTTGCTCAACTGGTGCAGCTTGCACAGTCCGGCCAGCACCGCGTGCAGGGCGGAGAGCAGCTGCTGACCACTCTCACTGAACATCTCGGTGTTCCCGCGGAAACGCTGTCCGTGGTCGTGGAGGAGATACCCGTGCACCGGTTCGTCGATGCTGACATCCTGATGGCAGAACTTGCCGCCGAGAGCGAGGACTTCCAGCTGCTGGGCATCGGCGGCGGGGACCAGCGCCATCACCAGTCACTGAGCGACATGCTGCAACAGTCCCGGTTCTTCCCGCAGTTCCCTCTGTCGCAGCCCGATTTCAAGAACCTGGCTACCGGGCCGGATGAGCAACGCCAGGCCGTCGCCATGGGCCTGTGGCTGTTCAGACAGGGAGGCCGCCCAGTTGCCGTATGGCAGCGGGATGCAAACCCGCGGTTTGGGCGGCTGTCAGCTTCCCTCGAGGTCCTCGCGGGTGACACCGGCAGTGCAGCGGAATTCCTCTCCGCGTTCCGTCGAAGACTGCAGCACCGGAGCGTCCTCAAGGGTCAGATGATTTCATTGGTTATGGGCGAGTACGGTCCCAGCGCCGCAGGCGTCACCTTCCATGCCAGACCTTCCCTGACAGAGTCCGAGGTCATTCTGC
The DNA here is from genome assembly GCF_059759125.1 of Arthrobacter sp. GQ119. NCBI lineage: Bacteria > Bacillati > Actinomycetota > Actinomycetes > Micrococcales > Micrococcaceae > Arthrobacter > Arthrobacter sp. GQ119. Next base: position 42,583 of record NZ_JCAXEA010000009.1, on the reverse strand, counting down.
CCGACGGCTTACTGCAGAAGGTGTCAGGCCATGCGCTCGGCATCGCCGATCACCGAGAGTCGCTCAGCGAATACGGGCAGCACCTCAAGAGGGGCATCCTTCTCTACGGCAAGCCGGGGACGGGCAAAACCCATACTGTCCGCTATCTGCTGAGCCAGAGCGCGGGAACCACCGCCATCCTCCTGTCGGGGGGATCGCTGGCCAGAATCGCCGAGGCCGCCACCATGGCCCGGGCCCTGCAGCCTTCCATCGTCGTTCTTGAAGACTGCGACCTGATTGCCGAGGACCGAAGCTTCGGGCACGGACCGCAACCGCTGTTGTTCGAAGTGCTGGACGCCATGGACGGCCTGGACAGAGATGCAGACGTGGCCTTCGTCCTCACCACCAACCGCGTCGATATGCTCGAGCGTGCTCTGGCGCAGCGTCCGGGCCGCGTTGATCTGGCCGTAGAGATCCCGCTCCCGGCCTTGAGGGAGCGCATTAACCTCGTGAAACTCTACGCCCGCGCGATTCCCTTCAGTAGTGACGCTGTTGAAGATGCAGCATCCCGCACCGAAGGCACGACCGCCTCCTTTGCCCGAGAACTCGTCCGGCGGGCCGTGGTTGCTGCCGCCTTGGAGGGCGTCCCCGTTGATGATAGACATCTGAGCTTCGCTGTTGACGGGCTGATGGAGGACGGCGAGGCACTTACCCGGAGCCTCTTGGGCAGCGGAGCAGGCGCCGGCTTCGAGAACCCTGGCGTCAGCGGTTTTGGTGCACCCGGCTTATCTGGACCCGGCCCCGCCGGAGCCGGCTTTAGCGGGCCGTCGAGCGGCCATCTTTCCTACAGTTCTGGCATCAGCTCCGAAGCGGACGCATCATCCTAAAGTTGGTCATCTCTACGCCAAGCAGGATGGGGTGCTGCTCGCCGGCCACGGTGAAACCGTGCTGCTCAAAGAAGGGTCGCGCCGTAATGCTCGCGTTGGTGTGCAGCTCGGTTGCACCGGCCATGGCCGCGATGGCGTGGAGATGCGATAACAGGGCGCTGGCCACCCCGCATCGACCGAACTTGGGGGCTACAAACATCATGTCGATATAGCCGTCGTCTCCGACGTCGGAGAAGCCGGCGACCTCGGCCCCGATAGTGGCCACATAGGTATTTGACGCCATCCTTGCGGAGTTCCACTCGTTGGTGTCCCGTTCAGCTGGCCGTGCCCACGCCGCGATTTGCTCTGCTGAGTAATCCAGGGCAGCAGTCTCCGTCACCGCCGCCAGGAATACGCTCAGAGTCGCCTGGGCATCGGATTCGACGTACGGACGGATCTCCATCCCCTGATTTCATCACACCGGGCGGCTGCCCGATGGAAGTCCCCCGGCGGGCAGACGCCAGCTGCAGACGAAGATCGCGGCGGTGCCTCGTGCTGGGCAACGCCTGTCCCCCGGCATTCCCCGGCAGTAGGCTGGAGGCACTCATCCGGGAGCTGTCCGATGCCTGAACTCGACGACCTGATAACAACTGCCCGCGACGCCTATCAGCGCCGGGACTGGAACGTGGCGAACCGCAACTTCACTGCTGCGCTGCGCCAGTCACAGCAGGGGCCGGCACAGCTCGGCCCGGCCGACCTCGAGGGACTGGCCGACTCGGCGTGGTGGCTGGGCGACGTGCCGGAATCGCTGGCGGCTGCCGAGGAGCTGTACCGCCGGCAGGACAGTGATGGCGAGCCGGCTACCGCGGCTATGACGGCGATTGTGCTGGCCCTCCGCTGGGGAACGCGCGGCGACCTTGCCGTTGCATCCGGGTGGCTCAACCGGGCCCGGCGGCTGCTGCAGGGCATTACGGAATGTCCGGAGACCGGATACCTTTTGTACCTGGAGGCGGCCATGTCCATGGACCTCGAAGGGGACCCGGCTGCCGCCGCTGAGGCCGCCGGCAAAGTCGAGGCGCTGTCCCGGCGCTTCGGGGACCCTGCCCTCGCCTGTTTTGCCCGCGTGCTCTCAGCCATCGCCCTGGTGCGGGAAGGACGGACAGACTCGGGCTTCAACGACCTGGACGAGGCGATGCTGCCGGTGATCGCCGGTGACGTGGCCCCTGAGTGGGCGGGCGACATCTACTGCACCGTGGTCCACCTCTGCCACGAACTTGGTGACCTCGCCCGCATGCGGGCCTGGACCGCGGCTCTGGAGCGCTGGACCGCGGGTCTTTCCAGCACGTTCGTGTACGCAGACGTGACCCGCGTCCACGAGTTGCAGCTCCTCAGTGCCGAGGGGAACTGGGATGCCGTGGAGCGCGAGATCGGCCCCCTGAGCGAACGGCTGGCGACATCCCACGGCTGGATGGCCGGGGCCGGGTTCTATGAGCTGGGCGAAATCCGGCGGCTGCGCGGAGATACGGCAGGCGCCGTGGCGGCGTACGCCCGGGTGCGGGACACCGGCGTTGAACCGCAGCCCGGTGAGGCCCTCCTCCAGGCCGCCGCCGGTGACCACGACTCAGCGCTGGAGCACTTGCGGGTGGCGCTTGGCGAAAGCGGCCCCCTCGAAGGCGCCCGCATGCGCCTCGCTGCTGCCGAACTTGCCGCAGCCGCAGGACATCAGGCCCTCGCCTCGGCGTTCTGTGAGCAGCTGGAACAGACAGCTGTCCGCTTCGCGTCGCCCGGGCTGCAGGCCTGGGCAGCGCAGGCACGCGGAATCGTGCATTTGGGAGCCGGCCGGGCGGAGGAAGCCCTCGGCGCGCTGAACACCGCTGCCCGCATCTACCGCGAACAGCGCGCCCGCTACAGCACCGCCCGGATCCACGAACTGATGGCCGACTGCCGCGCCGTCCTCGGACAGCCGGACATCGCCGCCGCGGACCGGGCAACAGCGATTGCCATCTACCGTCAGCTTGGAGCAGCCCCGGACGCCCGGCGGCTCGAAGGCGCCTCCCCCGGCGGCCTCACGGCGCGTGAAACGGAGGTCTTGGCACTGGTCAGCGGCGGAGCAAGCAACCGGCAGGTGGCCGCGTCGCTGGTCATCAGCGAAAAGACGGCGCGCCGGCACCTTGCCAACATCTTCCTCAAGATCGGGGTCACCTCCCGCACCGGCGCAGCCGGTTGGGCGCAGGAGCACGGCCTGAAAAAGCGTCCGACGGCGTAACGCCGCTTTCGGACGGGACTCGCCCGCCGCCGTCGTACTTCAGTGGAACTGACACCCGACGCCGGTGCGGCGGGGCTGCATCAGGCGACCCATTCCCCGCCGCGAAACATGCACCATCCGCCCGACGCGCGTTCCGGTACGCGGACCGTAGCGTCAAAGTACCGGACATCCCCGTCCGGACTTCGGAAAGGACACGGACCATGAGCACCATTCAAACGGAAACAGTCCCGCAGACGGATGCGGTCGAGGCCGGGGCGGAGCGGCTCGTCGGCATCCTCAATGACGCCTCCATCGCCATCCTGGCGAGCATTGGCCACCAAACAGGGCTGTTCGAGACACTGGCCGCCCTGCCGGCTGCCAGCAGCGAACAAATCGCCGACGCCGCCGGACTGAACGAACGCTACGTCCGCGAGTGGCTGGGCGGCATGGTGACCGCACGCTTCGTGGAATATGACGCGGTTGCCAAGACGTACCTCCTGGACCGGGCCCTTGTCCCCTCAGTCAGCGGACCGGGCGTGGACAACCTCGCCCGCACGCTGACCTATGTCACGCTCATGGGGGAAGTCGCCGGAAAGATCGCCGACAAGTTCCGCACCGGCGGCGGGCTGAGCTACTCCGACTACCCCGGCTTCGTACAGATCCAGGCCGCTGACAGCGGCGCAGTCCACGACGCGTCCCTGCTGGAGTCCATCCTTCCGCTCACCGGGAGGGTGGAGGCACTGCGCGCCGGCATCGACGTCGCGGACATCGGCTGTGGCGCCGGCCACGCCGTGAACCTCATGGCTGCTGCATTCCCCGCCAGCCGGTTCACGGGCTACGACTTCTTCGAGGAGGCCCTCGATGCGGGACGCGCCGAAGCCCAACGCCTCGGTTTGGACAATGTCCGCTTCGAACTCCTTGACGCCTCGGCGCTGGACATCAGCGAAGGGCTGGACCTGATCACGGTTTTTGACGCCATCCACGACCAGGCCCATCCCGCCACCGTCCTGCGCAACATCCACAGGGCGCTCCGCCCCGGCGGCACCTTCCTCATGGTGGACATGAAGGCGTCGAGCAACCTCGAGGACAACATCGACCTTCCGTGGGCCGCATTCCTTTACGCGATTTCCACGACCCACTGCATGTCGGTCTCGCTGGCGCAGGACGGAGCGGGCCTCGGCACCGTGTGGGGCGTGCAGCTGGCCGAATCCATGGTCCGCGAGGCCGGTTTCGACGATATGGAGGTGCGGAACCTGGAGGAGGACCCCTTCAATGCCTACTTCGTAGCGCGGAAGTAGGCGTCAGGGAAGTAATCGTCAGGCAGTAATCGTCAGGCCGGGGACGCCTGCTGGGGTCCGGCGATGTTGACCAGCCAGGCAATGCCGAACCGGTCCGTGCACATGCCGAACGTGTCACCCCACGGCGCGGGCTCCAGCGGCACCGTGACGCTGCCGCCCTCGCCGGAGAGCTTGTCCCAGTAGCCGCGCAGTTCGGTTTCGTCCTCGCCGCTGAGCGACACAGAGATGGTGTTGCCAGGCGTGTAGTCCATGCCCGCGGGCGTGTCCGCGCCCATGAGGACCAGCCCGTTGCCGGCAGTCAGCATCCCGTGCATGATCTTGTCCGCCTCTGCCGGGTCTTCGCTGGCTTGGAAGTCGCCGAAGGTGCTGAGGGCCAGGTCCCCGCCGAAAACGGACTGGTAGAAGGTCATCGCATCGCGGGCGTCGTCGCGGAAACCGAGGTAAGGGTTGAGCACGGTAGGCACAGCATTCTCCTTCGAGTCGGGACAGGCTGGATGGCCGCTCGGGTGGCGGACCGCACTACACATGTTGCCCCAAACGGGCGCCCCTTCATAGGGTTCACGGGGTGTTGCGGATACGCTGGCCACGCTCGTCAACGCTCCTCGCGGCCGGCTGAAGGCCCGGCTGAAGGCCCGGTCAGGGCCGGAAGCGGTAGCCTATGCCCGCTTCCGTCAGGAGATGGCGCGGTTTGCCCGTGTCCGGTTCCAGCTTCCGGCGGAGCTGGGCCATGTAGACCCGCAGATAGTTGGCCTCCTTCTGATAGGCGGGCCCCCAGACCGTCGCCAGGATCTGCTGCTGCGTGATGAGCTTCCCCGGGTTGCTGACCAGCAATTCCAGGATGCTCCATTCGGTGCGCGTCAGCCGCACCGCCTCTCCATTCCGGGTGACGAGCCGCTGCCCCAGGTCCACCGTGAACTCGGCCGTGCTGACCGTGGCCGGCCCGCCCGCCACCGGGACGCGGCGCAGGAGCGCGCGGAGGCGAGCCAGGAACTCCTCAAGCCCGAACGGCTTGGTGATGTAGTCGTCCGCCCCCGCATCGAGTGCATCAACTTTGTCCGACGATCCGTGCCGCGCCGAGAGCACGAGGACCGGAACGGTGCTCCAGCGGCGGAGATCGCGGAGAACGGCCGCCCCGTCAATGTCGGGCAGCCCCAGGTCCAGGACAACAAGGCCGGGCGGATGGCGGGAGGCCGCCGTCAGCGCGGCCCGGCCATCCGAAGCCGTGTCCACGCTGTATCCGTGGGCCTGCAGGGTAATCCGCAGGGCGGTCAGCAGGTGCCGGTCGTCATCCACCACGAGGACCCGGATCACTGCGCGGCCCCCGCCGACGGGCGGGCGGCGTCCCGCGGGCCATGGACCGGGCCGGTGGACAAGGGCAGCCGGATCACCATGGTCAGCCCTCCGCCAGGGGTCTCCTCGGCGGTCAGGCTCCCTCCCATTGCGGACATGAACCCCTTGGCTACCGCGAGCCCGAGACCCACCCCCGTGGACTGCGGGATGTCATCGAGGCGCTGGAACGGCAGGAACATGGCGATCACGTCCCGGGCAGGCACACCGCTTCCATGATCGATGATCCTGAGTTCGCCCGCCGGCTGCCCGTCCAAGAGGGCCGCGCTCAGGCCATCCGACACACAAGCCACCGTGATGTCCGATCCCGGGGCGTACTTGACGGCGTTTTCCACGATATTTGCGATGACCCGCTCGAGCAGGCCGGGGTCCGCGTCCACGGCGGGCAGGTTGGGCGGAAGCTCCACCCGGACAGCCCCGGCCTGCAGTCCCTGCAGCGCTGGCGGGACCACATCAGCCCAACGGACCGGCACCAGCAACGGGCGAACGGAGTCGGCTGTAATGCGCGACATGTCCAGGAGGTTCGCCACCAGCAGGTCGAGCCGGTCTGCGCACTCGTCGATGGTCTCCAGCAGTTCCTGTTGTTCTCCGGGCTTGTAGGTCACTTCCTTTTGGAGGAGGCCGCCCACCGCGAGCTTGATTCCGGCCAGCGGCGTGCGGAGGTCGTGGGACACTGCCCGCAGGATCGCTGTGCGCATGGTGTTTCCTTCTGCGAGCCTCAGCACCTCCAGCCGGCTGGCGGCCAACTGCTGGCGCTCGAGCTGCGCCATGACGTGGGCGGCGAAGGCGCCGAGGAGACTGCTTTCGGCAGCCGGAACCCTCCTGCCTGCGAGCACAAGCCACGTCACGCCGTCGATCGGCTCCACGGTCTGGCCGTCGAAGTCCAGGCCCGCGCGCTCCCCGTCGGTGAGCTCCCCGGCGCTCGCAACCAGCCGCAGGTTGTGATCCGTCCCGTCGGCGGCCGCCGTGCCGGGCATCCCGGTGCCGCTGAAAACCGTTGCCGCCCGCGCCCCGAAGACATCCAGCGCCTGTTCCAGCAGGCTGCCCACGGTGTCGTCCGCTCGGGTGGCGCCGCGGGCCAGCTCCCCGAGCGTTGCGGCTTCCGCCTGCGACCGGGCCGCCTCCTTGGACCGCCGGGCTGACCTGTCCACAACGCCCGCCACTGCGACGGACACACCGACGAACACGCCCAGGGACAGCAGGTCCTGGTGGTCATGAATGGCCAGATCCCCCAGCGGCGGAGTTGAAAAGAAGTTGACCAGCAGGCTGCTCCACAGCGCACCTGCCACGGCCGGCCACAGGCCTCCGACCAGCGCCACTGCCACAGCCCCGGCGAGCTGGAGCAGCATGAGCACAGGAACGGCTGCCGCCAGGGCAAACCCAAGAGTCACCCGCAGGCGGCCCAGATCCCCCCGCCTTGTCCTGCCCATGCCGCGGCCAGCCCGGGGATGCGGCACCACCTGCACGTCGAAGTCCCCGGCCGCTTGAACGACCCGGGGTTCCACGCCGCCGCCCGTCGGGAGCCACGGCACCCTCCGGGACTGGCCGATGACTATCCGGGTGGCACCGACATGTGCCGCGAATTCGAGAAGGGCATCCGCAGGGTCCGCGGCAGCAACGGTGTGGTAGCTGCCGCCCAGCTCCACAACCAGCCGGCGCTGCGCTTCAAGTGCCTGGGGCGATTCGCCGGCCACGCCCTCTGAGGAGCGGATGTGCACCGCGAGCAGCTCCCCGCGGTCGGTGCCGTCCAGGATTCTGGCGCCACGGCGGATCAGCACGTCGCCCTCACCGCCCCCGGACAGGCCAATGACTATCCGTTCCCGTGTCATGACGCCATTCTTTCACCCGCGGGCGGCATCACCTGTGCGCCGGAATCCGCGCCGGGACGAGCGCCGGAAGCCCGGGCCGGCGCGGCGGGCAAGGGACGGGTTCGGTAGCGGGGCCGCTGTGCACTGCCTCACACGGGCGTTAAGGAACCGTCAAGATTCCTTCCCTTACGGGCCCGGCGCGCCCCGCCCGGTGCTACGTTCGGCTGTGCCCGTGGCGCCGTGCCGCGTGCTGAAAGGCCCCCATGACCACGATGAACCGTCCCCCCGCAGACCCGTCGGCGCTGCTGCTCAGCCGGAAGCCGTCCGTTAGGGACTGGCTCCTCCTGGGCCTTCAGGACGGCAAGGGGTCCCACCAGGGGCCTGGCGGCCGCACGCCTGCGCAGGAGCGCCGGCACCCATGGTGGCAGGTCATGAGCCTCACGGGCGTCGACTACTTTTCCACGCTCGGATACCAGCCGGCGATAGCGGCGCTCGCGGCCGGGGTGATTTCTCCGCTCGCCACGCTGGTGCTCGTGGCTGTCACGCTGTTCGGGGCGCTGCCCGTGTACCGCCGCGTTGCCGCCGAGAGCCCGCGCGGTGAGGGCTCGATCGCCATGCTCGAGCGCCTGCTCCCCCGCTGGGGCGGCAAGTTGTTCGTCCTGGTGCTGCTCGGCTTCGCGGCCACGGACTTCATGATCACCATGACGCTTTCGGCGGCGGACGCCACGGCGCACCTGGTGGAAAATCCGTATGCCCCCGACTGGCTGCCCGGCCAGGAGGTGATGGTGACGCTGGTTCTGCTTGCCCTGCTTGCTGCCGTTTTCCTGCGCGGGTTCAAGGAGGCGATCGGCATTGCCGTCCTCCTGGTTGCCGTCTATCTGGGACTGAACGTCGTGGTGATGGCGAGGGCCGCCGTCGAAACACTGACGCACCCGGCCGCCGTTAGCGACTGGTGGCAGACCCTGGTTACCTCCCACGGCAATCCATTGCTGGCCGTGGCAATCGCGCTGCTGGTGTTCCCCAAACTGGCACTGGGGCTTTCCGGTTTTGAAACCGGTGTCGCCGTGATGCCGCAGGTGCGGGGCCACGCAAGCGACACGGAGGAGAATCCGGCGGGGCGCATCCGCGGCACCCGGCGGATGCTGACCGCGGCGGCCCTGATCATGAGCGTGTTTCTGATCTGCAGCAGCTTCGTCACTGTGATCCTTATTCCTGCCGCCGAATTCGAGACGGGCGGGGAGGCCAACGGACGTGCCCTGGCATTCCTCGCGCACGAGTACCTGGGATCGGGCTTCGGCACGGTTTACGACATCAGCACCATCGCGATCCTCTGGTTCGCCGGTGCCTCGGCCATGGCGGGTCTGCTCAATCTGGTCCCTCGCTACCTTCCCCGCTACGGGATGGCGCCGGAATGGGCCAAGGCTGTGCGCCCCTTGGTGCTGGTTTTCGCCGTGACGGCGTTCCTGGTCACCATCCTTTACGAGGCCGACGTCGATGCCCAGGGCGGCGCCTACGCCACCGGCGTCCTCGTTCTCATGACATCCGCCGCTGTTGCTGTGGCGCTGTCCGCCCGGCACCGCGGGGAGCGCAAGCGGACTGCCGGGTTCGGGCTGATTGCCCTGGTGTTCATCTACACCACGGTCGCGAACATTGTCGAACGGCCCGAAGGGATCCGGATCGCCGGGCTTTTCATCCTCGGCATCATCGTCATCTCGCTGCTGTCCAGGGTGGGCCGGTCGTTTGAACTGCACGCCACGCACGTGCGGCTGGACCGGGCGGCCCTCGAATTCGTCGCGTCCGACGACAGCGGGCCCATCGGCATCATCGCCCACGAGCCGCTGCGGCAAAGCGCGGAGGCGTACCGGCAAAAGCTGACCTCGACGATAGAGGTCAGCCACCTGCCCCTCCACTACGAAGCCCTGTTCCTGGAAGTCTATGTGGGCGACTGCTCCGACTTCGAAACCGAACTGGAAGTGCGCGGTGTGGTCCGGCACGGGTACCGGGTCCTGGAGGTCCACGGCCCCGTGGTGCCGAACACCATCGCCTCGGTGCTCCTGCACATCCGCGATGTCACCGGGCTGATGCCGCACATCTACTTCCGCTGGACCGAAGGCAATCCTGTGGTGAACCTGCTGCATTTCCTGTTCCTTGGCGAAGGGGAGATCGCGCCGGTGACCCGGGAGGTGCTGCGGGAAGCCGAACCCGATGTCACCCGGAGGCCGTGGGTGCACGTGGGGTGAATGCGGGAACCGGCCCCGGGGCCGTAGGCTCTAGCCATGGCGAGATACTTTGATGTTCATCCCGAGGACCCCCAGCCGCGCGCGATCGCCCAGATCGTGGATCTCCTTCATTCCGGCGGGCTGATCGCCTACCCCACGGATTCCTGCTACGCCCTGGGTGCGCAGCTGGGCAACAAGGAGGCGCTGGACCGGATCCGCACCATCCGCCAGCTCGATAGCAAGCACCACTTCACACTGGTCTGCAGGGACTTCGCCCAGCTGGGGCAATTCGTGAACATCGGCAACGACGTATTCCGCAGCATCAAAGCCGTGACGCCCGGCAGCTACACGTTCATCCTGCCGGCCACCAAGGAGGTGCCGAGGCGGCTCCTGCACCCCAAGAAGAAGACCGTGGGCGTGCGCATCCCGCAGCACAGCTTCGTCCAGGCGCTGCTTGCCGAACTGGGCGAACCGCTGCTCTCCAGCACGCTGCTGTTGCCGGACGAGGAGGATCCGCTGACGCAGGGCTGGGAAATCAAGGAACGGCTCGACCACGTGGTGGACGCCGTCGTCGATTCCGGCGACTGCGGGGCAGAGCCGACGACGGTCATTGACTTCTCGAGCGGCGTCGCCGAGGTGGTGCGACGGGGAACCGGCGATCCGTCGCGGTTCGAATAGCGCGGGCCTACCGCCGGTCGTCACAACGCGCTGGAAGCCACTTAATAGTGCCTCGCCGCTGCATGCGGACCTTACACTGTTGTCCACGCTGGGGACCCAGACCCTTCCGTGAGAGCAGGACAGCATGGCAGAAACGCAACAGGGTGGTTGCACGACTGCGCCGACGGTCACCGGACTCGTGCGGCCGAGGCTGATTCATGCGCTCCGCGGATCACCACGGGCAAGACTGGGGCTCGTGATCGCTCCCCCGGGATCCGGAAAGACCACTCTCCTGGCGCACTGGGCAGCCCAGGAGGACGCAACCGTCTTCTGGTACCGGGCAACGCCCGGTGATGCAGTCCCTGGCCAGATGCTGGCCAGGTTCACAACTGCCCTGGCAGCCGTCGTCGGCGATGAACCTGCACATTCCCTTCCCGAACTCGCCATGATGGCCGGAAGGCTGCACACTCCCGTCTACTTTGTGGTGGACGATTTGCACGTTCTGGCCGGCACCTGCGCGGAGTCAGAGCTGGAACAGTTGCTGTTGCTGGGTTCGCCGCAGCTCAATTTCCTCCTGGGCAGCCGGCGCCCCCCGTCGTTCAATCTGGCCCAGTCGGAACTCCCATCCTTCGTCACAGTTGGACCGGATGAACTGCGCTTCCGCGCCCCCGAAGTGGAGCAACTGTTCCGAACCACCTACAAACAGCCCCTGAGCGCAGCCGGCACATTCAACCTGACACGCAGAACAGACGGTTGGCCGGCAGCCCTCCACCTCTTTCACACCGTCACTAAGGGTCGTTCCACGGTTGAACGCCGACGTGCAGCCGAGTCCCTCGGCGAGGTCCCGCGCTATGCAGAGGATTACCTGACGAATCACGTTCTGGCCGGAACGACCCCGGAAATGGCAAAGTTGCTCCGCCAAACGTGCCTCCTGGATCAGCTGACGCCCGCCCGATGCGACGTGCTGCTGGACAGTACCGAGAGCGGTCTCCTTCTGAACGAACTGGCAGAGCTGGGAATCCTCGTGCGGGAGGACGGCGCAACAACATTTCGGCTTCCGGAAGTATTGCGACAATATCTGATTGCCGGTCTGGGAGACTTCGGTCACACGGTTACGGGTAGCATCCGGCGAAGCACATCAAGCGTTCTTGAACGGGAAGGCATGTATCGCGCTGCCTTGCGGATCCTGGCTGAGGGCCAGGACTGGGAGGGAGTGCGCGAGATGATGGACCGCACCGGACACCGTGTGCTCGTTCCCGGTGCGTGCCGTTGGGCAGCACTCGCGCCTGCGGGCTTGACCAGCCAAGATGCACGTTATGCTTTGGCCGCAGCACGGAGCCTGCTGGATGACGGTTGCGCTGCCGGCGCATACCGGGCAGCAGCAGAGGTTCCCAAGCTGACTGACGATGAGGAGTACCTCCGGCTGGCCCGGGAGCTGCGTACAATCGCGGCCGTTTGGGCAGGGGACCAACCGGCAGCTGGGCCCGGTCCTTCCGGTGTTCTCCGGGCAGCCAGTCATGGCGGCCCACGGTCTGCCGCACGGTCGATGCACAATCCCCGTGTGCCAGGGGAGGTCCTGGCTAAAAGCATCGCTCTTCTACTCGCAGGCGACCAACGCGGCGCGCTCCCATTTCTCAGGAAGTGCGCCGAGAGTCCGGATGACGAGACACCGGCCGCCCTCGCCGCCCAACTTGCGTTGGCTGTTCTCGGGCCCGATCCGGCACCCTTGGGAGTCAGCGGTCCGGCTGAAGAGATTGATGCCGTTCAGCGGCAGGCAGACCGTCTGGGATTCACTTGGCTCGCCCGTCTCGCCCAAGGCATTCAGGCTTCACTGTTCGGGGGTGCTGCTCGCCAGGATGCGGTGCAGGCCGTGCTGGAGGAATGCGAGCTGAGAGGGGATGAGTGGGGCGCGGCCCTTGTTGCTGCATCAGACGCACTCATGAGACTACGAAGCGGCCGGCCCGAATACCTTGCCTTCGAAGCGCTCGCGGCACGTTTCCGAAGACTGGATGCGGGTGCTTTGGAAGCGTGGGCCCAAGCGGCGCAGGCCCTCGTCGGTGCAATACAGGATCTACCCGGCGCTGCCGAGGAAGCGCTGACCGCTGAAGCATTCGCACGCACCGCTGATGTCCCGGGCGCGCTTGCGGTGGCGTATGCCGCCATGGCAGAAACCCGGCCGGAGCGATATTCCGACCTTATGCAGGCGGCTGCCGAAACTGCCAAGTCGGCCGGATTCGTCTGTCGGCCGTGGACATGGATTGGATCCGGGTCAAAGAGCCCAACTGCCACGTCCCGGACTGGGCCGGTTCCAACACAGTCGCCAGGCAAGGCACCTGCGCCCGTGTCACAGGCACCTCCCTTGCCCACTCTTCATATCAGGTGTTTCGGCAGATTCTCGGTCGCTGCCGACGGAGCCGAAGTCGACTTGTCGCGCGTGCGCCCTCAGGCACGGACTGTACTTCGCATCCTGGCGCTCCATGCAGGGCGTCCGGTACACCGAGACCGCCTTGCCGGGGAACTGTGGGCCGATCTTGACACACCATCGGCGCTTCACAACCTCCAGGTCAGCGTATCGAGTCTGCGCCGCGCCCTTCAGGCCGAGGGGCCCGCGGCCGAAACGCGCCAGCCCATCGTGCGGCAAGGCGAAGCCTATGCTTTGGTCCTGAACAGCGGATCAACCTTCGATCTCTCGGACTTCGACCAGGCCATCCACGACGCCACGGTGGCACGAAGCACCGGCAGTTCCGAACAGGCAGCAGTAAAGTTGCGGCAAGCAGTCGGACTGTATGCAGGTGAGGTGCTGCCTGAGGACGGAGCGGCGGAATGGGTGATGGACGCACGCGAACGCTACCGGCTGCGCGCCGCCGAGGCCGCTGCATCGCTCGCACATCTTGAGCTTTCGTTTGGCGACAATGCCGCGGCGGCCGCGGCAGCCGTGAGAAGCGTCGAAATCGATCCGTGGCGTGACGAGTCATGGCGGACCCTCATAGGGATCTACCGCTCGTCCGGGGACCCCGCTGCAACTGAACGGGCCGAACGGAGGTATACCAACATGCTTAAGGCATTAGGTGTGTCACCCAACCTCGGCCTGCCCCCGCGGATCTGATAGCTGTCATCGCCCAGAAAATTGCACTCCCGCAATGGACACGGACTTGGCCGTACGGCTGTTGGGCTCCATGATGGTCAGCCGCACAGCTCTGACATTGTCAGATCCGACGTAGAAGCCATGGCGCTTTTCGTCATCAGCTACCTCAACTTCGGCGACATTCTGATAGGCGCCTTCCTTGGCACCCTCATAGTGAACGGATATGAGGACTTTTGATGGCCGCAGTTCCGCCGGTGCATGTGGTTCCGCGGAAAGCTTGGTAATGAACACGTAGACCAGACGTGTGGGCCCGGCAAACCTGGCTTCCAAGAAGTTGGCGTGCACACCGTCTTTGAGCTGACCCGCCCACAAGGTGTTGGAGTACTCGTCATCGGCAAGCTCGGGGCGGTGATCCTTGAAAGAATGGGAGGCCTTCATGTCCGCTGCAACCGAAACATCGAAAAATTCGTCCAGGACGCGCTGCGGAGCGCCTCCAATCGAGTCAGCGTTGCCATATGCCGCGCCGCCCAGCAACCCGAGCGCCGCAGACAACGCGATGGTTTTCCTCGGAAACCGCCTTGACTTCCATCTCGGCCGGGTGCCGGCTGGTAATGCCTTCCCCTCCGGGGGCCCAAACAGCCGCCTCCACCAGGACAGCCGCGGGGCCTCCGGAGCCTCCGCGACGGGGTCCGCTGTGAGGCTCTCCGCACAACGGCGGCAGAAGCTTCGATCAGCCGGGTTGCCTGTCCCGCAGGCCGCGCAGATGAGCCCGCCAACAGCAGGGAGGTTTCCTTCGTCCGAAGTTTTAGCCACCGGGGCGCTGGCGGTTCGTTGGCCGGGCTTCACGGCGGCAGGCTCGGTGTCAATGACAGTAACAGGGTCACCGATTGCGTTTCCATTATTGGCGGCCTCCGGTGTTCCGTGCTGAAGTTCAGCCGGCACCCGTCTGGCAGGCACGGATATCTGGGGCAGCTCAGCCGTGTCCGGCGGGCCCTTGGGCCCCGGTGCGGACGTGGCAGCTTGCGGCTTGTCTGCGGCACCGGCGAGCGGCCGCTGCCATTCCAGGTAGGCGCCGCAGTTGGTGCAGAAACTCTCTCCGTCGTCGTTTCGCGCACTGCACTCTCCGCAGATCAGCACCGCCTGCTCCTCAGGAATCGTCGTCGGAAGGAACGGCCGAGGCAAGAACCTCGACGGTGTGGGGAACATGGGCCGGTTTCACCGAGCTTATGACGCCCTCCAGCCGTGCGAGGCTGACACTCTCCGTGGTTGCGGCATACACCGTGACGTGCAGTCTCGCCGTGCTCTGGCCCGGCAGCTCCGCGCCTGGTATTTGGGACCAGGCTGCCCCACCGCTATCTTCGATCCTTACGTCCCGGACACCACCGACAGCCAGCCGCACGGCATCGGCCAGGCCTGGGACCGTGCCGCGCCGACGGTGAATGGTTGCTGCGTTGGCAATCACCTCACGCCGCTGATCCGTTGACCAGGAATCATTCACCCTTACGCCCACCCAGTCGGCAAGCCAGTCCAGGAAATCCACGGGGGCCAGGCGCGGATCCAAGTAACACGCGAGGCCGTCCAAGGTGGTGAATACGGGGGCGAGGGCGTCGTCGAAGGCCAGCAGGAATTGCTGGAGGAAACCGTCCTCCTGCAGGACGGCAGGAAGGCGCGTGGCCAACGGCACGGCACTCCCCAGTCCCTCCACCATGCCACGCATGTCACGTCCCTTCCGAGACGCGCACCCGGTGATCAAAAGAAAAGACCAGTGCATTCCGGTTCACGTCGATGCGCTGCTGCGGTTCTCCCCGCTTCCCTGTGAGCGGATCGGCGGCAAAAACGTGGACCTCGTCAACAATCTCCGTCCCGGACAGGCCCTGAAGGACGGCATGCACCTCGCCTGCATGCACGGGGCGGCCGAACGGCCAGCCTTCGCCGTCGGGCCCGCCCCTGATCGGGTCGAAGTAACTGTAGAGCGCCCGAAGCGCCTCTGCGCGCAGACGCTCCGGCGAGATCCTGGGACGGGCGGTCAGCTGTGCGACTACCGTCACGCCGCGGTAGAACGGCGGTTCCACCAGCACCCGGGCGCCAACCGGCCGGCGCTCGTCCAGGTAGGCGGCGACCGCGGCCAGAGTCTCGGAGTCCGGCACCAAGTCACCGAACGTCAGCCGGTTGTCCTTGTCCGGAACCGCCGCGGGGACCACCAGGATCCGGACGCCACCGGCCTCGTCAGGGGTAACAGCCGGGATGCACCGGACGCGGGCGATGTCCGGGGCGGCACGTTTCGCGAGCTGTTCGTAGTCCTCGGCGGTGATGGCACGGTCCCGGGTACGCAGCGCGAGGGGCCCGCGCTCCTTCGCCTGCTCAATGGTTTCCCCGGCTACCCCACCGTGTGCGGCCCGGCGATTCTCCACGCTGTTGACGAAGGGAATGGAGGAGCGCAACACAGACAGAGCCCGGGCGGCAATGTTCCCCCGCGGGCCGCCGCCCGTTCTGTAGTGCGGAATACGAATCGGGCTTCCGGCGGGCGGCACGGCACCGTAACTGCGGAGGGATCCGTCTGGCTCGCGCACTGCCGGGGGAAACCGCACGGTACCGGACGCGCGGTCCAGCACCACTACGTGGTCGTCGGGATCTGAGCCGGCGAACGAGTCCACTTCGGCCCAGGCCTCCCAGCCGGAGCCTGCGGCCACCTCCACGATGAAGTCATCGCCGCCTGGCAGCACGGGGCGGCGGCCCAATTCGAACGACTGCCCCGGCACGCCTTCAGACATTCCGACGACTTCGTCGTAGATGGTCTCGGCATGGATGGCGGGAACGGAGCCGCCTATCGTAAAGGCGCTGGCGGAACTCACCGTAGGAGAAGCACTATAGGACGGGTAGCCGGGACGCGGCTCCACCACGCGGCATCGGAGCCAGCCTGCCCGCGCACCGCCCTGAACAGATGAACTATGGCGATGTGGCAAATGAATCACGACGTCGCCGGGCCGGTTCAGCCCGCCGGTCCCGTCGCTGTCCAGGTCACACGATACCCAGGAGCTGCCGTCCCACGCCTCCCACACGAGGGGCGGGTTGCTGGGGTTTACCCCCACGCCCCTGACCTCGCATTCGAACCGCAGCACGACGGCGCATGAGGGAGCCGCGTCGTTGAGGCCCAGCAGCAATACGTCGCCGGGCGCGGGCGGCGTACCGAAGCAGGGAAAGCTGCCGTCCCCGCGTAATGCTTCAGTGCGGGGCACGGCGGCCCCGCCGTGCCCCTGCGTTATGACATTGGCCAGCCGGCGCGGCGGCACCGTCAACTCACGGGTCGTCGCGAAAACGATGGCCTCCTCTTCCTCTGTGCGCCGCGTCGAAGCCTCTGTCCCTTTCGGGATCACGACGGCGTCCGGCTGTGGAGCGGACAACCGCATCAGGAGTTCGACGGACGCGGCCGTCGGGGGGTGAAGGGTGACCCCCAGCAACTCCAAAAAGGCCACGTACAAGCGATCGGGCACGCGGTTCAGCCGGTAGAAGAGCTCGTCCACCATGAAGGCGAAAGTTTCAATGAGCGTTACGCCCGGATCCGAGACGTTGTGGTCCGTCCACTCTGGGCAATGGTGCGCCACCATGCGTTTGGCGTCGTCCACAAGATCCTGGAAGCGGCGGTCATCAAGATTGGGTGAAGGGAGCATTAGGAAGCGGCCTCCTCGCCGTTGCGCGGAATGACATAGAAGGGGAAGACGAGGTTGCGCGGATCGTTGGTGCCCCTGATCGTGTACTGCACATCGATGAGAAGCACTCCCGCGTCCGCGCCCTCGAAGTTGACGATCACGTTCTCAAGGGTGATCCGTGGCTCCCAGCGGTCCAAGGCCACGCGCACGGCGTAGGCGATGTCTCCTGCCGTTGCGGCGTCGGCAGGAGCGAACACGTAATCGTGCACAGAGCACCCGAATTCCGGCCGCATCGGCCGCTCTCCCGGGGATGTTGCCAGGATGAGGTGGATGCTCTCCTCAATTTCGCGCTGGTCGCGGACCAGCGCAATGCTGCCTGTCCGGTCGGTCCGCAGCGGGAATGCCCACCCGGCGCCTATGAATTCCTGTCCCACCTCGCTGCCTCCTGTCGTTGTCCGGCATCCTGCGCCAGACTCAGTTGATGCGGACCAGCCCGCCCTTGACGGTGGTAGTTGCCCCGCCGGAGAGTTCCGCCGTCGCATCCCCGGCCACCTTGACGCTGGGGGCTTTCAGTTCAGCGGACGCAGTGCCGGAGATCTTCACCGTGGCGCCCTTCAGTTCGAGATCCGAGAGGGCTTCCACCGTCACTTTCTTGCCTTTGATGGTTACCGCGCCGGTCGACGTCGTCACGGCAACGTCCTTTTTGGCTGTGAGGCTGACCGGCCCTTCCGAATGAATTTCGATTGCAGCGTCCGGTTTCTGGACCAGCGAGATCTTCTGTCTGCCCCCGCTCGTACTCACTGTCACCTGTTCCCCGTCGGGGGATTCGAGGAACTCCACCAGCATTCCGGTGCGCGAGACGAAAGCGCGCCGTGTGACGGCGCCATCGGTCGAGCCCACGTGGTCCGCCCAGGGTTTGTCCGGTTGGTCCTGGCCGTTGTACAGGCCTCCGAGCACGAACGGCTGCTGGAAGCTGCCGTGGCCGAAGGCCACGAGGACCTCGTCCCCCACTTCGGGGAGGATGACGGCGCCCCGAGATGCACCTGCGCCGGCCTGGACAGTGCGGGCCCACCAGCTCTCGTAGTTGTCGGACAGCACCGGAAATTTCACCTTGACCCTGCCTTGGTTTTCCGGATCCTTTGCGGCCGTCACAACGGCGTTGACCACTCCAGGTACGGCGCCCCGGCCGCTGCCGCCGGCGGCGACCCCATAGAGGGAGCGCTCGGATTCGTGGCTCACGGAGAACGTGGTGAGGTAACCCGTGTCGGGGCTGAATTCGTGGCGGGATGAGCTCAGCGTGTACCGGCCGTCAAAGGGCTTGCCAGCACCCTTAAGCACGACTGCGGTGCCGGCCCGCAGCTTCGGGTTCCCGCGGGCCAGGCCTTCCAGTTCCGCGAAGGCGCCTCCCAACCGCGAGGCGATGGCGGCTGCCGCGGCGTCGCATTGTGCTGCCTGGTCAAAGGCCGTGGGAGGGGCGACGTACCGTGGACTTCCAAACTTCTTGGCAAGGGCAGCTGGGTCCACATCTGGCAGTTTGGCACTGCGCGTCTGCGCCTGTGCAACGGCCACAATCGCCTTCTTTGCGGCGACATCCCAGCCCCTGACCTCCACATCGGGGACCTGGTCAGCGGACGTGACCGTGCCGCGGAGCGCAACGAGGTTGACGCCCCGCTCAAGGACGAGCGGGTCCTCCTTCGCCCCGCCGACACCCGCCGGCGCCGTCGCTGAATCCGTCGACGGTGTGAAATGCAGTTCACCGCCGGACACGGAGAGGACCACACCTGATTCGACGGCCAGCCGGTGCAGGAAGTCCCAGTCGCTGATGCCATCCTGTGCCACGTGCTGGAGCACGGGACCCTTCGCGGCGATAGTGCCCGCCTGGATTCCCGCTCGCTGGGCTACCTTCCGGACAATGTCCGCGGCGGTGCTCTGAAGGTACGCTTCAACGCGCCGTCCGCGGAACAACCGATGGGAGTGATCCAGGCCCCGGACAATGGTGTACAAGCCCTCGTGGTCCATCTCGGTCTCCAGCGCCGTCACTTCGCCAGAGAGCAGCGGAACGGGACCTCCGGGGCCGCTCTGCTGAACGGACAGCTTAATGGGAACTCCGATGCTGAAGCCGCCTTTCTCCAGGACAGTGGAGTATTCGTCACTGAAACGGAGCAGAAAGAGGTCGGGGACGTTGCTGCTGTCGTCGACGTAGCCGGCAACCAGCCGTGCGGTTACATCCGGTGGAAGCGGCGTGCCGCCCACCTCCACCAGGAGCATGTTGCTGAACTCCTCACTGTGCCCCACGGACCACCTCCCGCACCCGGCCGGTGGCATGGGTCGGGGCCTCTGAAGGCAGTTCATCCACGGCGGGCAACAGGATAGAGTTGCCGGGCCGCAAACGCATGGGATCATCGATGCCGTTGGCCGCCGCCACGGCCCGCCACAGGGATGCATCTCCGTACTCGCGGTAGGCGATCCCGGCCAGCGTGTCCCCCTCCACCAGCACGTGAACCCGCCGAGGTACCAGGCCGCCGGAACTGGGATTCTGTTTGGGCGGGTCTCCGGATATTTCTTCCAGCGTGACGGTACAGGTGGCGCGGACCGGCAGTCCTGCGGCGGTGAAGAGTGTGTACTTGACCTGCACGCTGGATACGTAGGCAAGGAAGCCCGTGAGTTTGCCCCATCGGAACAGCACCCAGGGGGGTGAACCCTTGTTCTGCTTCAGCGACGCCTCAGTGGGCGCGCAGCACGCGAACAGCTTGTCGACGCGCTGGACCACCGCATCGTCCTGCTTCCCCGAGGCATCAAAGAACATCTCCAAGGCCAGTTTGGAAGGCATCGGGCCCTTGTACTGCGGCGCACCGGCTTTCCCGTTGGCTTTGGCCGTTTGGCGCGCCCACGAGGCGGACTTGCCCATAGTGAGTTCTTTGGGATTGAACTGGAAATCAATCCGCCCGAACTGCGGGCCGGGTTTGTCCAGTGACCCGTCCTTGGACGGTTCGAACAGCTCAAGGTACGCGTGCGAGAGTTTGAGCGCCTCCTCGCCGCCGCGGCCGGACGGGCCTCCGGCAGCGGCAGCCGCCGCGGGAGTGGCCGCTCCCTTAGCCGGCGCCGGGACTGCAACTGTAGTCACGTCGGGCTCCTTCCGTCAGCGAATCTTTGCGACAAATCCGTGATGGGCGATTTCAAGGGTTTCCATCATGACCTTGGGCTGGTCGGGGTTGAATGAGGGCCCCTTCCACCGCACCGGAACGACGTCGTAAAGTTCCCAGCCCGCGATTTTGGTGCCGTTGCCGGTCATCGCCTCGATAATGCCGGTACAGCGGGTGTAGCCCGACGCCATGTCGGCGAACCACTTGGCGATCTTCTCCGTGTCCTTTCCCAGAGGCCGGGTCAGCGTGATGTTCGGGTACTTCAGCCGCGTGGGCAGCTGCCAGATGAAGGAGTTGTTGCCTCCCTCCTCCCGGGATTCAATGACTACTTCGCAGCCAAGTCCCTCGCATGTGGAAAACGTTCCCAGGTCGGCGTTGTCCAGGGCCACGAGGTATTGGACGCTGACAGCGGTGGCGACATCCTCCAGCATGGTTTCCTCAATTCGGATCGGTGCGCAGGCCGCGGCGCTCGCGGTCCAGCAGCATCTCGGCCTTGATGCGGCGGATGAGCGGCCCTGCAAGCCGCTTGGCAAGCTCCTCCAGCTGGTCGGGTGTTGCGGCGGCCGCCACGCCTGGCGCCCCCGTGGACCGCGCGGCTGCTGGCGGGGCGGGCCCCGCGGGAGGCGTTTCACTGGCCGCTGCCGATGACGCGCCGGAGACCTCCTGCGGCGCGGTTGCCGGCGGAGGTACGCCATCGGGCGGGTCGGGCAGGCTGTCCCGCTGGACGGTACCGTTGAAATCGTGCCCGTGGCCTGTCTCCCCAGCCATCCGCGCTTCCACTGTCGGGGCAGCGAGGGTCAGGACGACTGGGTCCTGGGCAGGGAAATCAACAACGGGATGAGCGGCAGTTCCATGGAGATCTGCTGACATGGGGTCGCGGGCTGTCCGGACCGGAACCGGTCCCGGGAAGGCCGGCATGCGCTGAAGGGCCCGTGCGCCGGATCCCGGCGAGGGCTTGGAAACGCGAGTGTCTCGGAAGGGCATTCCGGCCCACGGAGATCCGTCCAGGGGACGCGCGGCCTGCGCGTCCAGAGTGAGGGTTCGCTGAATGACGCTTCCGACGGTGGCACTTGGGCCGGGCGGTGCGCTCACGTCCTGCAGGTTGGGCCCGCCGACGTAAGCCGGTTCGGATTGGACGGCTGCCCCCGAATGGTAAACGGAACCAGGTTCGGCCCGGAAGCCAGAGGGCAGACCGTCTGAGTCGCCCTTGACGAGGTCCCCTGAGGCGCTGTCCGCACCAGATGTGCCCGTCCCCTCATCGGTGCTGTACGTGGAAGAACCCGGGGTCGTGGGCGCCGGAGTGGCCAGCGCAGCAGCCACTGACGAAGGTTGCTGGACGCTCGGAGGGATCGCCATCCGCTGCCACGTAAGGGGCGTGGAGCCCGGGGTCGCCGGCCGCGAAGCACGCAAGGCTTGGCCTGACTGTAAACCGGATGAACGGGCCACAGTGCCAGGAACTGCTTGATCCGCACGCTGGACTGTCTGGCTGGATTGGATCTCTTGCTGGGTTGTTCTGGCTTGCTGGGTTGTTCTGGCGGCTTTCGATTCCTGCATCGCTCCGGTCGCCCGTTGCAAGATGCTTTGAGCGGGGAGCAGCAGAGCCGGCACTGTTCCCGCTGACAGCTGGGCTGAACCAGTGCCAGCCGGAACCACGTTGTCGGTGACCCTTTGAACAGGGATCCCCGCTTCGATGGGGAATCCATTGTCCGCAGGCAGTCCGGCCCCTTCGTTACCCAGGAGACCGCGGCTGCTTACCGGTGATTCGGCATGCTCGGAGGCCGTGATCCGGTCAGGTTCCTGCAGAGCGGCGACCATTCCGGAGGCGGCCATTCCGGAATTGCCGGCCGGCACGTCGTCGTGTCGGTCGTCCGGCTGAAGCAGGGACGCTGCAGTCTCCCGGGGTGCCGGCCCTCCGTCGGACCCGTTGTCCGCTGGATGGTCAGCCTTGGGAAACCGGAAGACGACGGGCAGGTCCCCGGTCCCTTCCGTGTCAGTGCCCCGCGGGTGAAGAGTCCCCATCCCGGAATCTTCCGACGGGGACGCTGCTGCCGGTTGCACGACGTCCGAAAGCAAGGGCGCCGACCCGTCGTTCCCTTGCGGCACGTGCGATGGCTGCCGCTCCCCCGAACCCTCACCCTCCCCGGCGGTTGCGCCATCTTCTGCGCTGTTACCGCCTTCCGTGGACCCGGCCGCCGGGCTTTCAAAGAACGTCGGCGGCGCACTCGGACTTGGCTCCGCAGGGGCGGCCACGCCGGCAATTGGTCCGGCCACGGTGTCCGGGCTGTCGGCAGAAACCATGTCAGCCGACGACTGCGGGGCTACGGCGGAGGCGGGCGGTGCGGATGCTTCCGCCTGCTGTAGGGGCCGGTGGGTTTCTGGCGCATCCGGTACCCGATGTGTTGGGTGCTCGGAGGACTCCGGGTCTGAAAATGACAGAGGCCGCCCCAGCCCCAGCCTGCTCGGATAGGTAAAGTGCGTTGCTTCCCGTGCAGCGGACGGCGGGCTCGGAGCCCAGGCCGCGGACCGCTGCACGGCGGGCGGAGCAGGCAACGGCACATAGGTGGCGCTCCCGTCGGAGGTGTTGCCCTCAAGGTCAGGGCGCGGCGCGGCCACCACGTCCCATGGTTCGGCCAGTCCAAATTCGGCGGGCGGACGGCCTGGCTCCTTGGTCTGGGGTGCCACGGGCGTAGGTTGGGCCACGGCTGCCGACCTTTGCACCGGCGCCGCAGGGTGCATGGCCGCTGGCAGGTTCCCGGAGGCCACTTGGGTAGGGAAGGCTGCATTGTCCGGCACCGGCTGGGAGTCCGCCACCGGCGACGGAACCGGTTCGACGGGCAGCACGGCAATGTCATCCGGCACCGCCGCCGAAGAAGCCCCATCAGGGGCGTCGTCGGCAGAAGAGGCGCGCTGCACCGCCGTCGGGAGTCTCCCCACCGGGTGTGAACGTGCAGGGGGGAGGAGCAGTGTCATGTCCGCCGGTTCCGCACGGTACGCTTCCCCCGCGCCGGTTCCGCCGCCGTCGACGTCTATCACCCCCGGCGGTGCGTCCGCCGTTATCAGGTGGCTCATTGCTCCGGTGAATGAGGGGTTGGCCCATGCCGCCAGGGAACCGGCGAAGCGGTCAGGGCCGTGCGCCAGGTCCATGGTGCCGATGGTGCGCTGGAGCGGTGGCAGGAAGGCCCAGCCGGCGGGCGGGACTGTAGGCTGCGGAGCGCGTTGCTGCGTCTCTGCTTGCGGCCCCGGCTCGGGGCGCTCGCGTTGCCAAGGCCACCTCATGGTTCAGCGCTCCTGGGAAAGCCGGGTGTTGATTCCCCCGATTTCCCGGACGTACCGGAGCCGCTGGCCGTGTTCCAGATCCAGGATGTCGTCAAGGGGCCAGTGGAAGTGATACGCCACGTACGCCACCTCCTCGTAGATCCGGTCCGGCGCGTACGTCATGATTCCCCCAGGCGGCCACCTGCGAGATCCGCGGTGAAGCGGTGGGAGCATTCCGGGCAAGTGACGGCGATCCGGGTGTGGCCTTCGGCGTTGATCCGGCGGTAGAAGTCCTGGAGGAAGGCGACGTCGGAGGCGAACATGTTCTCCACTACCGCGGACGTGACTGCGCCCAGGGTTCCGAGCGAGGTGATGACCCGGCCGAGAAGGACTACGGTTGTGTAGGCCGCGTTCTCCTGGACCCGGGCGTCGTAGAGCGGGAGGAGTTCATCGCGGGCCGTTGCCAGCCGCATCACGCCGGACTTATGGACGGCGCCGTCCTGGTCGACGTACCCCCGCGGGAGCTCAAAGTTGAACTCCGTGCGGAGCGGCTGGCGGTCGGCGTGGCGGTCCTGCCCGTTGGCTCCGTTCAGTTCGGCTCCGGGAGCGTCAGCGCCCGGGGCCGACAGCACAGCCGCACCGTGTGAACGTTGCATCATGAGATGGTGGACTCGTCGTAGCAGATAACGAATTTCTCCGTGGCCTGCTCGGTTGCGCCGGCCTTGAGTGAATTCAGTTCAACGCTTTTCACCCAGCAGTTCACGAAGTTGTAGGTCTTGAGCGTGTCGCCCTTGTAGTCAAGCAGTGCGACGGCGGCGGTCTTGCGGGCACCGGCGACGTCGCCCTCCATGACCGTCTTGAGCCAGTCAGTTACGGTCTTGCTTTCGGTCAGTCCACGGGTGATGCTGAGCTCGCCCGGCTTGGGGCGGCCAATGAGCTGGCGCACCACGTATTTTCCATCCTTGGTCTGCTGCTTCAGCTCGATCTTGTCCACCTCCGACTTGAGGCCGCTCACTTCGATCACCCTCGGCACCTCGATGCCGTCAATGGTGACCGTAAAGGCGTTGGCTGGTGAGTTGTCAAAATCGCCGAGGGCCATGGTCTTGCTCCTTTTGAACTGGGATTACTCGCTCACGAGGCTGGTGCCGCCGGAGAACTGGGACAGCTGGAAAATAACGAACTCGGCCGGTTTCACCGGAGCAACACCGATCTGGCAGACCACCTGGCCAGCGTCAATGCCCTCGGCGGGGTTGGTCTCCGAGTCACACTTGACGAAGAATGCCTGCTCGGGGGTGAGGCCGAAGAGAGCGCCCTTGCGCCATTCGTTGGTCAGGAAGGCGCTGATGGTGCGCCGGATACGGGACCAGAGGGCGGGATCATTGGGTTCGAAGACAGCCCACTGTGTTCCCTGGAGGATGGACTCTTCGAGATAGTTGAAGAGGCGCCGGACGTTCAGGTAGCGCCACTCGGCGTCGCTGGACATTGTGCGGGCTCCCCAGACGCGGATTCCACGGCCCGGGAAGGTGCGGATGCAGTTGACGCCGATGGGGTTCAGCAGTTCCTGCTCCGTTTTGGTGATCTGGGTCTGCAGGCTGGTGATGCCGCGGATGACCTCGTTGGCCGGTGCCTTGTGGACGCCACGGGTGTCGTCGTTGCGGGCCCAGACGCCGGCCAAGTGTCCGGACGGCGGGATGAACCTATTCGTTCCGGTGCTGGGGTCGAATGCCTTCACCCAGGGCCAGTAGAGTGCCGCGAACTTGGAGTCGTAGCCGCCGCCGTCCATGCGCCAGTCTTTGACTTGCTGGGCGTTGAGGTTGGGCGGCGGGTCGATGATGGCGATGCGGTCCCCCATCAGCTCGCAGTGGGCAATGGCGGCAAGCTGGACGGCCTTGACCGTTTCCAGGTCGATGGATCCCTGTTCGTAGGCGGCCATCAGGTCCGGCACCGCAACCATTGTCACCTCGTCCACGGCCTCCAGGCCGCTGAATCCGGTGCGGTCAGCGGCGTCGCCTACGTAGTCGTCGGCGTTCAGCTCTTCGGTGGTTGGCGGCTCGGGCTCCGGCTCCGGGGCGATGAGTTGGACGGTGCCCTTGTCCGGCTTCACGAGGGCACCGCCGGTGGCGACTTCCTCGATGGTGACGATCTTCGATTCGGCGCTGACCTTCGTGGCAGCGTTGTTGGGGCCGCGTTTTGTGGTGACGTTATCCCAGACCTCGGACGGCTTGCCCTCCGAGGTGATGACAATCTTAAACTGGTCCTCGGACGGGTTTTCCCCGCCTGGGTCAGCGATTTCCACGGTGACGGGTTTCGGGTTCGCGGCATTGGATTTGGCGGTCAGACGGTATCCGCCAAGCTCGGCTGTCGGCGCGGCCGTCACAGCCTTCGGCGTTTGCTTCGGTTTCTCCTCCCGCGCTCCGTCCGCTCCGATGCGCACTACGTAGCAGTTCCCTCCCCCGTTGAGGAAGTAGCCGTAGACGGCGTGGGCAAGGTATGAGCCCGGGACGAAGTCCCCGAAAGTTTCTGAAAACTGGGTCCAGTTGGACACCAGGGTTGGCTGATTGTCCGGGCCTTTGGAGGCAAGCCCGACGAACGCGGCGACCGCGGTGCCTACGCCCTCGATCGGCCGAGTGCCTGCCTCAACCTCGTTTACGTACACACCTGGCGCAAGATAGTTCGGCATTTTGTCTCCTCGATGAACCCAAAACGTGGTTCAAGGGTCCTGCTGCGAGGAGGTGCGCGGTACGGCTATCTGGATGCGCTGACGGGAAGGATGGGGTGCACGAAGGGGCAGCGGATGAAAGGCGACGAATAGATGCCGACGACGGCTGAATACCGATGCACGGCTGGCCGTCCAGTGAATCCAACAGTGCGGAGGCCCGCTGGCCCCGCCTTCGGTGCCGGAGCGTGCTCCGGTGACCTCGACCACTTGGAGGCGAAAGGCCTAGCCCGGCGCACCCCTCAGTTGGGTCTATTTGAAGTCTTTCTTGCTCTTAACGGCCCCATCAGGCATGAAGACCCGCACCTGGTCTGAGGCCACGACTATAAACTTCTTGCCGCTGACAGCCTGGTCCTTGAACCACAGGATGCACTGGGCACATTGCGGCAGCGTGGAGACACCGATGGCTTGTGCGCCGTTCATACGATAGATGTTCTTCTCGGCATGCACCAGATCGGCACGTCCTGGGATGCCCTGATCACGGGGACTTCGGCGAGGCAGCCACTCATTTGTCACTAGGCTGTGTGCCTCCCTCAGCTCCTTGTTACGGCCCTCGTAGCTCTGCCCGTGTACGTAGCTTCCCGTGCGACGCAGAAGGCTCTCGATCTCCGCCTCCCGCTTCTCGCGTGTCTTGACCGTTTTGGCAGCCTTAGCCCGGGCCTTCAGGCTCTTTAGTTCATTCCGGGCAACCGGCGTCAGCGTGGTCATCGCGTCAATGTCGTGAGTGGGCGCTAGTTCGGTGAACTTCGCCATCTCCGCTGCCGCGTACGGTGTCATGCGTGTCACCGTCTCCCCTTCCGCAGGTGCCTCGCCTGCTCCCTGTAGAACGAGGTCGCCCCCGCCGCTGGCCCATACCTGCCCGCGGTCTCCGCCCTCCTTCTTGTGGCGTGCCACGGCCTTACGCTTCTCAACCTCGGCTGCCGCTATCGCGGCATTGATCAGCGCTTCGTCCCCTGCCTGTGCCGCCGCCGGCACTGGGCGACTTCCAATGTCAGACACAGCGTAGGTCCGGCCGTAGGTGCCTAGACCGCGTACTAGCGAATCAAGTCCCGTCTGGATTGACAGGTCTTCTGACTTGGCACTCTTGATTAACTCGACATGACTCTCTGCCTGGGCGAGAAGAGCCTTTGCATCTGCCGTCTGCTCGGTATGCCCGGCAGTAAGCTCTATCTCGCGCCGCAGCTTCGCGATGAGATGTTCCGGGCTCGACGCCATCATGAGTGTCGGGTCCGGCCCTGTGCGAAGGGTCAACGTGTGAGCTTCGGAGCCGAGCCGGAACCGTCGACGAATGAGCCCTAGCCTTTCACCCGCTGCCCTCGCTCCGGCCCGTACTTTGGCCTTTCCAGCCTCGACCT
The DNA here is from genome assembly GCF_059759125.1 of Arthrobacter sp. GQ119. Classification (NCBI taxonomy): domain Bacteria; kingdom Bacillati; phylum Actinomycetota; class Actinomycetes; order Micrococcales; family Micrococcaceae; genus Arthrobacter; species Arthrobacter sp. GQ119. The sequence goes on along the minus strand of NZ_JCAXEA010000009.1, from coordinate 14,963 downwards.
TCCCCTTTACCCAGGCTTTGCCCGCGGCGGCCTTCGCCTTCACCTTGCCGCCGAAGCTCTTGAGCCCCCGAATAATGGGCCCGGCGAGCTTGAGGCCGGTCTTGATAACGAAATCGAGGGCCTGGTTCACCGGCTTCTGCAGTGTCTCAATGATCTGCCGGATCTTCTGTCCGATGCCGCCAATGCCGATCACGCTGGCGAGGAATCCGATGAGGATCGGGACCATCTGGCCCAGGACGTCGTTGATCTTGTTCACCACGCTGCTGACGTTGCCGCGCACGATGTCCGCCACCGACTCGATGATGGTGTTGACGAACTTCATGATCCGTTCGGCATTGTTCACGAAGAACATCACCACGTCGTAGATCAGCTTGCAGGCCTTGATGAATGCCGCTGCAGGATTGAGCAGGCCGATCAACCACGTGATGCCGGCCGTAATGATCTTGGTGATCACGAAGTCCTTCACCTGCTCGAGGATCATGTCCTTGATGTTGCCAAGCTTTTCCACGAGCATCTTCCACAGTCCCGCGACGCCCTGGCTGGCAATGATCTGGAAGATCTCCACGCCCTTCTCGACGGCGTCCATCGCCTTCGCACCTATCTGCTTGACCACCCGGTTCCGGATATTCGCCCAGGTAAGGCCGAACAGGGACGCGAGCAGCTTGATGATGCCCTTCACGTCGAAGGTGTCCGGAAGCTCGACGCCGCCCTCCGCCAGGGCACCGAACAGCCAGCCCATGAGGCCCTTCTTGAGGTGGCCGAGGATGTTGTCCTTGAACTTGAGGATTCCGCCCTTCACGCCCTCGATCAGGTTTCCCAAGAAGGCGACCGGATTCTTGATGATGTCCCCTACGACCCCCGCGGCGCGGGAGAGTACGTTCTTGAGCATCGAGGCAAGCTCGCGGATCGTGTTGATGATGGCCTTGATCGCGCCGATCGCCTTGTCCACCAGGCCCTTGTTCTCCGCCTGCAGGGCCTCGATCCGCTCATCCAGACCCTTCCGCGCCTCGACGTACTTCGTCGCCAGCGCGTCGACCACGGACTCCTGCTTGGCGTTCACGTCGCTCTCGAGCTGCGAGAACTTGTCGCCGATCTCCTTCGAGGCCTCGGCCCCGACCTTCTGCAGGCTGGCAGGGAGGCTCGCCGTGTAGGCCGCGATCTCGGATTTGCCCTTGGCGATCCGCTGCTTCGCTGCGTTCAGATCTGTCCCGACGATGTCCGCCACGTTGGAAATGACGACGTTCATCTTCGTGAGGTACAGCTCGCGGCCAGCCTCGTAAAACTCGTTGACCTTAGCGGGCATGCCCGCGATCTTATCCTTGAGCCAGCGGTACCCGCCGAGCCAGCCTCCGTACCGGTCCTTCTTGTACGCCGACATCTTGGCCTCAACGTACGCCTCGAAGGCAGCCCGGGCACCGGCCTCGCCCTTCTCAAAGGCTGCGTCCACCTTCGGGTCGATCCCGTCGAGGATCTTCTTCACGTCGGCCTCAGCCGCGGAGAAGATGCCCTGGACCTTCGCCGTGACCTCGGCGCGCTTCGCCTCATCCTTGGACTTCGTCTTCCCCTTGTCCGCAACGAGGTTCGCCAGCGCCGCCGCCTTGGCAGTCTGCATCCCCGTCACACCCGCCGCGGTCTGCGCTCCCGCTTCCGCCTTGCCCTGCTGGAGGACCTGCTGCTCTTGCTGGCGGAAGTCGGCAGGAGCGGTCTGGGCATGCTCGGCAGCGGCCTGCTTGTCGGCGAGGCCCTGCTGGAACTCAGGCTCATTCGACTGCGCCAGCTGCTGCTCGCTGACCTCGGCGTCGGCCATCTCCTGGTTGGCCTGATGGGTACCGGCGGCAAGGTTGACCTGCTCGGCCGGTGCCGGCTTGGGCACGGCACCCGCCGCGGGGACGGGCACCGCCTGCCCCGGCTGCTCCTGGGTCATCGGTGTGACTGCCTTCGGGACAGCCTTCGACTGGTCCGGCGGGGCTCCCGTGGCCGCCTCTATGTCCTTTGCCTGGCCTTCCTTGCCCTGCGTGACCAGGCCCTTCACCTGCCCCTTGGCCTCCCCAGCCTTGCCGGACTTCTTGTAATCGTCGGCCTCCTGAAGGGTCTTCGGCGACTTCGCCTCGATAGCAGCCTTAACGGCGGCGATGAAGGCCTTCTTGTCGAAGGACCCGGCCTGCTGGGCGTCCATTGCGTCGACCTTGGCTGCCTTGGCCTGGCCAGCGACGTCATCGGACGGAGGAAGTGCAGCTGCCTGGGCTTCCTTGGCCTTGGACGCAGCCGGAGGGTGCGCTTTCCGTGACTGTGCGAAGCCCTTGATATTGCCGGTGACCTGGCTGAAGGCCGGATCATCCTCGGGCCGCACCGGGGTGGGTGCAACGGGCGGCTGCAAGAGCTTGTCTGCAGGCAGTGCAAGAGGTGCCAAAATTGCCGGAGCGGCCGTTCCCCCCGTGGGCGCGGCCGGAGCCTTTCCGCCCCGGGGGCCCTTGCCCGGCCCACCCCCTGCCTTGGCGCCGGCTTTCCCGAGGGGGCTGACTGCGGGAACAGGTTTGGGGGGAGGAGCCGGCTTCTTCGACGCCACCTGTTCGGGTCCGAATCCCGTCTTGGTCACCGCGAGTGCCGAGGCAGGCGGTTTGGGCCCCTCGAGCTCAACGGGAACGCCGGCCGTTTTGGCGGCCTTTAGCCCCTTCTCCACCGTGCCGACGGCGGGCTCGTCCTTGCGGACCTCCCGCAGCGCCGCATCGATCTCGGCGACGGCCTGCTCCCCTGGGAACTTCAGCTTCGCAGCCATGAGAGCGCCCACAGCGGCGTTGCCCGCCTGCCGCTGCAGGGCCAGCACGGCACGCTGATCGGCGCCCGCCCGCGTTGAGGCCCCAACTCGATGCCTGCCTTCTGCGAGAATGCCGGTGACGCCGCCCCGCACTTCCGGGGCGGCCGTCCGCGCGGCTGTCGGCCCGGCGCGCTGCGCCGGAACCTTGCCGGGACCGCCCTGAAAGGTCGTCGCCATGGACTGCTCGGCCGGGATCAGCCCGGCTCTTCCTCTTCCGCCTCGTCGCGCTGCACAGCGTCGCGCTGCACAGTGCTACCCGCTACGAAGGACCCCTGCGCGGTGTCTTTCTCCTCTTCGTCATCCTCGCGCTGGACCGATGCATCGCGCTGGACGTATTCGTCGCGCTGAACGACGGCGGAGTTGGCCGCGAAGCGCTGGGCCGTCGGAGCGGCAGGCACGGACATGGCCCGCTCAGCCGTTGCCGCTGCCTCACGCTCGAACCGGTCCGACGGATCACTCACGCGAACGCCGGTGCCGGTGGCGGTTCCGTCCACGGGACCGCTTCGCTGCTGGACTACGTGCGTGAGTTCATGGGCGAGCATGGTGCGGCCGGCGTCCGAACCCGGGTCATACTTGTCCCGCTGGAACACGATGTTGGATCCCACCGTGTAGGCGTGCGCGTTCACGGATGCAGCAGAAGAGTGCGCGGCATCGCCGGTGTGGACGCGGACGTCCGAGAAGCTGTGGCCCAGCCGCCCTTCCATGTCGGCCCGCACAGGCTCCTCGAGTGGCTGGCCGCCTCCGGAAGAGACGACGTCGAGCACGGGCGACCGTTCTTCCTCCGCCAGGCCGCGGACGCCGCTGTTGCCGATGGCGCGTTGCAGTGCCAGTATGCCCCGGGAGCCGACGACGTCGTACCGGCCGGCTGCCGCCGCCCGGTACAGCACCGCAGCATCTGCAGCTTCGCCCGGAGACGGTTTGGTCCGGAAACTGTCGGCGTCGGGCTGGTCGTGGTCGTGGCTGTGCATCATGCGCCCCTTTCATCAGACCTACACAGACGATGCCCCTTGCTTTGCGGGGCTGCAAGCGCCGCCGCGGCGCCGGAACGGGCAGCCGTTCCTGCCCGAAAGGGCACGGCACCCGGCCTTACACACCGGGCCTCCTTGCCGTCGAGAGCATCCCCCAATAGGGGCCGAACTCGCTCTCCAGCGTCAGCCTCCCCAGCTTGCGGTACTCCCGCTGCACTGCGGTGACGAGGTGCCTCATAGTGACCGTCCCGCCGTCGTCCGCTGCCAGATACGCGGCGGTGACAGCGGCCGAGCGGATGGCGCCGCCCGCCAGTTCGAAGGCCCTCCCCAGGAAGGCGAGGTCGAGGTCTGCTGCGCGTCCCAGGGTGCGCCCGAGGCACCTGTCCCACAGGACGCTGCGGTGGGCCGCGTCGGGCAGCGGAAAGTCCACGACGACGTCCAGCCTGCGGGTGAATGCCTCGTCGATGTTGGCGCGCAGGTTCGTGGCAAGGATCGCCAGGCCGTCGAAGGTCTCCATCCGCTGCAGCAGGTAGGCGCTTTCAATGTTGGCGTACCTGTCGTGGGCGTCCTTGACCTCCGAGCGGCGCCCAAAGACCGCATCGGCCTCGTCGAAAAGCAGCACGCCGTTGACGCCGGCCGCGGCCGTGAAGATCCGCTCCAGATTCTTCTCGGTCTCCCCCACATATTTGTCGACGACGGTGGCCAGGTCCACGACGTAGAGGTCCAGTCCCAGATCCTGCGCCACCACTTCAGCCGACATGGTTTTGCCGGTTCCCGAGTCCCCGGCGAAGAGTGCGGCGACGCCGTGCCCGCGGCCGGCTCCCGGACGCATCGCCCAGTCGCCCAGGACCCTTTCGCGGTGCTTGGCCCTCAGCGCAACCTCCTGCAGGGCCAGCAGCACGGCATCGGGAAGGACTAGGTCATCCCAGCCGACCACCGGTTCCACCCGCCTGGCCAGGCGGTCCAGGGCAGAGCCGTTTTCGGCCCTGGCCCCTGCACCGAGATGCGAGGCGGTGATGCGGCCGTCGGCCGCGAGGGTGGCCTGGATCTGGGCCGATCCGGCAGCGCGGGCGACCTGTTCCGGACGCAGCCGGAACGCCGAGGTTGCCGCCGCCACGTCCAGGCCGTTGAGCGGGCCAAGCGCGGTCCGCCACAGGTCTGTTCTCTCGGCTGAGGTGCTGACAGGAACGTCCACGAGCAATGGCGGGCGGGTAGTCCACGCCGGATCCCACACCGCTTCCCCGACGAGCAGCACAGGCTGCGGCTCGGCATGCAGCGCTTCGAGCAAAGCGGGATGATCGGACACCGCACCGAGGGGGCCAGCAACCAGCCCCGCGCCCCGGAGCCGTGCTTCCCGTACGGCGGCCTGCACGAGTGGGAGCTGGTCCCGCTCTGCGGCCAGACGTGTCAGATCGAGGAGAACGGCGCCACATCCGATGGACCGCAAGGCCTCTGCAGCCAGCACGCGTCCGGATCCGGTTGCGGGCTCGCGCAGATAGGCCAGGCGGACGCCCGCATTCAGTGCCCTCACGAGCGGCCCGGCGTCACCCCAGCTGACCGCCGGCTGGGCCGCCAGGACGGCTGCTAGGCCCGGTTCAGGCGTATCGTCGCCCAGGAGATGCCCGACGACGCGGTCAGGCACCCGCAGCGCGCGTCCGGGCAGCGGGCGGTCCGGATCCTCAACGGCCAGGAGACCGCCTGTGATGAGCGGACCAGTCAGCAACCGGGCTCTGCCCTCTGCTGCGGTCAGGGGCGCGCCGCAGAGAGCCAGCGCGACGGCGACCGACGGGCGCCGTCTCGTGACATCGTCGTTCAGATAGCCGAAGAACTGTTCGAAGCGCGGATCCAGGTCCGCCGCGAGCGCGACGAGCAGGAGGTCGACGTCGAGCGGCGACAGTCCGAAGGTGGCGGAGATTTCCCGGAGCCTGAGCCGGTGTCCAGCTTCCTCAGCTTCGTCCGCCGACAGTTCGCATTGCGACCGCCGCTCTGCGGAGACGCTCGCATCCTGACCGTCCCCTTCCAGGGAGGGCGAAGCTCCACTGAGCAGGCGGTCCACCGCCTCGTCGCTGAGGTACAGCCCGCGGAAGGGGTCGTCAGGCTGTGGGTCCTCGGCCCGCCGTGACGCCACCAGGAGACGGATGCGCTCCTCGAGCACACCCACCCTGCCGAGCAGGTACGCGAGGCTAGGGTTCTCGGACATCGAGGCTCACCGCGGCGGGCGGCGGCGGGCTCCGCCCAGGGAGGCAGCCGGCGCCGTGTGCTGGTGCCGCCCCACATCGGCGGCGCCACTCCTGGTATCGGACATGTCCACGTGAGTACCTTGGGATGCCGGCGGGCCAGCCTGGTAGATGATGCCGGTGTCGACCGGGGCGATGACCACGATGTCAAGCGACGGCTTCAGTTCGCCGCCCAAAGCAGACCACACGTCAGCAAACGCCCGATCCTCCGGCGGGGGAAGCCCCACCGTCAGCGGCACGACCAGCCCGGTTTCGGCCAAGGGTCCAACCACAAGCTCGTCCGGAAGGGCATCGTGCTTGAGGAAGCAGCGCAGCAACTGGTCAAGGAGTCGATGCTCGTCCTCCGGCCTTTGGGTCCAGGCCGTGACGAGGTAGGACAGCTTGAAGTGGCGCGGTGCCGGCCGCCGGGTACGGACGTGGCCATCCTCGCCCCGTTGTTCCGACAGGCCGCGCTCGCGACGCCGGACATCCTCACGGATGTCGTAGAGGTACAGGTTGACCGTAGGCGCATTGCGCCGGGCTGCCCAGTCCTTGGTGGGCGCGTCGAAGACCACGTCCACTTCCGAGCCGTCCAAGGCCTCAGTCCGGATGAGGGTACGCAGTGCGTCGTCCACCTGGGCAATCACGAAGTCTCTCCCTGATTGTCGGACCTTACGGTCAGTCTTGAGGCTGACCGTAGGTCCACGTTGATCGAGTCCGGCCTCAGCCGGCACCCTGAACCGGGCACGCGTTCGGGAACTGCCTGTTACCCCTTCGGGCAGTGCGCTAAATCAGCCCCTCCCGCAGTGCGTACGCCACGGCATGGGAGCGGTTGCGAAGCTGGAGCCGCGTGGTCACGTCGTGCACCACGTTCTTCACCGTGCGTTCCGAGTAGGCCAATTTTTGAGCAATCTCGCAGGTGTCCAGGCCGTCCGCCAGCAGACGCAGAACTTCAACCTCCCGCGGGGCGAGGCCGGTGAACATGATGCCGCGCGGGCCGAGGACGTGACGCTGAAGCTTTCCGACCTGGTCCAACAGGCGGCCCAGCAGGTCCGGCGGCACGCTGCCCTCACCCGCCGCGGCAGCTGTAATGACGGAGATCAGCCGATCAGGCGTCGCTTCGCTGCGACGCACCAGCCCGACCACTCCGGTTTCTACGGCCTTGACGAGGTCGCCGTCGTCGAGGCGGCCCGCGACAAGGACGGCCCGCGACGTACCTTGGCGTTGGACCTGGCGGAGCAACGTCAGTGCGTCATCGTCTACTGAATCGGCAACGACGACAACAACCCTTGCCTTGTCCGCATTGGGTGCCCGCACGACGCGGACTTCGGGACGGGCCCGCAGTTCGCTGGCGACTCCGGCTTCAGATATGGGATCCCGTGCGTGGACTTTGACAGTGATTGGTTCCATGAATCCTCCCTTCGTACTTCTGGTGGCCGCGGACCTGCCTGGTAGCCCACACCAGCTTCCCGTACCTGAACCCGGCACGCCCGCAGCACTGAATGTAGCTGATGCTTCTCTTCGTGCAGTCAACACAGGCTCAACGGGCAAACGCGCTGCCCGCAAGTCCGGCCACCCGGAGTGTTTCCAGCCCACGCCCCGCCCTAGTCTTCGAATACCTGCGAGTGCATTGGCGGAGCCGATGCGCCCGAGCTTCCGGAGGAGGGCCATGAGCACCACTGCAACCCTTGATTCACCCAGCCTCACCCTGGAAGCCGGGACAGCAGCGTCTGTCCGGCTGACCATCCGCAATGACAGTGAAGTTGTCGAGGAGTATTCTCTTCGGGTCGTGGGTCCTGGCCAGTCCTGGGCCGAGGTCGTACCGGACCGCGTCTCGCTCTACCCGGGACATGGCACCACCGCGCTTGTGGAGTTCAGGCCTCCGCGGTCCCCCTCCGTCCACGCCGGCGTATTCAAGTTCGGCGTTCATGTGGTGCCCAGGGAGCATCCTGACGGTGCCGTGGTGCCGGAAGGGACAGTCGAAGTCCTGCCGTTCCTTCAGATGTCTGGCGAACTCATGCCCAGAATGTCCCGGGGAAAGCTAGGCGCCAAACACACTGTCGCGATCGACAACAACGGCAACGTCCCCATCACCGTCGACGTTGCAGGCTCCGACCCCGGGGCGCTGCTGGAGTTTTCGCTGCAGCCTCAGGAACTCACGATCGTTCCGGGAACGGTTCAGTTCACAGGGGTACAGGTCCGTCCAGGTGAGAAAATCTGGCAAGGCCGGCCAGCCACGTACGCCTTTGCCGTGACGGCGACCCCTTCCGACGGTGTGCCCGTTCAGCTCGACGGGACCCACGTGCAAGACCCGGTGCTGCCGTCACGGACCATTAAAGCCATACTCTTCCTGCTGCTCTTGGCCGTGGCGCTGACCGTCGGATGGCACATCGTGCTCGACTCGGTGAGTGAAAGCGCGCCCGACAGTGGAGCCTCAGCCCGTTACGGAGCCGGGATCAGAGCTCTCCCCCATGGTGGTCAGTGATGCCCACGGGTCCGGCGCTCAGGGTCGGTGACACGTCTTTGTGCCCTTTGTCCGATGGCCCTAAACCGCACGTCGGCGGTCCCATTTCTCCGGCGGCAGGCATCCCAACGGTGCTCATCGGGGGCATGCCGGCCGCAGTGGCGAATGCCCTTCCCGGCGGCATTGTCTGCGTCTCGCCAGCACCCAATGGCATCGCCGCCGGCAGTCTCACCGTACTCATTGGAGGGTTCCCGGCTGCCCGCCTCGGTGACCTGAGTCTTCATGGGACACCCGTCGCGCCTGGGCCCGGGTGTCCAACTGTAGTCATTGGTGGTTGAACGTCTTCGTCGCTCCGGCCCCGGGAAGGTGAGCGCAGGGTGGGTATGCCGGCTGCTTACTCGAGGGCCGCTGGAGTTTCATTCGAAACCGGCGTCTCCGTCGAGACAGTCGGCGGAGTGGGGTCATTCGAACCACCCGACGGATCAGTCGTTACCGTCGGGCAGGATGCGCCCAGGTCGATAGTGTCCTTGGCTGGCAAGGTCAGTGCTATGTCGAGCAAATTGTTGTCCTCGTCGACTTCTTCGATCTTTTTCTCCGGGTCAGCTGTGATGGTCAGTTGGTGTGTTCGGCCGAAGTCGGTCGGTCTGAGTTTGACTTGCAGTTCGGTGAGCTCCGGTTCCGGTCTTGCCACCATTGTTAGGTCGTTAGTGAGCTCTGGGTCGATGGCCAACGAATTACTTGTCAGCCTGACCGGCACCGAGGCGGTCTCGGCGCCCGGGTCGTGCAAGCCCACCGGAATGAAAAGGCAGTCGGCCACCTCGGGCGCATTCCCGAGAGCCAAGGTGCAAGTTTTCGGAGCGACCACTATGAAGTCCGGTTTCGCCGGGACAATCTCAGTCGGCGGCGATGGCGTCGCGGTGTTTGGCGGAAGCCGGGGTGATAGTGGGTCACGAGGCGTGCATTTGAGGGGGGCAGGATCCGGCTCACCAGGACCCGGATCACCAGGACCTGACGGCGATGTCGGATCCGGCTCACCCGGACCCGGATCACTAGGATCCGGATCACCAGGACCCGGCTCACCCGGATCTGCAGGACCCGGATCACCAGGATCTGACGGCGATGTCGGATCAGTGGGCGGAACCGTGGGCGGACCAGTCGAACCCGTTGTAGCCGGTGGTGCCGGTGGCGCCGGAGCAGTGCTGAGCTTCGCAACAGGCACGCCGCAGCCGGCAAGAGCGAACACCAGGAGCAGAAGCACCGAAATGTAGACCCTATCCCGACGAAAAACCATCTGTACCCGCTCCGCTCAGACTCAAGTCCAGTATTTTGCTCCGGTGCAGCCACGTGTGCGCAGCAGAATCCTCCCAGCAGGAATCCATCGTGCAGCGGCGACGCCTCTGCAATGCGGCCTAAAAGGGCAGATTTCGGGGCAGTATCACGTCTGGGAACCGTCTGCGGGCGGCTGAACTACTCCTGCTTCTTGGCCCGGCTCGGCTGAACGCGGGGCGGCTCGCCCGGCATCTTCGGGTAGTCGGGCGGGAACGGCAGCTCACCCAGCCCGTCCTTGACATCCCGCTCCCACCAGTCGAGCAGCGTGTCGATGCTCCCGGGGTTGGCATTCATGTCCGCCCACGGATCGCCCACGGTCTTCAGCCGCTCGGGAACGGTGAGGATGGTGAAGTCCTTCGGATTGACGTTCTCCAGTTCGTCCCAGGTGATCGGACAGGAGACTGGGGCGTGGGGCAGTGCGCGCGGGCTGTAGGCGCCCGCGATGGTGCGGTCGCGGTTGGCCTGGTTGAAGTCCAGGAAGACACGCTTGCCGCGTTCTTCCTTCCACCAGTTAGTGGTGACCTTCTTCGGCATCCGGCGCTCGAGTTCCCGCGCGGCCGCGATCACGGCATGGCGCACGTCCAGGAACTCACGCTTGGGCTCGACCGGCGCGTAGACATGCAGCCCGCGGTTCCCGGACGTCTTGATAAAGGCCTCCAGCCCGGCCTCCGCCAGGACTTTCTTCAGCTCGAGGGCTGCGGGGACGGCGTCGTCGAAGTCGGTGCCGGGCTGGGGGTCAAGGTCGATGCGCAACTGGTCGGGGTTGTCCGAGTTCTCGGCCCGGGACGGCCAGGGGTGGAACACCACCGTGTTCATCTGCACCGCCCACACCGCTGCAGCCGGCTCGTCCAGGACCAGCTGCGGATGCGAGCGCGCGCTTGGATAGACCACCGTGACAGACCGGACGAAGTCCGGCGTCCCCTTGGGCGGGTTCTTGGAGAAGAACTGCTCGCCGTCAACGTTGTCCGAAAAACGCTGGAGCGATACCGGCCGGTCACCGTTGGCGGCGATGAAGGCTCCGCCAACGTCCACCATGTATCGGGCGAGGTCGAGTTTTGTCAGGCCCAGCTCCGGCCAGAGGACGCGGCTGGGGCTTGAGATCCGCATGTCCCGCGGGCCGTTGGGGCCGTCAACGGTGAGGATGGTGTGTTCGCTGGCCATGGGGACAACCTACCCCGGCCCGGACCACTGCGTCAGTACCTTCTACGCACAAGAAACACATCCCCGCGTATGGGCAGCGGGGGGTGCATCTGTAAGGATAAAACGGACCCGGCACTGCCCAGTGCCCAAGAATCGTTGAAGGGGACAGTCTCCATGGTTGAATCCGCCCGTCTGGACCAGGCATCAGCGAAGCAGGTGCTCAGCTCCGTTGCCGAGCAGGTGGACATTCCGAAGGGAAGCAGGGACTGGGCAGACTTCGAGCGGCGCTTCGACCGTCATTTCCCCGACCTGTTCCGGCTGTTCCATTCCCTGTACGGCTCACGGCCGGACTTCCAGGACCAGCTGGCATCCCTCGTGATCGATGCCGCCCGCTCCTGGAAGGAACGCCCCACCGATCTGAAGGTCAAGGACGCCGAACGCGAGGGCACCGGCGACTGGTTTCAGTCCAACCGCATGCTCGGCGGGGTCTGCTACGTGGACCGGTACGCCGCCGACCTTGACGGGGTCCGGGCACGGATTCCCTACTTCAAGGAACTCGGCCTCACGTACCTGCACCTGATGCCACTGTTCCTGGCCCCCGAGCCCTTCTCCGACGGCGGCTACGCAGTCTCCAGCTACCGGGAAGTCAACCCAAAACTCGGGACGATGGAACAGCTGCGCGGACTGGCTACACAGCTGCGCGCCAACGGCATCAGCCTGGTGGTGGACTTCATCTTCAACCACACCTCCAACGAACATGAGTGGGCCCGGAAAGCCGACGCCGGAGATCCGCGCTACAGCGACTACTACTGGATCTATCCCGACCGCACCATGCCCGACGCCTTCGAGCAGAATGTGCGCGAAATCTTCCCCGAAGACCACCCCGGCTCCTTCGTTCCGCTGCCGGACGGCCGCTGGGTGTGGGCGACGTTCCACACCTACCAGTGGGACCTGAACTATTCCAACCCCGAGGTATTCCGCGCCATGGCCGGCGAGATGCTCTTCCTGGCCAACCAGGGCGTGGATATCCTGCGCATGGACGCCGTGGCGTTCATCTGGAAGCGGCTCGGCACGACATGCGAGAACCTGCCGGAAGCCCACACCCTGCTGCAGGCCTTCAATGCGGTCTGCCGGCTCGCTGCCCCGTCGCTGCTCTTCAAGTCCGAAGCCATCGTCCATCCCGACGAAGTGGCCCTGTACATTGACCCTGCCGAATGCCAGCTCTCCTACAACCCGCTGCAGATGGCACTCATCTGGGAGGCGCTGGCCACGCGCGATGCCTCCCTGCTTTCCCAGGCCTTGGAGCGCCGCCACAACATTCCGGCGGGAACATCCTGGGTGAACTATGTACGCAGCCACGACGACATCGGCTGGACGTTTGCCGATGAGGACGGCGCCGAGCTTGGCATCAACGGCTTCGACCACCGCCGCTTCCTGAACTCCTTCTACGTCAACCGCTTCCCCGGCAGCTTCGCCCGCGGCGTGCCGTTCCAGGACAATCCGCGCACGGGAGACTGCCGCATCTCCGGAACCACGGCCTCGCTGTGCGGGCTCGAGGACGGTTCGGCGGAGGCCATCCGCCGGATCCTGCTCGCCCATTCGGTGGCTTTCAGCACCGGCGGCATCCCGCTGCTGTACCTGGGCGACGAGGTGGGCCAGCTCAACGACTATGACTATGCGCTCGAAGACGGCCACGAGGCGGACAGCCGGTGGGTGCACCGGCCGCAGTTCCCCGCGGAACGCTACGCCAGCCGGACAGATCCGGCGACTCCGGAGGGAGCCATCTTCGCCGGGCTGCGCAGGATGACGACGGTACGCGCCGCGACGCCGGAACTGGCCGGGACGCGCCTGGTCCCGTTTACCACCAACAACCCCGCGGTGCTGGGCTACCAGCGGCCCGGAGACGGGTCGCTCATCCTCGTGCTGGCCAACTTCAGCGACGGACCGGCGGTGCTTTCGGCCGAGACGCTGTCCGGATTTGAAGCAGTGGCCCGGGACCTGTTTTCCGATGACGACGTCCGCATTGACGAGGGCGTCGTTCTGCGCCCGCAGGACTACGTCTGGCTCAGGGTGGTGCCGGCCGGACAAGCAGGCGCCGGGGGCGCTGCCGGCTGAGCAGGCGCCGCACGGGGGAGATCCGGCATCATGGACTCATGCCCCTTGCTGAATCCCCTGTCACCTTTGATGTCGGCGACGTCCAGGTCTCCGGCGTGTACGCCCGCCCGGACAACGCCTTTGCCACGCTGGTGGTCGCGCACGGGGCAGGCGCGGGCATGGAGCATCCGTTCCTGAGCGGCTTCACCCGCGCGCTAAACGACGACGGCGTCGCCACCTTGCGCTTCAACTTCCCCTATCGCGAGGCAGGCAGGAAGTTTCCCGACCGGCCGCCGGCCGCGATCGCCGCGTGGCGGGCCGCCATGGACGCAGCCCGGTCCCGGTCGGACGGCGAACCGTTGTGGGCTTCCGGTAAGTCCTTTGGCGGCCGCATGGCTTCCATGGCCGTCGCTGACGGCATGCCCGCCGCCGGCTTGGTGTATCTCGGCTACCCGCTGCACCCGCCGGGCAAACCGGAGAAGCTGCGCGACGAGCACCTGTACGGCCTGGAACTGCCCATGCTGTTCCTGCAGGGGACGCGTGACACCTTCGCGACGGCGGAACTGCTTGAGGGCGTGGTTTCCCGCGTCGGACCGAATGCCACGCTGCACTGGTGCGAGGGCGGCGACCACTCCTTTGCCGTGGCAGGGCACAAGCGCGGAGCCGCCGAGATCGGCGCCTCGCTTGCCCCGCCTGTGGCTGAGTTCCTGCGCGCCAATAGCCCCTCCGGCCGCTAGGCCTGCGACTGCCTGGCAGGTGGCTTGCTCCGAAGCTGCCGCAAGGCCGGTGGCGGTTCCAGCAAGGCTGGATGCCAACGCCTGGGCATGCTTTCTTGCCCAATGGGGCAGCACGTCCGGGCTGCCGGTCGGGATCCAATTGGGATTCTTGCGTCATTCCCTAGGGAAATTGCGCAAATCTCGTTGTAACCAAGGGGCTCTAAGGGGCAACGTCCAGAAGCAGGCGCATGGATGGCGGGTTTGCCTGCCCACTAGGTGACGTCAAAATGAAGTCAATGCTCGCCGGGGGCCGAGTTGGGTGGGTCAATTTCAGGAGCATTCCGTGGCAGCTCAAAATGGACGACACACACCTCAGGCACCGGCTTCCGCTGAGAGGAATAGCGTTGGCGGGGTAGCGTTGCGAACTCTCTCGGCGGTGCTGGTGTTTTGTTTTGCCTTCTACGCGTTCGGGTTCCAAAGCCCAGTTACTTCAGGAGGTCGGCCCGTCGGCGAGGTGTTCTTTCCACCATCTCCCTCAGGCAGTGAGGAAAAACATCTCTTGGATCCGAACGATACCGTCCGAGTACGGGTGCCCTATCGTCCCGTGAGTTCGAGTGCTGTGGCCAGTGGAACCTCGTCCCCTGGAGTCGCTTTTTCACTGCTGAAACGGCCAGCCAAAGGCTTCCTTATGGCACCTCTTGAGGAATTGGTCAAGACATCTCCATTCGGGCCGAGGCGTAGCCCGATTACAGGTGAGCTCGGTGAAGTTCACTATGGGCAGGATTTTGGCGCCCCTTGCGGAAAGCGCGTCTACGCGGCCGACGCCGGCGTCGTCCGGGCGGCGGGCTGGCACCCGTGGGGAGGCGGCAACAGGTTGGAGATCGACCACGGCAATGGCCTAATTACGACCTATAACCACCTGCTAGCCGTGGGCACCGAGAAGGACCGTAAGATCCGTGTCGGCCAGGTTATCGCGGAGGTTGGAACGACTGGATCTTCCACAGGGTGTCACTTGCACTTTGAGGTCATTGAGAACAAAGTGCATGCGGACCCGAATCGGTGGACACTGCTACCGATTCAGCAGATTGACCAGTTGGTGCGTGGCAAGATGATCAGCTTTGATCCCAGCGCAGTACGAACGTTGGGGTGGACAATTCCTTTTATTTCTGGGAAGACCGACAGCAAGGGTTTGCCTACTGAGCCTGCTGCGCCGTCCCCGCT
>NZ_JCAXEA010000089.1:0-379 GCF_059759125.1 Arthrobacter sp. GQ119 | reverse complement strand
AACCAGCCAGAACCCGTCCCATGTCTATGACACGGCCGGGACCTACACCGCGAAGCTGACCGCCACCAACGCCGCCGGCTCGAATTCCACCACAACGACGATCACCGTCAACCCCGACGGCAGCACCTCAGCGGAGATCGCCGTGCGCAGCTTCAGGACCGCGTCCACCGAAACGGCCACCACCACCGTCTCCCTGCCCGCACCCACCGGCCGGGCCGCCGATGACGTCCTGGTGGCGTCCTTCACCGCCGACAAGAACCCCACGGTCGCTGTCCCGTCCGGCTGGACCGCAATCACCAGCGGCGTCTCGATCGGCAGCGGCGCCCGCGTCTTCGCCTACTACCGGGTCGTTGGCTCCGCCGACCCCTCCAGCTACACG
>NZ_JCAXEA010000088.1:0-387 GCF_059759125.1 Arthrobacter sp. GQ119 | reverse complement strand
ATCAAGGTCGTCTGGGGCCGGGAGTGGGATGACCTGCTCACCCGCGACACCGACGGGTCGCTGGTGAAGATCATGAACGAAACCCCCGACGGGGACTACCAGACCTACAAGGCCGAATCCGGCGGGTTCGTCCGCGAGCACTTCTTCGGCAAGACCCCGCAGACCAAGGACATGGTCGCGGACCTGTCCGACGACCAGATCTGGAACCTCAAGCGCGGCGGGCACGACTACCGCAAGGTCTACGCCGCCTACAAGGCAGCCACCGAATTCAAGGGCAAACCCACCGTGATCCTGGCCAAAACGGTCAAGGGCTACGGACTCGGCCCCCACTTCGAAGGCCGCAACGCCACCCACCAGATGAAAAAACTCACCCTGGACGACCTGAAG
>NZ_JCAXEA010000087.1:0-398 GCF_059759125.1 Arthrobacter sp. GQ119 | reverse complement strand
CACCTCACCAGTCCGGCAGAACTGGAACGGAAAGTCCCACAACCCCGACCATGCAACGCCCGCCGGCTATCACACATGGAACGGTTTAGCCTGATCCGCGTTCGCTCGCCACTACTAACGGAATCACTATTGTTTTCTCTTCCTGCGGGTACTGAGATGTTTCACTTCCCCGCGTTCCCTCCACGCACCCTATGTGTTCAGATGCGGGTCACCGAGTCACTCGCGCGCTCGGCGGGGTTTCCCCATTCGGACACCCTGGGATCACAGTCCGGTTATCGACTCCCCCAGGCTTATCGCAGATTCCTACGTCCTTCTTCGGCTCCTAATGCCAAGGCATCCACCGTGTGCTCTTAAAAACTTGACCACAAAAGATCAAAAACTAATTTCGAGAGAACCAC
>NZ_JCAXEA010000086.1:0-403 GCF_059759125.1 Arthrobacter sp. GQ119 | reverse complement strand
GATCGGCGGGGACCACACCACCTCGGTGGACGGCAAGACCCAGATCATGATCACCAGGGAACCGGTTGGTCCCTGCGTGCTGGTCACGCCGTGGAACTTCCCGCTGGCGATGGGGGCCCGCAAGATCGCCCCGGCCGTGGCCGCGGGCTGCACCATGGTCTTCAAGCCCGCGGAACTGACGCCGCTGACCTCGCTGGCCCTGGTGGACATCTTCCGGCAGGCCGGCCTACCCGACGGCGTCCTGAACGTCGTCACCACCCTGGACGCATCCAGCGTCGTGGGGACCTGGACCGGCAGCGGCATCGCTCGGAAGATCAGCTTCACCGGCTCCACCGGGGTCGGCAAGATCCTGCTGCGCCAGGCGGCCGAGAATGTCATGCGCTCCTCGATGGAGCTCGGCGGC
>NZ_JCAXEA010000085.1:0-420 GCF_059759125.1 Arthrobacter sp. GQ119 | reverse complement strand
CTCGAGGGAGCGGTGTGGAAGGCACGGACAAGGTTGTTCTCGGTGTCGAGCATGATCTGCGGCCGCGACACGCAGTCCCCGGTCCGGGCGATCGTGGTCTGGGAGAACGCGCCCGTGCCCGGCTTGAACACCAGCAGCACCTCCTGCGCCAGGGTGGGATCGGATGAGCCGTCGTCGAGGCCGGTCTTCACCGCGGCAAACACCCGGCCGGAGGTGTCGGCCTGCAGCGTCTTGATATTCAGATGATCGTCGACCTGTTTGTTCCCCTTGACCGCTTCCTGGACGTTCCAGGAGGAGGACGCCTTCGGATCGGTGCCGTCGGTGCGCGTCGCCCACCACGCCGTCCCGGTGGCCTGGTCGGTCCACATGATCCCGATCTTGTTGCTCCGGTACGCCACGATCGCGGAGAGGTCATCCGGA
>NZ_JCAXEA010000084.1:0-420 GCF_059759125.1 Arthrobacter sp. GQ119 | reverse complement strand
GTCGAGGGAGCGGTGTGGAAGGCGCGGACCAGGTTGTTCTCGGTGTCGAGCATGATCTGCGGCCGCGAGACGCAGTCCCCGGTCTGGGCGATCGTGGTCTGGGAGAACGCGCCCGTGCCGGGCTTGAACACCAGCAGCACCTCCTGCGCCAGGGTGGGATCGGATGAGCCGTCGTCGAGGCCGGTCTTCACCGCGGCAAACACCCGGCCGGAGGTGTCGGCCTGCAGCGTCTTGATGTTCAGATGATCGTCGACCTGTTTGTTCCCCTTGACCGCTTCCTGGACGTTCCAGGAGGAGGACGCGTTCGGATCGGTGCCATCGGTGCGCGTCGCCCACCACGCCGTCCCGGTGGCCTGGTCGGTCCACATGATCCCGATCTTGTTGCTCCGGTACGCCACGATCGCGGAGAGGTCATCGGGC
>NZ_JCAXEA010000083.1:0-431 GCF_059759125.1 Arthrobacter sp. GQ119 | reverse complement strand
GAGGCGCTGACGTCCTTGCCGGACTCCACCACGGAGGGCAGGTACAGCCAGTCACACTCGACGATCGTGTGGTCCGCGGACATCGGGAACATCCGGTGGATGATCACGTGGTCCGGAACCAGGTTCACGAACACGGTCGGCTTGATCGTGATCGCGTAATAGCGCCGGTCCTGGTCCTCGGCCACACCCGGGATGACATCCAGGCCCTCGGAGCCGTCCACGGTGAAGCCCTTGATGTCCTCACCGAACTCCGCGCCGTGGCCCACGAAGTACTGCGCGGCCAGCCCGTCAGCGAACTCCGGCAGCACCTCGGTCAGCTCCGGATGGATCGTGGCGCAGTGGTAGCACTCCATAAAGTTCTCAATGATGAGCTTCCAGTTCGCCTTCACGTCATAACGGATCCGCCGGCCCACGGACAGGTTCGCCACGTC
>NZ_JCAXEA010000082.1:0-438 GCF_059759125.1 Arthrobacter sp. GQ119 | reverse complement strand
CGAACAGAAATACTCCCGCGCAACCTCCCGGCTTCCCCGGAAGGCGAAAAAAGCTGTGCTGACCGAACCGGAAGGGACCCTGCGATGAGCAACGACGGCACCATTCACGCCCGCGGAATCCGAAAGTCCTTCGGACACAAAACAGTCCTCAAAGACATCAACCTGGACATCGCCAGCGGCGAGATCTGCTGCATCATCGGACCCAGCGGCTCCGGCAAGTCCACCGTCCTGCGCTGCATCAACGGCCTGGAAACTGTAGACTCCGGAGTCCTGAAGGTCAACGGCGAAGACTTCGGCTACTACGAGACTGCGCACGCCTACCACGCGCACAGTCCCAAGAAACTGGCTGAGCAGCGGACCAGGGTCGGCATGGTCTTCCAGTCGTTCAACCTCTTCCCGAACATGACCGCCCTGGAGAACGTCATGTCGGGACCGGTG
>NZ_JCAXEA010000081.1:0-438 GCF_059759125.1 Arthrobacter sp. GQ119 | reverse complement strand
GACCGGTCCGGACATGACGTTCTCCAGGGCGGTCATGTTCGGGAAGAGGTTGAACTGCTGGAAGACCATGCCGACCCTGGTGCGCTGCTCAGCGAGCTTCTTGGGACTGTGCGCGTGGTAGGCGTGCGCAGTCTCGTAGTAGCCGAAGTCTTCGCCGTTGACCTTCAGGACGCCGGAGTCGACGGTCTCCAGGCCGTTGATGCAGCGCAGGACGGTGGACTTGCCGGAGCCGCTGGGGCCGATGATGCAGCAGATCTCGCCGCTGGCGATGTCCAGGTTGATGTCCTTCAGGACTGTTTTGGGGCCGAAGGACTTTCGGATTCCGCGGGCGTGAATGGTGCCGTCGTTGCTCATCGCAGGGTACCTTCCGGTTCGGTCAGCACAACTTTTTTCGCCTTCCGGGGAAGCCGTGAGGTTGCGCGGGAGTATTTTTGCTCA
>NZ_JCAXEA010000080.1:0-445 GCF_059759125.1 Arthrobacter sp. GQ119 | reverse complement strand
TTGAACCGGAACACGTGCATGCAGTGGGCCCGGAAGGCTGGCATTGCCGGGAAACCGGGGCGGAGCGTCCATCCCGGACGTGGCGAGTACTTCCGATTGCGCCATTCTGGAATGAGGCGACGTGAGGCGGCCGCCGCAGTAGGCATCAACCTTCGAACCGCGGAGGACTGGGACCGTGGCGTGAAAAAGTCCAGAAGCACACGCAGTTATCCGGATGGAAGGGTGGTCGACTACAAACAGGGAGTGACCACTTTCCACACCCCGGGCGGGCCGCCCCTCCCGGCTGCTCCTCCTGGAACCGCCGAGCTCGAAAAGTCCATCGATCAGCGTTACCTTTCCCTAACGGAACGCGAGAGGATCCGGGACCTGTCCGCATCCGGCGCTTCGCTCCGTAAGATCGCGGCCGCGCTGGGCCGCCCTGTCTCCACGGTTAGCAGGGAGATCG
>NZ_JCAXEA010000008.1:0-197189 GCF_059759125.1 Arthrobacter sp. GQ119 | reverse complement strand
GCTGTCGGTGACTGTGCTCGGGCGACGTTGAATTCGACGGCGCATGTTTTCCGCCGACTTCTCGCAGAATCGAAGTGTCTTCAAAATTCACTGCTGGATCTTGCCTTAACTTCCTGCTCTTTCCGGCCTCGGATTCCGTCACTCGCTCATCCACACTGCAGCACGAGCACCTGCTGGTTTTTTCGCTGCCTCAGTAGGTCAGAACCAAGTGAACGAGACCGGCAGTGCCCGAGCGAGCGATACCCTTGGCCGGATGGGCCAGTAGGCTCGAATCGCTCGCGGTCGCCTATCAAGCCAGCGAATGGCGGGCGGCCCTGCCGTTGCCGGGCAGACAGGTGAAAAAGGCCGGCTGTTCGACCGGCGCAAATGGGACCACGAGCCATTGGCCGCCATAAAATTCCACGTACGAATCCGAGGGGCAGCCTGCGTAAGCTTCTTCTCGTGTCATATCGATGTGTCTTTCTTGCTAGGTAGCGGAGTTGATCATTTGACTGACCCACAAGACAACTTTGCTAAGCGGTCAGGAGTCTGCAATGAGGGCTACGAATACTTTCTGGATGGCTGGCCGAGTTCTGGTCCGAGGCTTCCTGCGGTGATGTCCGTCACGTAGGCCTTCCAAACACTGTGACACGAACAAGCGTTCAAGTCAATTGTTCGAAACGCGGGCTTGGAACTTTTCTACCTAGTCAAACTCAACGAACTTTTCACTATGCGCGGGCTCCCCTCGCAGACAGTCTCAGTTTTCGGTCCCCGTACAGCGTTCGCCCCTCAGAACTGATGGGACAGGACCTGACCGCAATGAGCCCGCCAGTTTCGAGAAGGTTCTGACCGAAAAGCTCATGATCCAGATCTCTGAACTCTCCTCCGTGCCTGTCCTTTGGACCTTTATCTGCACACCGGCCGCCCTTCATGGGCACAGTCCTGGGCGAGCCCGGGACCTCAAGTGGGCCGAACGGCCTGCTGCATCTAGAAGCCTTTGGCGCGGCCGAGCTCGACGCGGGCGAACGGTTCACGGTGAACCCGGCTCGCAGCGGGACCACATGGGAAGTTCCGGCCGCGTTTCGTTGCTGGAGACCCTCGAAAAAGCAAGAAAAAAGCATCCCCGACATGTGCCGCAAAGCGGAGAATGTTCCCTGTCGGTACATTGAGGGGCACCTCCGCACCGGTCCCTCTATCTGACCGACCAGGAAAAGGCCAAGAACACCATCATGATGTGGTGCGTTTCAGGCAGCCACGAACAAGAATCGGAGTTGGACCTTTGAGTACTACCATCACCGACAAAGACCCTGACATGGTGCCCGCCGAACTAGTTGAGGACCGCGGGCCCAGGGTCGACTGGCGCGTCCTCGGCATCGCTGCAGCCATCATCATCGCCTTTTCGATCTGGGCGATGATGGCGCCCACCAGCGCGAAGGGCACCATGAAAACGGTGGTGGCCTGGATCGCGGAAAACCTCGGCTGGTTCTACGTCCTCACCGTCACTGTAGTGATCGGTTTTGTGCTTTGGGTGGCGCTGTCGAAGGTGGGCTCGGTCCGGCTGGGCCCGGACCACTCCCGGCCCCAGAACAAACTCTTCACGTGGGTGGCCCAACTGTTCGCCGCCGGTGTGGGAATCGACATGCTGTTCTTCTCCGTGACCGGACCCATCACGCAGTACATGAAACCGCCGGCAGGCTTGGGCCAGACAGCAGCTGCAGTCCAGGACGCCGTGGTGTGGACCATGTTCCACTACGGCGTGTCGGGCTGGGCCATGTATGCACTCCTGGGTATGGCCATGGGCTATTTCGCCTACCGCTGGGGCACCCCGCTGTCGATCCGGGCGGCCCTGTATCCGCTGCTCGGCAAGCGCGTCCGCGGCGGTCTCGGCGAGGCGATCGACATCATCACCCTGGTGGCCACGGTCTTCGGCGTGGCCACGGCCATGGGGATCGGCGTGGTGCTGCTGAACGTTGGGTTCGCAATAATGTTCGGCCTGGAGCAGGGCCTGGCGCTGCAGATCGCCTTGGTGGTTGTCGCCGTCGTACTGACCATCGCCGCGTGCACCTCCGGCGTGGACAGAGGGATCCGCTGGATCGCGGAGCTGAACATCTGGAGTGCTGCGGCCCTGCTGCTGTACATCCTGGTGACCGGCCAGACCTCGTTCCTGCTCAACTCCCTGGTGGAAAACATCGGCCGCTTTGTCTTCACGCTGCCCGAACGTACCCTGCAGACGTTCGCGTACGAGGAGGGCGGTTCGGAGTGGATGGGCGGCTGGACCCTGTTCTTCTGGGCCTTCTGGCTTGCCTGGGGCCCGTTCGTGGGCCTGTTCCTGGCACGGATCTCGCGTGGCCGTACACTGCGGGAGTTCGTCATCGCCGCCATCACCGCCCCGGTGCTGTGCGACTTCCTGGTCGTGAACATCTTCGGCAACAGCGCCATGCACCAGGTTTTGAGCGGCAACACCCAGTTCGCCCAACTCGCCATGGACAGCCCGGAACAGGGCTGGTACGCGCTGCTTGGGATGTTCCCCGGAGCACCTCTCCTGATTGGACTGGGCACGTTGTCCGGCATGCTGTTCTACCTCACGAGCGCCAACTCCGGCGCCATGATGATGTCCAATTTCTCCTCCACCATCAAGGACCCCTCCCAGGACGGCCCCAAGCGGCTGCGAATCTTCTGGGCCCTGGTCACCGCGCTGCTGACCATCGCCATGCTCGTGGCAGGCGGCGTGACCACGATGGAGTACGCCACGCTGATCTTCGCCCTGCCGGTAACGATCATCGTTTGGCTGGTAATGGCCTCCTTCACCAGGGCGCTGCGGATGGAGCGGGCAGAACGTGAAGGCCGGGTGCTGGGGCGGCAGTCAACGGCGGCGCACGGCGGCCACCTGGCGGACCGCACCTGGCGGCAGCGGCTTGAAAGGATGAGGTCCTATCCCTCTAAGAAGCAGGCAGCCCAGTTCATGGAAGAAACCGTGCAGCCGGCCCTGGCCGAACTGGCCGAGGAGTTCAGCAAGCAGGATCACCCGGCCACCCTGGACATTGTCCAGAACGAAAACACAGGTATCTCCAGTTATGCCTTGGCGGTCTCCATTCCGGGCCATCGTGACTTCCACTATCAGGCCCAGGTTGTGGAAGCTCCGGTGCCGGTGTTCGGCGGGCGCATGTTCCCGGAAACGGACGTCTATTACCGGGTGGAAGTCTTCACGCAGACCGGCTCCGAGGGCTACGACCTGATGGGCTTTACACACGAGCAGGTAATTGAAGACGTCCTGGCCCGGTACGAGGGCCACCTGGGCTTCCTGACCTATGCGAGCCAGCATGACCACGCTTCAGTTCTCACCCCGCCGCCAGCGCCACCCACGGCACACATCGCCCATGTGGACCTTGCGGGAGACAGCAACAGCGAGGAGGGCCGCCTCAAGGGATGATCTGGCGAGGACTGGGGCAGTGACTGTCTGGGCGGTCCGAAACTCGCGGCGGCATAAGCGCCCAGGTGCGGTTTGGTGGTGAACTAACTCCAGCTCCTCAGGGCCAGTCGCACGGCATGCCCTCCGGGGCCCTGGCCATGTAGCTTTCCAGCCTATTCATGTTCACTTCGTTCGGGGCGCACCCTCCCAAGGCTTGAAGCAGCACGGAGGGACGTTCCGGACCAGGGATACAAAGCTGGCGACCGCCGCTAGGGACAGCTCTTCCCGGCTGGGCAGCTAGGTTCACGAAGCGGGTGGTGTTGAACAGGTCATCCTCGACCCGCAACCCGAGCAGGCCGTGCCGTAGAACTCGGGGGTGAGCGGAGATGGGTGTCGGACGACGCAGTTCAGGTCAATCGTTCTAGACAAGGATATGCTTTATATGGCACAGGCCAATACGAAGTCCTGTCGGGCCCAACCGGGAGAGCGGAAAGTAGCTATGCGGGTATCCTCAGAAGAACGAAAAGTGCAATTGATTTCAGCGACAGTTGAACTTATGCGGCGTGAGGGCGTACAGTCGGTGACCACTCGGGCGATTGCCAAGGAGGCTAATGCTCCCTTGGCCGCGGCTCATTATTGCTTCAGCAATAAGGAAGAGCTCATGGAGGCAGCTGCCGAGGCCTGGTTGAAGAACTTAAGCCGCTTTTCCAGCGACGTCCCGGTCCATTTGGGACTTCGTAAGGCTGTGGAGCAAGTAGCCGAAGGCTATTGGCGCGCACTGGAGGAAGAGCCAAGAAGCATACTTGCTGAGATCGAACTCATTCTGTGGGCGACACGCAATGCCGCAGTCAGTCCGCTGGCCGGGAAAATTTATCCCGCCTATCTTGTGGAGCTGGGAAGTATATTCTCTGCTGCAGCCCAAAGCAGCGGTGATCAGTGCCTCATAGGCTTCGACACGCTGGTAAGGGCCTTTCTCATGGTCTACGACGGCGCGGCCATTCAATACATGACCGACCCGAAGGCTACCGATCACCGCGCCCAGTTCTTCATGATGGTTGATGCACTTTTGATCAAGGCCGGCGTCTAAAGCTCCTCGCCAGCAGGGCTTACAGGACCTGTTCAACACTTGCCTGGAGCCTGGGCTAACGCACTGCCCAGAGGCCGCACTCTCGTTAGCTCCAGGAATGGAAAACGATACGCCGTCGCGCTGAACCGCGAGAAACGGCCAGTTGATAGCTGCCGCCTTGAGTCAGCCTGGTGATCCAGTGCTGCTGAGGAGATTGCCAGGGATCATGGCCGGGCCGTAATCTCGCTAACGGCCAATCCAGGGTTTCTGGCCAAGATCGGTGACGACATGCTGCGCCTGGCGGACGAGTTCGGAGGCAGTCCACCCAGACGAAAGATTGGATTGGAGGCATGATGTCTACTTCCACAAACCCGTCCTCTCGCCGACGCCCGGGGGGAAGATCTGTGCGAGGACTACTTCCGGTTCGTCGCGCCCACTCGGAAAACCTGCACGGAGCGGCGATGACCAACTTGTTCCGTGTCCGGGGACCGTCCTTTCCACGCTGTTCAGGACCCCTCCCTGGTAGCCAGGAACGCGGTGGACCTGACGTGGCGCAAAATGAACATGGTAGGCGACAGAGTCGCCCACCATGTTCATTTGTTGCCTTTTGTTATTCCGTGATCCGGTCCAGCGTGCTGCCGCCTCAACAGGTGCTACATCCGTGGGCTCCGCCTATGCGGGGGAACCAGTGGCCGGTGGTACCGGAGGGGTGATGAGGGAAGGGAGGTCGTACTCACTCGTGTAGGTCAGAAAGCCCAGGTGGGCCTCGTAACGGACCAGTACATCCTCCATGATCTGCTGCTGTGTCACACCCATCAGGTCATACCCCTGCGAGCCGGTCTGGGCGAAGACCTCCACTCTGTAGTAGACATCGGTTTCACGGCTCTTATGGCGGCCGAACTTGGGCACTGAGGATTCCACGGCCTGGACCTCGTAGTGGAAATCGCGGTGGTCCGGGATGGTGACCACCAGCGCATGGCTGGGAACGCCTGTGTCGTCGTTGCCGATAGCGATCAAGCTTGCTTCGTGACCCTGTTTGGTGAACTCCTCGAGTGCTTCGGCTAGCGCCGGTTGTGCTGTCAGTTCCAGGAACATCCCCGCCTCGCTCTTCGATGGGTAGGAGCGTACCCGTGCCAGCCGTTGGCCCCAGGTGCGCTCCGGCGCGGCACCGCCATGCGTGGCCGTCGAACTCCGCCGCAACAGCCGGCCCTCACGTTCCGCCCGCTCCATCCGCAGCGCTTTGGTGAATGAGGCCATGACCAGCCAGGCGATGATGGTTACCGGCAGGGCGAAGATGAGGGTGGCATACTCCATGGTGGTCACCCCGCCGGCCACCAGCATGGCAATGGTCAGCAGGGCGGTAACCAGCGCCCAGAAGATCCGCAGGCCCTTGGCGCCGTCTTGGGTCGCATTGGTGATTTTGGAAGAGAAGTTGGACATCATCATGGCGCCTGAGTTGGCGCTGGTGAGGTAGAACAGCATGCCGGACAGCGTGCCGAGCCCAATCAGGAGGGGAGCGCCGGGGAACATCCCAAGCAGCGCGTACCAGCCCTCTTGCGGGCTGGTAATGGCCAGCTGCGCGAACTCCATGTTCCCGCCGAGGACCTGGTGCAGGGCGCTGTTGCCGAAGATGCTCACTACCAGGAAGTCGCACAGCACGGGGAAGGTGATGGCGGCGATGACGAACTCCCGCAGGGTCCGGCCGCGGGAGATGCGGGCCAGGAACAGGCCCACGAACGGGCCCCAGGCCAGCCAGAAAGCCCAGAAGAACAGGGTCCAGCCTCCCATCCACTCCGAGCCGCCGTCCTGGTAGGCGAACGTCTGCAGCGTGCGGCCGGGGAAGGTGACGATAAAAGTACCGATGTTTTCCACCAGGGAGTTGAGCAGGAAGGACGTCTGGCCGGTCACCAGCATGTACAGCAGCAGAGCGGCAGCGCTCCAGATGTTCAGTTCCGCGACCCAGCGGATCGCTTTGTCCACGCCGGAGGTGCATGCAGCGATGGTGAGCACGACGGCGACAACCACCAGGGCGATCTGCAGCGCCAGGCCCTGCTCCAGGCTGAACATAATGGCGAAGCCGACGTTCAGCAGCACCACACCGATGCCCATGGCGGTCGCCACGCCAAAGACGGTGCCCACCAGAGTGACAATGTCGATCGCGTCGCCCAGGCCGCCGCGGACGCGTTTACCCAGCAGCGGATACAGGGCTGCGCGGATGGACAGGGGCATGCCCCAGCGGTAGGCGAAATAGCCCATGGCCATGCCGAGGAGCGAGTACATGGCCCAGCCCGCCACGCCGTAGTGGAACATGGTCCACACCACGGCCTCGCGGGCAGCGTCGGCCGTCTGGCCTGCGCCCTCCGGCGGTTTCATGTACTGGGTGATGGGTTCGGTCACCGAGTAAAAGAGCATATCGATGCCCACGCCGGCGGCGAACAGGTAGGCGACCCAGGTGAAGAGCTTGTACTGCGGACGGGAGTGGTCCGGACCCATCCGGACCGAGCCCACCTTGGACAGCGCCACCCACAGCACAAACCCGATGACGACAGTGACGGTGAGGACGTAGAACCAGCCAAGGTTTTCCGCGATCCAGAAAACCACCGTCTTCATGGTGGACTGGGCGCCGGCAGGCACCAGCATCGCCCACACCGAGAAGGCGATGATGATGGCTGCAGCAATGATCAGGACGCGCCAGTTGACCTTGGGTCCTCCATTTTTGATGATGCCGGCAGGTGCCGTGTCTGGCTCTTTGTCAGTGATGGTGGTACTCACGGGTCCAACTCCAATTCTTGGTCTCTACTGCGGCAATGCAGCAGATCATGATGGTGTTCGCGGCCTTACTTATCGGTCACGGTGAGATCCCCAGGCAAGAGGCAAGGAATCCTTTTTCCTGCGGATGGAGGGTCTCCAGCAACGAAACACCGGCCGGAACTTCCAAACCGATGGCCCTAGAAGGCAAGTTTCACGAAAAGGTCGACTTCCGTCATTTAGAACCCCGCCCAGGCTTTGCCAGGGATCACCTGGAGGCCCGAAGTCTGTCCGTGTACCAAAGCGGCTGAGCTCTGCTTTGAAAACAGCCTGTGATACCGATCACCTTGCTCGTTCCACAAACCTTGACACGAACACGCGTTCAAGTCAACCGTTCAACCTAAGGATTTTAATCTCTTTTCCGCAAGGCAGTCGCGGCAAGAAAGGCTTCCCGAGTTGGCGGAGCGAATCGCGGATAAATTTGTTCCGCTCGTCAACTGGAGCCCTCACTAACAGGCCATGGCACCGACGAAGCTCAATTCTTCGCGATGGATTATGAACGCTTGACTGGAACAGCCGTTCATGTCAGGGTAGTCGCAGCACGGTGATGCACCTCACTACGACGCGATGTGACTGACATTCACCGGGCAGGTCTTTCGAGAAGATTTCCGACTATTGAAACGGTTGAAGCCATGAGTGATGCGGGCACCATTGATTCCACGCCAACGACGGCAGGGAATGCAATTGACTTCTGGGCAGCGGAGCCCCTGAAAGCCCTGGGGGGCGACTATGGGCGCCTCCGCTGCCGGTTTATAAACACCCATCCGGTGGGCAGCTGGGATGAGTTTGTGCTCTCCGAATGGACGCTGAATTCCTGTGCCTGGGAGGACTTCCACCCGCACAGCGAAACTGCCTTCGTCCTGGAGGGCGAACTCCACATTGAGAGCCAGGGCAAGACCGTCGTCCTGAGGCCGGGCGACTCGGCCCGGGTCAACCCGGGCGGCGTGGGCCGGTACTGGGCACCGGTCTATGCGCGGATGATCACCATCTACGGCCCGAACCCCGAGGGCCTGGAATCGCACTCCTTCCGGTACTCCGAAGTCTGACCCCTGACCTCCCTCATAACAGGACGCCCTGGGGCAACACCGAAACCCTTCAGCACCGGACTTCAGGGCAATCCGGCGCGCCACGCTACAACGCATTTGTCAGCAACAGAACTTTTCCACACCCTTTGAAAGGCAAAACAAAATGACGCAACAAACAGCCTCCATCTCCGCGAGCCTCATCCGCGATGCACAGAATGCTACGGATCTGGACGATTGGGGCCCCTGCCCTGAAGCGACCGGACCCCAGACGATGGACACCCGTGGAATCTATCTGTGGAAAGACGAAAACGGTGCCGAATCCGGCGTCTGGGAATGCACCGCAGGACCCTCCCGCTGGGTACTGGAAACGAACGAATTTGTGCACGTACTTTCGGGTTCGATGACCGTCACCCAGGACGGTGGCGAAGCACAGCTCGTCGGCCCCGGAGACACCATCTTCATTCCCCGCGGCTGGAGCGGAAACTGGGAAATTCACGAGACCCTGCGCAAGCTCTACGTCATCTTCTAACCGCTCAAAAACTATCAAAAAGAACGATTCAAAAGCTGCATCGTTCTGTCAAAGATAAAAAGTTCTGACGAAGACTCGTCAGATATACACAGCACTAACAACAGGAGAGATCATGGAAACCACAGCACTGGGAACGTTCACCAAGGCCGGATCCATCCACAAGGTGGAAAACGGCTTTATCGGACTCCCGTCAATGAACGTACCGGGAGTCGACGCCGCCATCGGCGACTCCCTCACCCACCCCAACGGCTCGGTCATGAGCTCCGGATTCTTTGAGCTCAAGGCCTCCGAGCCCTTGGTCTACACGTACACCTGCGACGAGATGAAGGTCGTGGTGAAGGGTGAGTTCATCCTCACCGACCGTGCCACGGGAGAAGTGACCCACGCCAAGGAACGTGACGTACTCTTCTTCCCCAAGGGATCAGAAATTACCTTTGAAACCCCCGACTACGGCCTGGGCTTCTTCACCGCCCACGGCTCGATGTCCTCCTAAGGAAACTCTAAGCCGTCCTGGTTCATACCCGCCGTCCTCGGGCGGCGGCATGGATCAGATCGCAGCAATTTGCCCCTGCAGCATCAGCTACCCGTTTCCCTGCTTGATGCTGCAGGGGCAAAGACGTCTGCAGGGACGTCACTCTCGCGTCAAGCGCTGGACCTTTGCCAGCAGGACATCCGTGGCATTGCCAACCCGTCAGGCCGGCGGCCAATAACCGGACAACACTGTAGAACGTTTGACTAGAACAGCTGTTCATGTCAAAGTTAGCAGGACATAGTGACCCATATCACAAGGAAGTGTTGACATGAGCAGTCAGAAAGTTCAACCCCTGGAAGTCCTCATCGACAGGCCTGAGGAACTTTACGCGTTGCTTAACGAGGCAGAGGCCCTGCTCCGGCAAGCAGCAATGGCCCACGGGTGCGCCGGTATTAAGGTAACCCGGCATGATCCAGACCGGTACACATTCGAACTCAGCGACACAGTCCCCTTCGGCGAGACCTGGGAGCAGACAGCCCGCTGACAGTCGTCACTGGCCTCGCTACCCAAATGGTCCCAGCGGCACCAACGCCTCCCTCCTGGAAGACAACACCCCGGACTCGGCCCGCATCCCCTTCCCCTTCAGCCCTCGTCATCGAACTCAAACCAGGCAAGTTCCAGCCCCGAGTACGCAGGCTGACTCAATTTTCGCCCTCACGGGGATTAACGGCCCCACAGCCATGACCCATATCACCGCCAGCCCCCTTTGCGAGGACCCCCGCACCCGCTTGAGTCAGTCCATTAGGTGCTGCTAATAACAAACAACAAGGAGAGAATCATGACTTCAGGGATGAACCGAGTGGCAGGCTCCGGCTGGGACGATGTCCAAATTGGAGACAAGGTGCAGCTCCTCGGCAGCGGTCGCCCAGAGTATGTCGGATTAGTGGACGCCCGGAC
Organism: Arthrobacter sp. GQ119; assembly: GCF_059759125.1. Taxonomy (NCBI): domain Bacteria; kingdom Bacillati; phylum Actinomycetota; class Actinomycetes; order Micrococcales; family Micrococcaceae; genus Arthrobacter; species Arthrobacter sp. GQ119. The sequence goes on along the minus strand of NZ_JCAXEA010000008.1, from coordinate 186,944 downwards.
AGCGGACGGTGACATCATTTGGGTCCACGATCCTTTTGATGGCCGCCGTCTCTTCCACATTCATGACGGCTACGAACTGCAGCTGGCCGCATCATGACCGAACCGTGTTCTGATGACCGTCCCTACTGCCACCCGACTTGGGTTCAGGAGATGTATCCCAACCAAGCGGAAGCTGGTTCCAACAGTACTTCCAGGTTATAGATAGGGAGAGTTCCATGAACGAGAAATTGCGTTGGGGCGTCCTGGGCACCGCGCGCCTTTCGCAAGACCATTCCGGCGTTGCAGGCAACGAAAAACGGTGAGGTCGTTGCTATTGGGTCCCGCACGTCGGAAAAGGCCGGGGAATACGCGGACAAGCATGGCATTCCACAGGCGTTTGGCTCATATGAGGCGCTACTTGCTTCCCCGGACATTGACGCTGTCTACATTGCGCTGCCGAACGCGCTGCACCTCGACTGGATTCTTAAAGCCCTGGATGCAGGCAAGCATGTCCTCTCGGAAAAGCCTTTGGCCGAGCGCAGCAGAATGCGAGGAGATTGCGCTCAAGGCCGACGAGACGGGGCTTGACCTTTGTCCACGTCGCACACTCCTTCGATACGGCCGGGGACGACAACATCCGCTGGTATGCAGGGCTCGGCGGCGGCGCACTCTTCGATGCCGGGTTGCGTCAACATAAGCCGGATGGTCACGGGGCAAGAGCCGGCTCACGTCGCGGTCTTTGGCAACTACCGTGACGCCAACGACACAGGACGGATCGAAACCAGCATCGCAGGCATACTGCGCTTTCCCGGGAGCGCAACCGCGCTATTTGATACGGGGCTAAACCTCGAGCGCCGCAACTTCCTGGAAGTCACCGGCACCCAGAGAAGGCTCTACCTCGACAACCGGTTTGGGCTCCTGGAGGAGGATCCGGTCCTGGAGGAGCATCACTTCGGGCAGGAGACGATTTATCACAAGCTCTCGGGCGACAACCACTTTGTACGGATGGGCGAACACTTCGCCGACAGCGTTCTCAACGGAACGCCGCTCCGCCACGACCTCGCGGACGCGGCAAACAACGCGCGGGTACTGGAAGCTCTTGACCAGGCAGCGAGGCAACAAGAGGAAGCGTGATTCAGAGCCCGCCAGCCCACCACAGACTCGACTCCCCCGACCTACGCGGGAATCACAATTAGCAAAGGACCCATTATGGCGTCTCATGATCAATTCGCCAGGTTTAACCGGCCCGTTGAAGAGCGCACCTCGGAGCTGCGCAGCACGACGGGCGGGACCCGCACCGTGACTGTCCTGCACTGCAGCGCCCTACTGTTCGACTGCGACGGGGTGCTTGTCGATTCGGACACCGCCGTTGTGCGTTCCTGGACCCGATGGGCGCACGAGATGAACCTGGACCCGGCAGAAGTCCTCCCTACCGTTTATGGACGGCGATCGGTCGATACCGTCGCGCAATTCATTTCCCCGTCGAAGCGCCCGGCCGCCGTGGCGCTGATCGATGCACTGGAAATCGAAGACGCAGCTACCGCCACCGAGATCCCCGGCGCCGCCGAGCTCTTGGCAGCAATACCACCTGGCCGGTGGGCGACGGTGACTTCCGCCTCACGCGACCTGGCCCACGCCCGCCTGTCGGCCGCCGGGCTCACCGCTCCCGAGGTCCTGGTAACGGCCGGCGACGTCAGACACGGCAAACCGCACCCGGAAGGCTACCTGGCCGCAGCACAACGTCTTGGCGTGCCGGCGGATCAGTGCGTCGTGGTGGAAGACGCCCCGGCCGGCATTCGCGCGGCGCGCGCCGCCGGGGTGGGACACGTCCTGGGCGTCGGCAGCCGTGACATCGGAGAGCACCAGCCCGACGCCTTAGTCCCTGATCTGCGGTCCGTGCACTGGACCAGTGCAGGCCTCGAAATCCAGTGAACAAACAAATATCAGGTACACCCAACCTGACGACGATAAGTCGCGGCGTGTAAACGATTCCTTATCTGGCTTCCAGAACCAGAGTGGACAATGAGGCTTCGCGGCCCACAACAAGGGACAATTCTCGTAAGTTATCCACCGCTACTACTGCCAGGGAGCTACCCCAACGGCTCCCGATTCCAGCCGTGGATAACCCGAATTGACCCTAGTCGTGGACCGCTCAAAGTCACCCTAGTAGGCGGGCAGCAAAGGCGGGTCCAGACGTGGGGATGTTCATTATCGGCGTTCCAAATGTCCGGGGAAGAGCCTGAAGGGCCTCCATTTACCTCCCGGTGAGGGATCTGTCAGCGGGTGGCGGGACTGCTGAGGGTCTTCGTCGTTGCGGTGAAAGATCGTTGCGAATCAACATGGTTCCTCCCTGTTGGTTCTTCTACTGCCATCTCTCGCGGATGGGCTAATGACCTGCATCCGTGTTCTGATGAACTCGCGATCTCGTGCCGATAGCTCCAGGCGCCCGTGCCGATCCTGATCAGCATGGCCACCCGCCACCGCGCAAACGGTATTGGCTACCGTTCGCGGGAGAACTAGACAACCGGGATTTTCCGCGAACCAGTCCTGGATTACCGGGTCAAGGTCACTCCACCATTCTTCAATCGGCCGCTGCACCATCCCGGATCCTCCTCCTCAAACCTGCTGACTCCTTGGTGCTTTGGTGACTGGAGGTGAAAGCGGGTATGGTGCCGGCAGTAACCGTCCAGCTACCGGGGATGCCTCTACCCTGCGGCCGGTTCCGAGATCTCGAGCCGGCAAGGTGTGAACGCGGAGCCTGTCCCCGAGGGCAGTTCGCCGGATTGACAGGCCGACCGGAGTTCTCCCAGCGGTATCATTCCCACCGCCGCGTGGCGCAGGTCTATAGGACCACGGCCAGTCCGCTGATGATGGTGCCTGGTGGTCATGCCGTGACCCCGGCGATGGCGTCGCGGGCTTGTGGCGGCCGTGTGGTGCGGTCGCTGATGAGTGCCATTGCTGCACATTCCCGTGCGTCACGTATGGCCGCGACCGCGGAGTCCTTGTCCCTGTATGTCCCGGACACGGCCAGTACTTTCCCAGTGGGCGAGAGCAGCCTGAATTCAAAGCCTCCACGGCTGGTCGGCTTCAGTTCGAATGTTCCTGTCATGGTCTACCCCATCCTCGGATTAGGCGCCCGACCGCTCAGGCGGGACCTGCCCGCTGGCGTCTTCGGGACGCAATTCTGTCGGGCCCGACGACGGGCCCGGTGAACGCAGTAACAAAGGTCTTGCCCAGGGCTGGCTGAGTGCCGGGGCCAGGATTGCCGCTCCCATTAGTGATGTCCCCCTCAGTGATCCGGTTAGACCCTTCCCGCGGTTCTGGCGGGGAACGGGTCATGGATTTCCGGGACGTGTCTCCTTTAGCCGGAGCCCCGCTGTGGATCTGGATGTCTTCTGCTTCTGGGATGCCGATTTTTCACACCTTCTTTTGGTTGTATCCGCGATCTGCGTCCCGGTGGATCGCGGGTGGTTTAGCTCTATGGGGCATCAACGCTCCTCCGCGCCCCGGACACGAGGAGGGTTGATCGGGGGCTGCGTAATCTGATCAGCGTTGCCCCCTACGAGAAAGTAGGCGCCTGTTCCCATCGTCAGGAAGCCGGCGACGCCGATGATGGTCATTTGCGAACCGATTCCTGCCAGGAGCAGCACAACTCCGATCAGGCACGCCATGGCCGCGAAGTACGTCCTTGCCCTGAACCTGTTCGCCACAGAGCCGGAGGAGAGTTCCTGAGCCAGCCGTGGATCCTCTGCGGCCAGGTCCAGCTCAAGTTCTTCAAGTACTTTCCGCTCTTTATCCGACAACGGCACCCGGGACCTCCTATGGATACCGCCGCTCGGCCTTTTCATCGGCCTCGCAGCTTACCGGCGGCTGTACGGCTGTTGAACATGCCGCGTTTTCTAAATTTAACATTTCCGATATTAGTTTCTCGACCATAGGAGGGTTCCTGAGGGAAGTCAAGAAAGCGCGTTCACTGCTAGAAGACCTGCGGGCGCGGGAAGTTTTTTGGGGCGGTGCCAGCTACTCACTGTCGCGGCGATCTCACCGGAGCCGCACAGCTGTGTGCGTCGGCGGGAGCGTGGAACGACCGCAAGGGGCCGCGATTCTCAGCGTTCTGTCATGTCGAACCCCCGAAGAAATTGAACTGGCTTTAAAAAAATTATCGGCTATAAATGAATCAGGATGTTTTTCTTTTGTGCATGATTGGGAGGAAAAATCTGATGCTTTTTATCGGTATTGATCACACGATCCGGAATATTAGGCAGCGTGGGGAGCCTTCGGCGGACGGCGTGTCCCCTGTTGTCCGCCCTCGCCATTGCGGTGACGCGATGCAGCTCATCACCCATGGGGCCGCTGCGGAGGGTTCCACTTCACATGGCTTTGAGGGTCGCGGGCCGGATCTGCGCCTCGTTTGGCAATGCCCGTGCGGATTCCGCCTGGACCCGCAGCCGGACCCGCGAGAAAAGGTGTGGGCTGCCGCTGCACTGGTTGAAACCTGCCAGTGGGAAATGGACCATGCCCTCGTCCAGCTACACCGGGCTATAAGGGCCGCGTCAGCCAAGGGGACGCCAACTGAAATGCTTGCGGAATCGGCCCAGCTCTCGCGTCATGAAATTCAGATGATTCTCCGTCAGGTGACAGGTGCAAGTGCCGCCTCAGGGCAGGACTCCTAGAAACACGCACAGCTCCACCGGGGGTCAGTTGCGCCCTGGCCTGAAGATCTTCTAACAACATACCTTTTCTTGTTTTGGAAAGAGTCAAGATGCCGAATAAAATTCCTCATAAGGGAAATGTCAAAAAGCAGGGCAAAGCGATAAAAGAGAAACGGGCAGAGAAGCGCGCCAACGGCGCAGCCGAAAGTTTTATGCCGAAGCCCAGAAAGAGCCGGTAAGGAAATTGCGCGAGTGCACTGCGGACTCAGAAGCCGAAACTCCCGGCTCCTCAAGGTCCTTATATGCGAGACCGCGGCATGTTCCCTGAGGTCCTGCGTAGGCCGGGCTGGAAGATGAGGCCAATCCGATGTTGAATAGCTCCCAGGACAGCGACGCCGCAGGGGAAACGAATGACACAAATGATTTTCCATGATCCGTTTGCGGACAAGGAGCCGGTTCCCAAGGAGTCGCTCATGGACTCGTGCCCCGTTCCTGCTCCAGCCCGCCCAGCCGTTCCGGCCACGGAGGCATCACCCGATCAAGGCCGTGAACGCGAGGTGCAGCAGATCATCCACGACCTCTCAGTTCTTGCCTCGGAACAGGATCCGCCGAGCACATAAGAAGGCGACCGGCCTCCAGGTCCACGACCGCGGACCGCGGCGTGTGGCATGGCCTTGGCAATGATCTACACCGTATTCCCGGATGAGCGCGGTGAGAGTGCGCGGTTCAGGCCAGAAAGCGTCGGGCAAGAAGAGTCCAAATCCAAGCCTGGGGAGGGGGAAGCGTCTGACTCCCCCGCCGCGCCTGGGAGATCTATCCTGCCGTGATCCGCACCGGAAGGGACTCGAACCCGCGCAGCACGTTGTGCAGGATGGGCGCCGGTGCACCGTCCGGTTCGATGGTGGATACCCGCTGAAGCAGCTGCTGGAGCACAATTTCCATTTCGAGCCGGGCGATGGGCTGGCCCACGCACTGGTGCAGGCCCATGCCGAAGGCCACGTGGCCGGAGGCGTTGCGGTCCAGGTCGAACTCGTCGGCGTTGTCTCCCCACTTGCGCGGATCCCGGTTGGCAGCGCCGAGGAACACCAGCACCTTTGCGCCGGCTGGCAGATGCACGCCGCCCAGGACGGTGTCCACGGCAACGGTCCGGTGGAACTTCTGGAACGGGGACTCCAGGCGGAGCGCCTCGTCTACGGCGAACTTTGCCATTTTGGGATTCTCACGCAGCCGGGCCCAGGCTTCCGGGTACCGTGCTAACACCGAAAGGGTGTTGCCGATGCCGAAAATGGTGGTGTCCACGCCCGCGGAGAGCAGTGCCCGGACCAGCAGCGTCGCCTGCTGTTCAGTGATGAGGCCGTCCTCCACACGCTTCCAGATCTGGGCGCCGAAACCGGTGTCGTCCAGGTTTTCGCGCTGGCAGTTGCGCATCACCGCGGCGGCGTGCTCGTCGCCCTGCGCGAAGGCCTGCTTGAAGATGTAGTTTTCCGGGCCAAAGGCGTTGAACACCATGTTGCCGTACGGCAGCAAGTGTTCACGGCCGACGTCGGGAATCCCCACCGCGTCCGGGAAGACACGCAATGGGTACTTTTCGGCGAGGTCGGTGATGGCGTCGAACCGCTCGCGGCCTGCGAGCTGCTCGGTCAACTCCTCCGCAGGCGGCGTGAAGGGTTCCCGGAGGGCGCGGACGGTGCCGGGGTTGATGACGCCTGTCAGGGCCCGGCGCATCACGGTATGGATGGGCGGGTCCGATTCGAGGATGCTGGGTGGCCGCCAGCCCGAGTCCTTCCGGATGTCGCGCGGGCCAAGGCCGCCGGAGGAGATGTAAGTTTCGAAGTCGGTGAGGACTTCGTAGACCTCCTGGTAGCCGGCTACCGCGTAGCTTCCCGTGCTCTCGAGGTAGGAGACGGCCCCTGCATCGCGGAGCCGGCCGAGGAAGGGATAAGGGTCGAGGAGGTTTGCGGTTTCAAAGGGGTCCTCGCCCAGGACATTTGCTTCGTGGGTTGAAACGGTCATCTGGGACACTCCTGGTGGCGAAACTTGATGGGGGCGGGCCGGTCAGCGGCCGGAATAACGCGGGCTGGAAGCGGGCGTAACGGATTGCGGTTCAGAGATCCAGGACCAGTCGGGGACAACCGGCAGCGGCACGGGAAACACAAACCAGCATGATCTCCCCGGCTTCACGGTCTTCCACAGTCAGGACTGCGTCGCGGTGCTCGGGCTCGCCGGAGATGATCTGGGTTTCACAGGTTCCGCACAATCCTGCGCGGCAGGAGGACAGGACGCGCACTCCCACCTCTTCCACCGCTTCGAGGATGGTCTTGTCATTCGTTACCGTCACGGTGGTTCCGGTCCTCGCCAGCTCCACCTCAAAGGGCGCGTTGGCTGCGGCGGTACCCAGCGTCGAGGCGACGAACCGCTCGGTGTGCAGGGCGCCGGGCGGCCAGCCCATGCACCGTTCCTCCACGGCACCGAGCAGCCCGCCCGGACCGCAGGCATACACCAGCATGTGTGCCCGAGGCATGCCCAGGACCTGGTCCAGGTCCAACCGGCCAACTTCGTCCTCGGCAACGATGCGGATACGGTCAACGCCGTACCGGTCCTCCAACTGCTGAGCGAAGGCCATGGTTTTGCGGCTTCGGCCGCCGTAGACCAGCGTCCAGTCCTTGCCGGCAGCGTCGGCTGCTTCGAGCATGGGAATGATCGGGGTGATGCCAATTCCGCCGGCAATGAAAAGGTAGCGGCGGGACTCGCGCAGGGGAAAGTTATTGCGGGGCGCCGAGATGGCCAGCGGTGTTCCCGGCAACAGCGCGTGCACGGCCTTTGACCCGCCACGGGAATCGGGCGCATGCAGCACCCCGATCCGAAGGTGGTCCAGCTCGTCCGGTGAGGAACACAGCGAATACTGCCGCACCAGGCCGTCGCCCACGTGTACGTCAATATGCGCTCCGGGCTGCCAGGACCCGAACGGCAGGCCGTCGGCTCGCCGCAGCACCAGGGAGACCACCTGGTCCGCCACAATGTCCGCCCTGTCGACGACGACGTCGATGGTGGCTCCTGCAGATGCAGTCATGAGGTCTTCACTTCCTTTGGAAAGGCCCGCCTGGACGACGGTCCCTTTGGCCGGGCATCCGGCCCTAATTACGGCTTACTTGAGGTTAGGTGTTCCACAACACAACCGCGGCGCCGCTTTCCGTCCAACGGAAAGACTGGGCAGAAAATAACTGGAACTGGAGCGTCCCTATTGCGGCAGATGCTCCACGCCCAGCCTCCGGGCAATGCCCCGGGCGGCAATGTTGAGCACAGGAACCACGCTGCCGACCGGGGCGGGACGGTTCCGGGTGACAATGCCCAGCGCCGCCACCACCTGTTTGTTGGGCAGGAACACCGGGACGGCCAGGCCGTAGTTGTCCGGGCCCGTTTCCTCCTCGGTAGTGGCATAGCCGAGGGCCTGCACCCGCTCGATTTCGGCAGCGAGCGTGGCGGGGCTGGTGATGGTGCGAGGGGTGTGTGGCTCCAGCCGCTGGGAAACGGCGGTAAACAATTCCTTGGCCCCATAGGCCAGCATGATTTTTCCTGCGGCACTCGCGTGGAGCGGCAGGCGTGCGCCAACCCGCCGGAACGGCTGGCCCGCTCCCGTACCGGACATCCGTTCCACCAGCAGGACCTCCTGCCCGTCCAGGATGAACAGGTTCACCACATTGTGCGTCACGAAGAGGACGTCCTGCATAAAAGGGGCGGCTACCTCGGCGATGTTTTGCTGCGCAGGGGCCAGCAGGCCAAGGCGCCAGATCCGCTGCCCTACACGGTATTCGCCATTGGCCTTCTCCAGTCCTCCCCACGCCACCAGTTCGCCGGCCAGCCGGTGCGCGGTGGTCACGGGAAGGCCCGCACGGCGCGCCATGGCACTGAGGCTTTGCACGGAGTGCTCAGCGTCGAAGGTTCCGAGCAGGGCCAGTGCGCGGGACGTGACACTCGCCGCCGGCTGAGCGGAGGCACCGCCGTCGGCAGCCTGGGAGGGTTTGGATCCGGGTATTGAAGCGGAACGGCGGGCGGTCCGGCCGCTGGGGGCAGCGTTAGCCATGGATCACCCTTCTGAGCGCTGGAAGCAGCAGCGCATCATTGACGCCGTGCCCTACCGTCATTTTAAGCCCAACGCCGGATCCCCATGCATTTGCAAGGAGGGTCCGGCGTCGTTGGTCCTCAGTGGGAGGCGGTGGCGAGGGTTGAACCGCGGTAAGCGCCGAGGCCGCCATCCACGCGGATGTCCGAGCCGTTCACCCACCCCGACTCGGGGCGGAGCAGGAAGTCGATAACGGAGGCGACGTCTTCCGGCTCGCCGAAGCGGCCCAGCAGGGCACCTGCACCCTCCACCTTGTCCCGCCCGTGGTCCTTTTTAAAGTCCTCAAGGATGGGCGTGGCAACTGGCCCGGGGCTCACGCTGTTGACCCGGATGCGCTGCGGCAGCAGTTCGGCGGCCAGGTGCTCCGTCAGGAAGCGGACGCACTGCTTGGAGAAAAGGTAGGACTCCTCCGTGATGTCCTTGTCAGAGGAAACCGAATCCAGCGCGCTTGCCTGATCCGCGGCCAGCGCGAACGCGGCACACTTGGCTTTCACCTCGCGCCACTGGACGGCAACGCTGGAAGCGAGGTTCACGACGGCGGTTCCCTCGCCGAGGAGCGGGGCAAGTGCCCGGACCAGCCCGCGGACGCCGAAGACGTTGACGGACAGCACTGTGCGCCAGGGCGCGGTGCCGGGGACTCCTGCGATGTTCGCCAGGCCGGCGATGCCGAACGGTGCGGCGACCGAGACTGCAGCGGCCGCCGCGTCGACGCCTGCCTGGCTGGAAAGGTCAGCCTGCACGAAGGTTCCGTTGAAGTCGGTGGGAGCGTTGCGGTCGATGCCGATCAGAGGCACTCCGCGGGCGAAAAGTATCTGCGCGGTCCTGGCGCCGATGCCGGATGAAACCCCCGTGAGGACGATGGGCAGCTGCTCTTGGGACATGGAGACTCCTCGTTAGTGCGTGACGTGCTTCACTCCATAGTCGCAAGCAGGATCAATCCATCGTCCGCATCTTTCCGTTGGACGGAAAGGTCTGCGCGGATTGTGACGGGTGCCATGAGACTGGGATAAGAATTCCCATCCCCGCCCGAAAGGACAGGCCATGACGGCAGCCCATTACCAGGTCCTGGACCCGGCCACACTCGAGCTCGTGGGACGCGCCCCGGAAAACACCGGTGCCGATGTCGAGCAGGCGGTTGCGGCCGCCCGCCGGGCCGCAGCCAGCTGGGGAGCCGACCGCGATGCCCGCCGCGCCGCCCTGCGTGCCGGGGCTGTCCTGATCCGCCGTGACCTGGATGCCTTGGCCACCCTGCTCTCCCGTGAGCAGGGCAAGCCCAAGGTGGAGGCTGCCGGTGAGTTCACAGTGGCGGCAGGACTTTTTGAGTACTACGCGGACCTGGGATGGGACGAAGTCGAGCCCCTGACTCCACGGGCCGACAGGACTCTTGAGGTCCAGTACCGGCCGGTGGGCATTGTGGGCACCATCACGCCGTGGAACTTCCCCGTCTCCCTGCTTTGCGTGAAGCTTGCCCCTGCGCTGGTTGCCGGCTGCACCGTGATCGCGAAACCCTCCCCGTCCACGCCGCTGTCCACCATCGCGCTGGTCAACCTGCTCAATGAGGTCCTGCCGATAGGGGTGCTGCAGGTGCAGACCAGTTCACGACGGACGGTCAATGTTGCGCTCAGCACCTCGCCGGGCATCCGCAAGATCTCTTTTACCGGCTCCACCGAGGTGGGCATCTCGATGGCCCAGCAGGCGGCCCCCACCGTCAAGCGCGTCACCATGGAGCTGGGCGGAAACGATCCTGCCATCGTGCTCGATGACGCCGACATCGCCGTTACCGCCCGCGGAATTGTGGGCAGCGCCTTCCGCAACGCCGGCCAGGTATGCATGGCAGTCAAACGCGTATATGTTCCCCGCAGCCGCAGCACGGAACTGGCCGAGGCCATCGCCGCCGAGGCTTCCCGCCACGTGCTGGGCCACGGCATTGCGGACGGGACCACCATGGGGCCCATGCACAACGAGTCCCAGCTCAAACTGGTCCACGGCCTGGTCGACTCCGCCGTAGGCGCCGGAGCCCGCATCATCACCGGCGGCAACCCCGGCTGCGACCTGCCCGGCTACTTCCTCTCCCCCACCGTAGTGATCGACGCCGAGCCGGGCATGGACCTGGTGGAACAAGAACAGTTCGGGGCAGCCCTGCCAATCGTCGCCTATGACAATCTCGAGGAGACCATCTGCGCACTGAACGCCGGTGAATTCGGCCTCGGCGCCTCCGTCTGGAGCCCCGACCACGAGCGTGCGTACGCCACCGCATCACAAATTGAGGCCGGAACGGTCTGGATCAACCAGCACACCCTCGTGGAGCCCGATGCCCCGTTCGGAGGCTGGAAGGCATCCGGCATCGGCCGCGAACGCGGCCGGTGGGGCCTGGAGGAATACCTCGAAACCCGTGTCATCAATGCCCGCCCCCACTCCTGAGCCCGCACCAACCCCGCAGAAGGACTTCTTGTGAGCGTCGAACTGATCACCCTTGGCACCGCCGCCGGCCCAGCCATCCGCGGACCGGAAAACGGCATCTCCAGCGCACTGGTGGTAGGCGACGCCTTCTACATGGTGGATTTTGGCATGGGCTGCTCGCGGGCAGCCCATGACGCAGGGCTCCGCGGCGAGGATCTCGTGGCAGGCTTTGTCACCCACCTGCACTCGGACCATGTGGTGGAACTGCCCGGCTTCCTGCTGTGGAACTGGGGCAACCCGGTAGAGGGCTTCACCGGCCCTATTTCGATTGTGGGCCCGGGCAAGGACGCCACCCGGACCGGTGGTGCCGGGCTCTCCGGCACCGGCGAGCTAGTATCCCATTCCCTGCAGGCCTTCTCCTACGACATCGACATCCGCGTCCACGATGAAGCCCGCCCGGACCTGGCGTCCCTTGTGCGCACCGTGGACCTCAAAACCCCCCCACATGGAAGCCCGGATGCGGCCCGCCCCTTTGACGTCTACGAGGATGACAGGGTCAAGGTCACCGGCATCCTGGTCGAACACCCGCCGGTGCGCCCTGCACTGGCATTCCGCTTTGACACCGACGCAGGCTCAGTGGTGTTCTCCGGTGACACCGCCGAATGTGAGGCGATGGTTGTGCTCGCCAGCGGCGCGGACGTGCTGGTGCACGAGGCAGTGAACCTGGACTTCTATGCCGGCAAGGGTTTCGCGCCGGAATTCCTCAACCACCAGCGGATCGCACACACCCCGCCGGAAGGAGCAGGCCGCGTGGCTGCTGCAGCCGGAGTGGGCCGCCTGGTCCTCTCCCACCTGGCGGGCCGCGCCGAGCCGCAGTGGTGGCGCAGCCGGGCCGTGTCAACTTTCGACGGCCCCGTGGACGTCGCCGTCAGCGGCCAGCGTTTCCGCATCGACACCCCGGTGCTGGCACCCGCCTGAGGAACCCGAGAACAAGGACCCGCGCCCGCCACCCTGTAGCAAGGACAACAACTTTTGGAACTGCCGTCGCCCGCAACAGCACTCGATGAAAAAAGGACGACGGCGGACGGAGCCTGGCTTGCCGTCCTCGCCGCGGGCATCGCGGCAGCCATGCATATCTGGAAGCTGCCAGCCGCCCTGGCCGGAATCCAGATGGATCTGGGCGCCACCCTGGTTCAGGCCGGGCTGCTGCTCGGCATCATCCAGTTGGCCAGCGTGGTCGGTGGCCTGGCCACAGCCGTTGGCGGGGAACTGGCAGGCCTCCGCCGGCTCCTGATCACCGGACTGGTCCTGCTGAGTGCCGCATCCGGGCTCGGCGCCGCCGCGCCCACCACTGAGTTGCTCATGGCCACACGGACGCTGGAGGGCGTCGGATTCCTGCTGGCCGTTGTCGTCGCCCCTGCACTTATCCGCAAGGTGACCCCGGCTCAACGACTCAATGTGGCGCTGGCGAGTTGGGGCGCGTTCCAGGGCATGGCCACGCTGATCGGACTCGCCGCCGGCGCTCTGTTCCTGCAGGCCGCCGGCTGGCGCGAGTGGTGGCTGGTGATGGCTGTCCTCACGCTGATACCCGTGCCGCTGCTGCTGCGCCGGGTACCGAGGGACGTGCCTCCGGCCGACGCCGGGCTGCGGTCCGCGCTCCGGCGCGTCGGGCGCACCGTCGCCACCCGCTCTCCCTGGATTATCGGCATGGTCTTCGCCTGTTACACCGCTCAGTGGATGGCAGTGCTCGGGTTCCTGCCATCCATTTACCGCTCGGCTGGCTTGGAAGGGCCGTTGCCCGGCATCCTCAGCGCCGCCGTGGGCGGGGTCAACGCGATCGGGGCACTGAGCGCCGGGCCGCTCATCCAGCGCGGGCTGTCCGAGCGGCAAATCATCTTCTGGACCTTCCTGGGCATGTCGGCGGCGTCGGTGGCGACATTCGCCGCCGGCTGGGAAAACATCAGTAACGGCATCCTCTTCCAGTTCGTCCTCATCGCCGTATTCTCCGCCGTCGGCGGTCTTATCCCCGCTGCGGTGACCAGGTACTCCGTGCGGATTGCCCCCGCGGATGGTTCTGTCACCGCCGTGCTGGGGCTGACGCAGCAGATTTTCAATCTCGGGAACTTCCTGGGGCCCATGCTGTTCGCCCTGCTGGCCACGAGCACTGATGGCTGGGACACGACCTGGTGGCTGACGTGCGGGTTGAGCATTCTGGGGATGGCCCTGCTGGCGCTCCTGGGTGGCCCCGACGGCGGGACCGCCAAGAGTGCCCGGCGCCCCGGAAAGTCGCTTTCCACCCAACGGAAAGCTCAAATGTAAGGCCCGTCACACCAGCCTAGAGTCAAGAAAAGGCCGCTCCAAACCGGCAAAGACTTCCCTTCAACGATTGGGCATACCGTGTCTGAAACTCCCCTTACCGGCGTCACGCCGGGCGCCGCGGCCTCCCGCGACCCCCGGACCTGGTCCCGGGCCAAGCGCAACCGCTATGGCTGGTTCGTGACGTTCAGCCTCCTCTTCCTGATGATGCTCAGCTGGGCCGACAAAGCAGTCCTCGGCATCGCCGCCGTGCCCATCATGAAAGAACTGGGCATCACACCCGAGCAGTTCGGCCTGGTGGGCAGCGCCATGTTCCTCACCTTCGGTGTGGCCCAGATCGTCGCCGCACCCATCGCCAACAAGGTATCGAGCAAGTGGATCCTGCTGGTCCTGTGCCTGCTGTGGTCCGTGGCCCAGGTTCCCATCCTGCTTTTCGCTTCCCTGCCTGCCCTCTGGGCAAGCCGCTTGCTGCTTGGCGCCGGCGAGGGTCCCCTGGCGCCGGTGCTGATGCATGGCATCTACAAGTGGTTCCCCGAGAAGAAGGGCGCCACCCCGGCCGCTCTTGCCTCATCCGGGGTGACCTTGGGCATTGTGGCCTTCGCACCGGTCTTGGCCTGGGTCATCGGGCAGTTCGGCTGGCAGACGGCCTTTGCACTGCTGGCCATCGTGGGACTGGTCTGGTCCGTCTTCTGGGTCATCGTAGGCAAGGAAGGCCCGTACACCAGCCGGAAAGCCGAACAGGAAATCGACGGCATCGCAGCGGAAGAAACTCCCGTCGCAGCAGAGACCAAAATCCGCTACTGGCGCACCATCCTCTCCCCCAGCTGGATCTTCGCGGTTTTGGCATCCTTCTTTGGCTACTGGACCTTCACCCTGGCCATGTCCTGGGGGCCGGCATACTTTCAGAACGTCCTGGGCTTCAGCGGACAGCAATCCGGTGCCATGATCGCGCTGCCCGCGGCTTGGGGAGCTATCGCCACAGTGGGCCTCAGCGCCCTGACTCAGCGCCTGCACCTGAAAGGTGTTCCCACCCGGAAGGCCCGTGGTTGGGTACTCAGCATCTCCGCGGCCTTCGCGGGAGCCTGTCTTGTGGCCGCAACCCTGACCACCTCACCCGTCCTGTCTGTCATCCTCATGGTCTTCGGCTTCGGAACGGCACCTGCACTCTTCGCCATCACCTACCTGGTCGTCGCTGAACTGACCACCATCGCCCAGCGCGGCGCAAACCTCTCCATCGCAAATGCGGTCTTGACCACCGGCGGCGTATTCGCACCGGCGGTGTCGGGATTCCTGATTGGCGGTGCGACCACCCCGGCTGAAGGTTACCGGGCAGCCTTTGCCCTGGCCGGCGGCCTCCTGCTGGTCTTCGGAATCCTGGCCCTACTTTTCATCAACCAACAGCGTGACCGACGCAGGCTTGGCCTGGAGGTAGCCGATGATGCCGCTCCGGCAACGTCCACTCTTGCTGCTTCCGCCACGGCCACTGGCTTGGAAGTCACCCCTGCAAGCACCAAGGCTTAGGCCCGAATCGTCCCGGAGCGAAGGCCGGGACCGGAACAGCGATCGCTCCGGCCCCGGCCTCAACCTGAAACTCGCGTTCAAAGAGAGGATGCACCGCGTGAAGCCCATCGTTACTCGCCCGACTACCAGACCGAGCCTCGAGGTAGCAGCGGTAAAAACTTCGTTGCAATTGGCTGCGGACATCGACGACGTTATTTGCTCGCCTTGGATTGGACTTCACTACAAGCACGAGTTTCTGCTGCACTACAGGCACGAATCGCTGGAACTGGCAAACAGCATGGCGGACAGATCGAACATGCACGACAAAGGATCTTGCGTAGAGTCTTACCGTGACCACGAAACGGGATGCGTTGGCCCCCTGTAACGACTCGTACTGCAACAGGTGCCGGGTTGCGTCCCGAATTGTGAATACAGCCGCGTCTTCCAGTGACAACTGCCGCTTCCGCACCATGGCGCTCTAGTGGGAACTGAAAGCGACCCCCGGCAGCCTCCGCGGCGGGGAAGGCTCGCCGAACGAATCCTGCCAGGCGGAACCGAACCCGATCCCCGCTTCACGCTGGCCAACGAGCGGACCTTCCTGGCGTGGATCCGCACGTCACTCGCCCTCCTTGCCGGTGGCATAGCCATCGAGGCGTTCACGGCGGACCTTTTTCTTGAACCGGTCCGAAAAGGCATAGCTGTCCTGCTGCTTCTGCTCGGCATGCTCCTTAGCGGAGGAGCCGCTATGCGTTGGCTGAAGGTTGAGCACAGTATGCGGCACAAGGCGCCCCTGCCCCTGCCACTGATTGTGCCCCTGCTGGCCGCGGCGGGGGCACTGGCTGCCGCCGTCGTGCTGGTCTTCATCGTCTTGCCCTGAGTTCTATGGAATCGAAGTTCAGCGGATCACAAGGCGGAAAGCACGGGGACCCCGGGCTGCAGCCGGAGCGGACAACCCTTGCCTGGGGCAGGACGGTGTTGGCCCTGGTGACGGTTAGCGCCATCTTCCTGCGCTGGCTGCCCCACCATGGCTTCCCCGTCTTGGTGCTCATCGCGGTGGCCGCCAGTGCAGCCTCGGCCATCTACCTCACGCAGCGCCGTCGTTACACAACCAGCTCCCATGGGATTTCACGTGGAGCGGCCGCCCCCGACATTTCCGGAGTGCTATGGACCGCTTTCGCTGCCATGGCACTGGGCGCACTGGGTATGAGCGTCGTCCTGATACCTTGAACCTGCTATTAGGGATGATTCCCGGCATAGTTCTTCTTTCAGTAGTCCAAACCTCGTGAAGTGGCGTTCTATGGGAGGGCTTGCAGGTGGCGAATTCGAGTTCAGGGGATTCGATGGTGGACCGGATTGTCCGGCTGCTCTCGGCCTTTCCGCAGGATGTTCATGCCTTGCAGTTGTCTGAACTGGCTCAGCGGGCCGGTTTGCCGTTGACCACCACTCACCGCTTGGTTCAGCAGTTGGCCGGCCACGGCCTGCTGGAAACTCGTCCGGGCGGATCGGTACGTCCGGGGTTACGGTTGTGGGAGCTGGCGAACCGCACTTCTCCTACTCTTGCTTTGCGGCAGGCGGCTATCCCTTTTATGGAGGACATTCAACAGGTCCTGAATCAGAACGTGAACCTAGCGGTGCTGGACGGATGGGATGTCCTTTTTGTGGAGCGCCTGTCCCGGCGGGGTTCCGTTGTTAACCGCGCACAGGTTGCCGGGAGGATGCCAGTCAACATCTCGTCGGCCGGGCTGGCGCTGATGGCGTTTCAGGACAAGGCGCTTCAGAACCGCTACGTGGAACAGTTCGAGGACCTTGGCGATAACCTGGCCGCGAATTCACTGCGGGCCTTGTTAAGCGAAACAGCCCGCCAGGGTTACGCCCAACTGCCGGGGGTGTTGGATGCCGACACATGGGGCATCGCGGTTCCCGTGCTCAACCGGAGGCAACGGGCGGTGGCCGCACTCGGCGTCGTGGTCCCCCTGCGGGAAATGCGACTGCAAGCGCTGGTTCCGGTCCTGCAGACCGCGGCCAGAGGGGTTGGCCGCAGCCTGACGGACTTTGATCAAATCTCCCATTGAACGGAATTGTCGTAACTATCGTCACGGTCGGTGGCTCACACTGGTGCAGACGCAATCACCGGCACCGCCAGCGGAGCCCACAATGAAGTGAGAGAGATCATGGGAGCACGCAAGATCATCACCACCCAGGTGGCCATCATGGGAGCCGGTCCGGCCGGGCTGATGTTGTCCCACCTGCTGGCCAAGGCCGGCATCGAATCCACGGTCATCGAGGTGCGGAGCCACAAGGAAATTTCCGAAACCGTCCGCGCCGGCATTTTGGAACACGGCACCGTGAACATGCTCGTGGACAGCGGTGTCTCGGACCGGGTGCTGCGCGACGGCGACCGGCACGACGGTATTGAACTGCGCTTCAACGGCGAGAGCCACCGCGTCGACTTCAAGGAGTTGGTGGGGGAATCCGTGTGGCTCTACCCGCAGACGGATGTCTTTCTGGACCTCGCCGCGCGCAGGAAGACCGACGGCGGCGACGTCCGCTACAGCGTCACGAACACCACCGTCCACGACCTCGAAGGTAAGCCGAAGGTCTGGTTCACCGACGCCGAGGGCGTGGAGTATGAAATCCAGGCGGACTTCCTGGTGGGTGCAGACGGCTCCCGCAGCCACTGCCGGTTCCAGATCCCCGAGGCGAACCGCAAGTGGTACTTCCATGAGTACCCGTTCGCCTGGTTTGGCATCCTGGCCGAAGCCCCGCGCAGCTCCGACGAGCTGATCTACGCCAACTCGGCCAACGGGTTCGCCCTGATCAGCCAGCGCACCGAGACAGTCCAGCGGATGTACTTCCAGTGCGACCCCAAGGAAAACGTCGCGGAATGGGACGATGACCGGATCTGGTCCGAATTCCGCAGCCGGGTCAACGGCAACGGCTTCGAGCTCAAGGAAGGGCCGGTCATCGAAAAGATGGTCCTGCCGTTCCGGAGTTTCGTCCACACCCCCATGCGCCACGGCAACCTATTCCTGGCCGGCGACGCCGCACACACCGTGCCGCCCACCGGCGCCAAGGGCCTGAACCTTGCCATCCACGACGTCAAAGTCCTCTTCGAAGGGCTGGACAGCCACTACAACTCCGGGTCCGACCAGCTGCTGGAAACCTACAGCGACCGAGCCCTGGAGCGGGTGTGGAAGGCCCAGCAGTTCTCCTACTGGATGACCACCATGCTGCACACCCCCACTGATGCGGACGACTTCTCCCGCGCCCGGCAGCTCGGCGAACTGCACTCCGTCGTCTCCTCCCGGCACGGAATGGCCTACCTTGCCGAGGCTTACACCGGCTGGCCCGGCTTGGCGTAGAACAATCAAGCAACGCCGATAATCGCCCCGACCAACCACCAATAAGATAGGAGTCCGCCGTGCCGCACCAGACCGAGAGCCAGACGGACGAGCTTGTCCAGGCTGCCGAACCCAAGGCAGGCCACGCACCCTTAGACCGCGCCGTCGAGACCCAGGCGGATCTCAGTGCTGAGATCAACGCACTCGGGGACGCCTATGTGCGGGCTCTCAAGGACGGTGCACCGGCGGAGACCCACCCCCGGCTGGACTACGCGCCGTACCGCAGCAGCATCCTGCGGCACCCCACCAAAAGCCTGCACCACACGGACCCGGAGACCATCGAGCTGTATTCTCCCGCGTTCGGGCACCAGGACGTGCATGCCTTGGAGTCGGACCTGACCATCCAGCACAACGGCGAGCCCCAGGGTGAGCGGATCATCGTGGCCGGCAAGGTGCTGGACGGCAACGGCCGCCCGGTCGCGGGGCAGCTGGTGGAAATTTGGCAGGCCAACTCCTCCGGCCGTTACATCCACAAGCGTGACCAGCACCCGGCCCCGATCGACCCCAACTTCACGGGCATCGGCCGCTGTATCACCGGCCCGGACGGCTCCTACCGCTTCACCACCATCAAGCCCGGCGCCTACCCGTGGAAGAACCACCTGAACGCCTGGCGGCCGGCGCACATCCACTTTTCGCTGTTTGGCACGGAGTTCACCCAGCGGATCGTCACGCAGATGTACTTCCCCGGCGACCAGCTCTTCCCGCTGGATCCGATCTACCAGACCATCGTGGACCAGGACGCCCGCGACCGGCTGGTGGCCGACTACGACCACAACCTCACCGAGCCGGAGTGGGCGCTGGGCTACAACTGGGACATCGTCCTCACCGGTCCAAAGCGGACCTGGACCGAAAACGAAGCGCTCGGTACTGCAGGCGACGAAAGCGAATAGGTAGAGATAAGCACATGAGCAACCAGACCACCCAGCTTGTCCCCACCCCCGGCCAGACCGTCGGCCCGTTCTACGGCTACGCACTGCCGTTCGAGAAGGACAACGAACTCCTGGCCCCCGGCTCGCCCGGTTCCATCCCGCTCCAGGGCACCGTGTACGACGGCGCCGGCGAGACCGTCCCGGACGCGATACTGGAAATCTGGCAGCCCGACTCCGAGGGCAACGTCGTCCAGAAGACCGGCTCCCTGGTCCGGAACGGCTACACCTTCACCGGTTGGGGCCGCGGCTCCGTGGGATACAGCGGCGTGTTCACCTTCACCACAGTCAACCCCGGCCCCACCAAACCCGGCGCGGCACCGTTCATCTCAGTGGCCCTCTTCGCCCGCGGCCTGACCACCCGCCTCTTCACCCGCATCTACCTGCCGGAAAACGAGGAGGCGCTGGCCAACGACCCGTTGCTCAGCTCCCTGGAACCGGAGCGCCGACAGACCCTCATCGCGCGCCGCGATGCCGACGGCGGACTCACCTTTGATATCCGCCTTCAGGGTGAGGGCGAGACAGTTTTCCTAGATTTCCAGTGACTGAAGCGGCCAGTTCAGTGGGCGACGCCTGCTCAGCCCTGTCTCGGCGTCCCCTTTGGTGGGCGCGCTGACGGGGGACCGGGCAGTGCTGGCGGCGATCCTCGCTGTCGAGTCCGGCTGGGCTGCCGTGATGGAGAAGGAGGGTCTGGCGCCCGCGGGTGCTGCTGCCGTCGTGGCTTCCGCCGCTGAGGCGGGCCGCTACGATCCCGCCGATATCGCACGCCGGGCGCAGGGTGGCGGCAACCCGGTGATCCCGCTGCTGGCCGACCTCCGCAGGCACGTCGCGGCGCTGGATACCTCCGGTGCCGGGGCTGGGAAAGGGGTGCACACCTCGCTGCCAAGCCAGGACGTGCTGGACACGGCGCTGATGCTGGTTGCCAGGAACACCGTCGAGGCGCTGCTGGCTGACCTGAAAGGCACCACGAGGGGGCTCGCCACCCTGGCGGAGCAGCATGCGGACACGCTGTGCGTGGGCAGGAGCCTGACGCAGCATTCCCTGCCGTTTACGTTCGGGCTGCGGCTGCCGCTGGACGGCTCCTGTGGGCGGCGCAGTGGTTCCAATTCCTACAGCAACCGCGCCCTCGACCGGGTCTGGAAGGCGCAGCAGTTCTCCTACTGGATGACCTCTATGCTGCACACCCCGGCAGATGCCGACGACTTCTCCCGCGCCCGCCAGCTAGGCGAGCTCAACTAGGTCATATCTTCCCGGCACGGGCGTGCCTACCTCGCCGAGGCCTACACGGGCTGGACCACCGCCTAGGCTGCCAGATTGGGCCAAGAGTTCGGTGAAGAACTTCCTTTGCCGGAGCAAGTGAGCCTGGGCATGGTTTGAGCATGGCCGCACCTGCCCAGATGGCCGCTGTGCAAATGAAGCACACCCCAACCTGACGTCAGGCAGGTAGCCGGAAAGTTGTCAGAGTAGGGTCCGGTTCTGACTTTTCTGGCAACCGCTCGAGGAACTCTTAGATCGCAACCTGACACTCTTGCCTCGGTCCCCAACGGCAGCGTGACGTGGGGGCTGTTATCGGCCCTCTGCTTTGCTGATGGCCTCCGCTTCAGCGGCTTGAGCGTCGGCAGCCCATTCCAGTGCGGCGGTGAGGTGGTCCTGGTCCAGGAAGTGTCCGCTATTCGGCTGGGGGAAGCTTGTCGTAGGTGTAGGCGGCAACGGCCATGGGTGAGGTGGAGCGTCCGAGACTGTAGCGGACGCTGCGGTCGTTCTTGGTGCCGCAGATCAGGATGCCGACGGTTTCGTTGTGGTAGTCCCGGCGGAGCACGTCATCGACGAGGGCAACGTAGTAGTTGAGTTGCCGGCGAACTCGGGTTGGAACTTGCCTGTCGTAAGCTCGATGACCACATAGCCCGTTGACCGTACTAGAAGGCCGCTACTCCCCCACCGAGTTAGAGCGCTGAGGTGTGACTAAGTCAGGCTGCGGTCACGCTCCACAGCCCACCTTAGAGGACTGCGGCTTCTGGTTTAGACTCCCAGAGGTTCATGCCGTCCAGCCAGGTCACCAGCAAATTGCATGTGCTCTCAAAGTGCTTAAACATGAGGAGTCTGGCCCCGGAGGAGTCCCCTGCCTCGATCCGGTCAATAACCTCTGTGTGGCCAAATCGATTGATCTCGGCCCAGCCTGGGACCGAGTGAAAGTTTGAGTCGAATTGCAAAGGTACAAGTCGTCGTGCTGCGTCGGCGAACCAAAGTAATTTAGGGGCATCGGCGATGGTGTGGATTGCGGTATGCAGGTCGGAGTTGAGGTCCAAGGCGTGCTTGCTTTGATGGTCTTCAAGTTTGTGTAATTGGGCGTCGAGGCTGCGAAGGAGGACGATACTTTCCGGCGTGGATCGGCTCGCGGCGCGCGCCGCGAGCTCTCCTTCAGCGGTAGACCACATGAAGTAGGTGTCAATCACGTTGTCCCGTCGTATGGGTACAACGCGAAAGCCTCGGTTTGGCTGATGTTCCACCCATCCGTCTCGGGCCAGCTGCATCAAGGCCTCCCGCACGGGCGTGATACTGACATTTAGCTTTTCTGCAAGGGGAGCAAGCCGAAGAGCGTCACCATGCTTGACTTCGCCGCTGAGGATCTGTTCACGGATGAGGGCTGCAACAGCCTGGCCCATTAGTTCCAGCTTTAGGCTCTTTTGCATAAAAAATAATTTATCACGTCTGCTCGAAAGATCGGCGGTTCTCCTGGCGCTCCGAAGCCTTTGGACATGTTTGAAGTGGAGACAATAGTTGGCCTGATCGCTCAGTGCCGCTCCTCCGCTGGCTCAGTGTGCCACCACCCTTCCCATGCCATTGACGTAAGCTCACCTGAGGGGAAATTGGGAGCGTCCTCGCCCGGATCAGTTAACGTGGCGACAGCCCCGGATAAATGTTCCGCCCTTACGCGCAGCGCATGGCTGAAGGCATGGTCGTGGCTGATAAGGCCTCGACTGTTGAGATGTCCTTGCGAGTGGTGTCCCGAGTTCATATCAGTCATCCTTTATTCCGCTCCGACTCTTCAGTCCTGTCCGGGAGCTGTTTTCGGATGCGTCCAGTGACGCTTTCTGCTGCGCAGCCGCTCAAACTGTCGCCGTTCGTTCAAGGCTTTTCTCGACATTCGGGTTGAGGAACTCCGCCTGTCTGGAAAAGCGTTTCGGGTCGAATCCGGCGTCCACTACTAGTTCGGGGGTGAGCGGAAGCTGTTGTTCAAGAACCTTCCGGGCGGCCATATGCTCGGCAGGGCTGTTTACTGACTCCACTCCGGTGAGGCGTCCGTCCCGGAAGCAGTAGACGGAGAATTTGCCGGTAGCCGGCTCTCCACGGACGATCGATTCATCGTCGCTATGGATAATTCCAGCTATCTGGAGCTTCACCGTTCCCTGCTGGGACCAGAACCACGGCAGGCTATCGTACGGCGTAGGCTTGCCCGTCAGGGTCTTTGCCAGGCTTCTGGCCTGGTCAGTGGCGTTCTGGACCGATTCCAAGCGGATGCGTGTCCCCGTGTGCGGGCTGGGGTAGCTGCTGCAATCGCCGAGAGCGAATATGTGCGGGTCGCTCGTTCGCAAACACGCGTCGACGACGATTCCGTTGTCTATTTCCAGACGTGCCTGTTCTGCGAGTTCGCTGTTGGGAAGGACTCCGATTCCGACGACGATGAGGTCGGCTGGGTATTCGGTGCCTGTGGTGCTGACGGCACCGCTGATCTTGCCTGCGGTCCCGGTAAGTGCGGCGATGCCTTCGCCCAGTTTCAGCTTGATGCCGTTATCGATGTGGACAGCCGCGAAATAGCCTGACATGAATTGAGAAAGGACGCGGCCCATGGGACGGGGCCCGTACTCGAGGACGGTAACGTCAAGCCCTCGCTGCCGGGCCGCTGCTGCGAACTCCAGGCCGATAAAACCCGCGCCGATGACGACAACGTGTTTGGCGCTGCCCAGGTCGGCCTGTAGCGCTTTGGCATCATCCAGTGTCCTGAGATAGTGAATTCCTTTCAGCTCGGAGCCCGGCACGGTGAGTTCCCGGTTACGGGCTCCGGTGGCGAAAACAAGGTTTGTATAGGAGACGGTAGTGCCGTCGCTGGCGAGGATGCTTTGCCGCTCGGGGTCGACCGTAGTGACCTGCACCCCCTGGTGGAACGTTACTGCGCGTTCTTCAAAGAACGTGCCGGCTCTGAGGGGCAGCGGTGTGGCGCTGTCGTCTTCGGACATGAAGTCCTTGGATAGCGGCGGCCGCTGGTAGGGCAGGTGCGGCTCGTCGGCGAATAGGTCGATGGCGCCCTCGTAGCCTTCGGTCCGGAGTGAGTCTGCAAGTTGCACGCCTGCCTGACCACCTCCGATGATGACTGTGCGGCTCATGGTTCGACCTGGGTCAGGGGAAGATCAACGGCTATCTCTCCCAGTGCCGGGCCGACCTTTATTTGGCAACCGAGGCGTGAACGTTCTTCGTCGCGGGGGGATGAGGTGATATCCAGCATTTCGTCCTCGTCCTCATTCATGGCCGGCAGGGATTCGATGTATTCTTCACGGACATAGATGTGGCAGGTTGCGCACATGGCCTGGCCTCCGCATTCACCGATGATTCCATCGACTCCGTTGGTGATGGCGGCCCGCATGACGGATGTGCCCGGGACAGCGTCGATGACGTCTGTTGCGCCGCCAGGGTGGTGGTAGAAGATTTTTGGCACGGTCTTGTTCCTAACTGATAGTGCGTGAATTATGGGTCAGGCCCTGTGGCCGGCCATGACCCGGGCCGCGTTGGTGACCATGATCTGGTGGATGGTTTCGTCGGACACGCCCCGCGCCTTTATGGCGGGAAGAATCCGGTCGGAGATGTTGGCGTGGTGCCAGTTCGGTGCGTGTTTGGCTCGCCAGGACGGGGGTGTGTTGATGCTGAAGAACCCGGCGTCATGCGAGAGTGTGAGGCGGTCGGCGTAGCCGAGCTCGCAGAGTTTGACGAGCATGTCGATTCGTTGTTCGTCCGGCAGTACTTGTTCCATGCCGAACCTGTCGAGGCCGAGCGTTGATCCGTTGTCCATAAGTTCGCGGAGGTAGCTTAGGTCCGTGCTGTCCCCGCAGTGGCCGATAACGAGGTGCTCCAGTGGAACACCGAGGGAGTGGAAGAATTTTTGCTGGTCTCTGCCAGTGAAGTCCTCGGCGTGGGTGTGCGTGGTGATGGTTGCCCCGGTTTCCTGGTGCGCTACGGCCGCAGCACGCATGATCCGGTCAACGTCGGGGGTGATCCCGTATTCGTCGGTGGCGATCTTGATCATGGCCGCCTTCACTCCGGTGTCCGCGATGCCGGTCGTGAGATCTTTGATGAAGAACTCTTCGAGCGGTTCGGAACGGTCCACCATGAGGCCCGGGCCGTTGATCTTGTAGAACATGGGGAGGTCTTTGAAGGAGTAGAACCCGGTTGCGACCACGATGTTGATGTCCGTTTCGGCTGCTACCCGCTGGACCCGGGGGATGTAGCGGCCAAGTCCGGGGACGGTGAGATCCACTACTGTCCGGATTCCTTTGGCGGTGAGGGCGTTGAGGCCATCGATGGCGGTTTGTACCAGTCGTTCTTCGTCCCACTCCGGGTGCGGGTAGTCCTGCTCCAGTTCAGGGTTCTTGGTGAACAGGTGCTCGTGCGTCAGTGTGGTGCCAAGGTCCTCGACGGCAATGGGACCGCGGACGGTTTCGACAGTAGTCATGACGTGCCTTTCTAAAGCAGTTGTGAGGTCTTGCTTAGTGGCCGGCAGCGACTGCGGCCGGCCGGCGTACTTCGCTGATGGCTTTGCGGATCATTGTGAAATCCAACGCGGCGGTGATCATGTTGAAGCCTTCGGCGGCGAGCGTGCCGGGTTCTCCGCTGAGCCCGACGATCCGGTTCCTTTCGACACACGCCCGGCGGATCCTGCTGATAGCGTCCAGCTGCAGCGTGTCGCTGGTCTGCTCGAAGCTAAGAGGTTGGCCGCCGAGGCTCACTCCCAAATCCGCGGGACCGATATAGACGCCGTCGACGCCTGGGGTATCGAGGATCTCTTCAAGGTTCTTGAGGCCTTCGCTGGTCTCGATCATGACCAGGCAGAGCACTTCCTGGTTGACGGTTTGGGGGTCCGATCCGAGGCCGTAGCGCGCCCGGATCGGGCCCCAGCTCCTGATGCCCTGGGGATGGTAGCGGCAGGCTTGCACCGCGAGTCTGGCCTCGTCGGCGTTGTTGATCATCGGCACGATGACGCCTTCGGCACCGGCGTCGAGGGCGAGTCCAATGAGGGCCGTCTCGTTGGCGGCGACGCGCACCAGGGGGGTGGTCTCGCTGCGTGAGATGGCTCTGAGCATCTCGATCAGGGTGTCGTGGGATGTCAGCCCGTGCTGTTGATCGATGTAGATGAAGTCGAATCCTGCCATGGCGAATTCTTCAGCTATTTGTGCACTGCCCAGTGCGCAGGAGAAGCCTACCGCTGCCTGTCCTCTGGCGAGCGTCGCTTTGAGCCTGTTGGGATGGCTGTGGGCGGTCACAGTTTGTACCAGGCCTGGGCAGTTTCGGACATCAGTTTGGTCTTCATCGTGTCGGGGATGATGGCCAGGAGTTCGTCGATGTCGTCGTCGTGGCGGTGCGGATAGTCAGTTGCGAACATGAGAAGGTCTTCGGAGCCGAGCCACTCAATGATCCGTTGCGAATGTTCCCGCGGGCCGAGGTCTGCAGGGGCAACGGAGAATCGGACATGGTCCCTGATGATCTCAAGGGGAAGACGGTCAACCCACGGTGTTTCGCGGCGCAGGCCCTTCCACTTCTTGTTCATGCTCCAGCCCCAGGTGGGGACCCAGCTGAACCCGCCTTCCATGACAGCAACTCTGAGGTCCGGGAATTTCTGGAAAGTCCCTTCGAACACCAGGCTGGTGAGCTGTGCGATGTAGACCTGAGTTTCGGCCGCGTACTGCTCCGCGTACCACGATGCGTAGCCGGTCGGGGATGGTGCGTCCTCTGTGGTGCCACCCCAGTGGAGGCCGATCACGAGGTCATTGCGGGTGGCGGCTTCGTAGATGGGATTGAAGATCCGCTGACCATACAGACGCTCTGACCGCACGGGAAGCATGACCTGGACAAATCCCGGGTGCGATCCGACGCGGTCGATTTCCGCGGCCGCTGCGATCGGGTCGCGAGCCGGGATCACGAGTGATGCGACGAGGCGCGGGTCCTTGTCCAGCCATTCGGCAATGATCCAATTGTTGACGGCGGAAGCCAGGGCTGCCGCCCAGTCAGGGTGCCGCAGGGAGTCAACTCCGTAGTAGCAGTTGAGGACTGCGCGGTCGACCTGCCAAGGGTCGAGGATGTCGTTTTGGAGCATCGACAGCTTTGAGGCGGGCATCAGGCCGTCATGGCGCCATTCGTCCCGCGCGGTGGTGGCGGCTCCGGGCGGGTAGCTCAGGCGGGGACCCGTAGGCCCGTGCCAGCCGCGTTCCTGGGTCCCCTGGACCCATACCGGATCCATGTAGTCGAAAAGTGTCTCGATGGAAGGCACGTTTGCGTGGACGTCGCAGTCGATTACGGGCCCGGTCCACAAGGTGCTTCTCTGGGTGCCGGCGAGCAGGGGTGTGGTCATGGCCTGGCCTCTACTTTCATTTCGGTGGTCACAGCGGGCGGGGGCGCGCAGGCGCCGGGTTTGACGGCAGTACCGGGTCGTTGCGGCCGCATCGACAGAACCACGTAGTCGGATTCAACCGAAACTTCGATCGTTTCTGCCTGGTAGGGACCTTTGATCCGCCCCACACTCCCGCCGTCGACCTGGTCGGCGACGTCTGTGCCGGCTTCAACGTTGACGGCAAACGGGCGGGCGCGCATGTGTTTGGGATCCCAGTAGGACTGTCCGGTTTTGATGTCGAACTCCCAGTTGTGCCAGGGGCAGGTGAGCAGATCTTGTGAGTCGTCCAGGGTGATGCTTCCTGGGACGGTGGCTGTCACGGAGTTGACGAGTTGTCCCTGGCAGAGGGGGCCGCCGACGTGGGGGCAGCGGTTGAGCATGCCGTAGTAGGAGCCTTTGATGTTGAAGATTCCGACTTCGCGGCCGCCGACATCGACGATGAGGCGGCTGCCCGGTGGTATCTCTTCTGCCCGGGCAACGACAAACTTCTGGGGCTTCTTGAGGGAAGCTACTGATTCATTCATGACGTTTCGCTTTCTGCTTACGAGGCAACGGCGCCGGCGAGGGGTTGTTTGCTGAGCCAGGAAGGATTTAGCTCGTGAATCGATGAGCATCCGAGGAGGCGCATGGTGCGAATCATTTCGGTACGTGTGGTTTCCAGAACATGGGATACGCCGGCTTCTCCGTCGACCGCCAACCCCCAGGCGGGCAGCCTGCCTACCATGACTGCCTTCGCGCCGAGGGCGAGGGCCTTCAGAACGTCGCTTCCACGGCGGATTCCGCTGTCGAGGATGACGGCCACGTCGTCTCCGACCGCCTCTACGATCTGAGGGAGGACCGCGATGGAGGCTGGAGCGCCGTCGAGTTGGCGGCCGCCGTGATTGGAGACGATGATTCCGTCCGCACCGAGCTTGACCGCGGTGCGCGCATCGGAGGAACTGAGGATGCCTTTGATGATCAGTGGACCGTCCCAGTTCGCCCTCATCCAAGCAATGTCTTCCCATGACGGGGAATGCGATTCTTTTCCTGTCCGGATCATTTCGGTCAGTTCCATGGGTTTGCCGTCTACCGTGAGATCGGCGGTGTTAGGTAGCACAAACGGCATTCCGTCCCGCATGAACCTGTAGACCCATCCCGGTCGGCTGATCATCTTCGGAGCCATCCTGAAGACGTTTGAGAGATTAATGCTCATGTTGTAGCTGAAGCCGTTGCGGAAGTCCTTTTCCCGGTTGCCGGACACGCTGGTGTCGATTGTTGCCACGAGCCCTTCGAAGCCCGCCGCTTTGGCGCGCCTGATGAGGGATTTCATGGCGTCCTGGCTGGAGAATTTGTAGGCCTGGAACCACTGGGGACCGGGCGTCTCGGCGATTTCTTCCAAGGTGTATCCGGATGCCGAGGTCGCAACGTGGGCGATCCCGGCCTTTGAAGCCGCTGCTGCGATGCCGAGATCCCCATCCGGATGCACGAGCCGCATTCCCCCGCAAGGTGCGGTGAGGATCGGCATCGAGAGGTCAAGCCCCAGTAGATTGGTTCGCAGATCTGGTTTTTCAACCCAGGTTGCACCGCGTGGTTCGAAGACCAGGTCCCGGAATCCTTGAACATTTCTCCGTAGGGTGACTTCGTCTTCGGCGCCGCCGTCGACGTAGTCGAAGATGGCCACGGGGAGCCGCCTCCTGGCGCTGGCCCGGGCGTCGTCGTAGTTGAGGACTGATGCCCGTCGGCGTTTGCCCAAGGCATTTGTGAGCGCCACGGCTATGCCCCGTTCGGGGAGGGCAGTCCGCTGTTTTCGCGAAGCGGGATGCCGTAAAGCTTGCTGGCATTCTCGCCCAGGATGCGGCGGCGGCGATCTTCCGGAAAGCTCTCCGGCACGGATTCGTACGGCGAGTCGTAGTCCCAGTGGGGATAGTCCGAAGAGAACATCAGCCGGTCAGCGAAGCCGGAGTCTTCGAACATCCCGAATACGCCTTCGAGCATGTCTGGCCGTTCCGGTTCCTCCAGTGGCTGGGTGCTGAACCAGAAGTGTTCCTTCAGATATTCCGAGGGCTTGCGCTGCAGATGGGGCAGTTCGTGGCGGAGCTTTTCCCACGTTGCATCCAGGCGCCAGCTGAACGGGGCGACCCAGTCCCAGCCCATCTCGAGCATTGCAATTTTGAGCTTCGGGAAGCGGTCGAACACGCCCTCGAAAATGAGGCTCGGTACAAGAGCCAGCGGCAGAACGCCGAAGGCTGCGTGGGTTTCAGCGTAGAAGTTCTGCCGTCCGGCTCCGGTGGGCTGCCGTCCCATGCCGGGGACATGGAAGGACAGCGGGATGTCGTAGTTTTCGCAGGCCTCGAAGATGGGCCAGTAGCGGCGTTTTCCCAGCGGATCCTGGCCGGAGGGTGACATCAGCACCTGTACGAACTTGTCCCCGGATTCGCCCTCTTTGCAGCGCTGGATCTCCCGCTCGCCGCCGGGCAGGTCGCGGGCCACCGTGACGGAGGCCCGGAACCTGTCATCTGCCGCGCACCAGGTCTCCGCCAAGGCGTTGTTGTAGGCGCGGTACAGACTGGTTGCGAGCTTGTGGGGCATGTTGGCCCCGCCGTTGGTGATGATGTAGGTCTGCGGGCAGGTCAGCACGGCGGCGGTCATATCGAAAGGGTCAAGTACTTGCTCGACGGCCAGATATGGATCCAGGCCAACGCGTCCGTTGTCGTCTACGGCGTCAAGTCGGTGGGTGAATTCGCGCTGGGAGGGATAGACGCCGCCGCCCATGGCGCCAAGGCCATAGCGGCTGATGTATTCCTTCCACTGTTGCGGGAGGTGATCGGCGACCTGGGGGTCCGTGGGCAGGGGCATCGGGTGGAAATCCACGTCAATAACCCCGAGTTTGGATCCGGTTTTGGACGCGCTGGAGACACTCAAGTCAGTGATAGTCATTGTTTCCTTCTAGATTCTTGTCTTTGATGGAATCCCTAGAGCTTTGCTTTGTAGGTTTCCTTTGCCATCAGCACGCCAACCAGCGACAGCAGGCTCACGGCTGCGGTGAAGATGACGACGAGTTCGGAATGGGGGGCGCCGCCACCGGTGATCAGCAGCCAGGTGCAGACAGCGGGGGTCAGTCCGCCGCCCAGGGTGCCTGCGATCTGATAGCCCATCGAGGAGCCGGTGTAGCGAAGATGGGTGGGGAACAGTTCGCCGAGCCATGCCGCCAGGGGTGCGTAGCAGATGGCGTGGGCGATGGAAATGAGGGAGATGGACCAGTAGAGGCCTGCGACGCTGCCGGCGTTCATCTGGGCAAAGAAGATCACGCCTGTGATCGCCTGCAGAATCAGGCCGAGACCTACGACCTTCTTGCGGCCGATGTAGTCAGACCATGTTGCGAAGATCGGCTGCCCGATCACGCCCAGGGCGGCCGCGACGATGGAGGCCGTCAGCAGGTCCGAGCGTGAGAAACCGACCTGCAGACCGTAGGACGCGGCGAACGTCAGATAGACGGCGCTGACGGCAAACGGTCCAATGACCAGCAAGATGGTGACAATCAGAGTCCGGGGGTGCTTGAACACCTCCACAAGCGGTGCCTTCTTCTGGGAGGGAGCTTGCGCCTGCTTCTTCTGTTCGGCGAGGAATACCGGGCTTTCATTCACGCCGAGCCGGATCCACAAACCGATCATGACCAGAACGGCCGACAGCAGGAAGGGAATCCGCCATCCCCAGGCCAGCAGCTGATCTTCGGGCATTGCTCCAGCGACCAGAGCGAACACGCCGTTGGCGACGAGGATTCCGCCTGTCAGACCCATCTGGGGGAAGCTGCTGGAGAAGCCGCGGCGCTTGGGTGAGTGCTCCATGGCCATCAGCACTGCTCCACCCCATTCGCCACCGGCTGCAATGCCCTGGACGAGGCGGAGGACCAGCAACATGATCGGTGCAGCCACGCCAATTTGGGCGTAGGTGGGGAGCAATCCCATTGCCGTGGTACAGACGCCCATAGCCAGGATGGACAGAACAAGCATTTGCTTCCGCCCGACCTTGTCACCGAAGTGACCCCAAATGGCGCCACCAAGCGGGCGAGCGAAGAACCCAACAGCCAGGGTAGTGAAGGCAAGGAACGTGCCGACTAGTGGATCGAACTGAGGGAAGAACAGGACGTTAAACACCATCGCCGACGCGATTCCGAACAGGTAGAAGTCGTACCACTCGATCAAAGCCCCGACCAGACTCGAAACCAGAACCCTCCGCTGCTGCCGGGGAGTAGAGATAGACAAATCGGCATCTATGTCCAGCCCACTTGGAGGGTTAGATGTGCTCGTCTTAGATGTGCTCGTCATTGAGTCGTCCATTAGGGCCTCCGTGTAACAACCGGGCACTTCCCGGCTTTGAGACCGACTCTAGCTTTTATATTTTATTAAATCAACGCCCTTTGTGAAATGAGACACTTAATTTGGACTTGCCGGCGCCGACGCAGCGCCGCAAGAAATCGGACCTCGATCTGCCTTTTGCCATGCGGCCATGATCGCTGGCGGGCCGGCGCCGTGGAGTTCTCCAAGGAGGCAACGCAGCCGGGTTTGGCGTGTCCTCACGTCCGACTAATGTCCAACCAGCCTGACATCCGGGAACCATCCTGCTGGTGCACGCCCTGGCTCAAGGTGGGCGGGATCCCGGTGTCCGGACTTATCGCAGTTGTAGAACGGGCCGTGGGGGTCCATGAGGACGCGCATGTGGTGGTCGGCGTGGTCGCGCCACCACACGCTGATGCCGGTGGCGCCGTCCAGACGCAGGTGCTCCCAGGCCCGCCATAGGGCTTCTACGCGGGACACGGCCTCGGGGTGGAAGTACCATTCCATGCACCACTTGGCGCTTCGGTCATCGACGTCCCGGACGTAGGTGGGAAGCAGCTGTTCGTGCAGGAACTCCTCGGCCGAGCCGAACACCAGCTGGGGCGCATCTGCCGGCTCAGCCGCAGGGGTCGCGTGCGTGTGGCCCGTGTCGTTACCGGTTTCAGCGAATAGCCCGATTTCCTCTGGCATGTCTTGCTCCTACCTGGTGATCCACGGATTGGCTACCTCGGCATCACCGGCGGATACCAGCACATCGTCGTCTTCGCGGCGCGGGCTGTTGGCCTTGATGGAAGCTTCCACTGCTTCCTTGTGCGGGCCGGTGTACCAGGGCAGCGTGCGGACGAGGGTGGCGGGTGCGCCGGAGGCGAGGACGACGGCGCGGCCGCGGTCCAGCTCCGCGAGGTTGGAGACATCGAAGATCCGCTCCTTGGCTTCCTGGCGTGAGCGGCTGCGCCCGGACTTGCCGGAGGAGATGGAAACGTTGGCGTAGCTGTAGTCCCCGATCAGGTCCGAAAGTGCCCTGAGGAACCCGTCTTCTGCGACGCCGCCGCCATAGACCTTGATGTTCGCGGCGGACCAGATCTTGCGCATGTTCGCCTCTCCCCACAGTTCCACGCCCTGGGACCAGGACTGCAGGATCGCCATCACGATCAGGCCCTTGGAGCCGTAGTGGCTGAACTGGTCCGGCAGGCCGGCCCAGCGGACCACGTTGGCCAGCTCGTCCAGGGCGAACAGTGCGGGCAGGTCCAAACGGCCGCCAAGGCGCTCGGCCCGTTCTTCCATGGCTTCGGCGATGGCGACGGTGAGGGCCGTCGTTAGCGGCGCGGCCGAGCCGGCACCTTCCTTGGACAGGATGTAGATCGTCTCCCGGGAGGAGGCGAAGTCTTTGGGGTTGAACTGCCGGCGGGGATCCGTCGCCACGGTTGCCCCGGCACTGGGGGCGACCCAGCGCAGGGTGTTGCGGCTTTTGAGGCACTGGACCATCTTTTCGGCGGTCCCGAAAATACCGTCGCGCTGTTTGTCGGCCAGTTTCAGCGTGGACTCCAGGCCCCTGTACTGGAGCTCGTAGCCGTGTTCCTTCAGGATCTCGATGGGGGCCCGGCTGACCTGTTCTGTGACCCACAGGTAGACCTGCGTGATGGGCAGGTCCCCCAGGGCGGCGGCGAGGAAGTATGAGGAGAGAATGTCCTCGGCCTTCGGATCGAAGTACGCATCGGGCTTGGACCCGGGCGTGCGTGAGCCAACGGCGAAGTGCTGGGTGAGCTTGTACGCCTTTTCTTCGTCGGTGACGTAGGACAGCGGGTTCCACCACCAGGTGGGTTCCTCCTGGGCGATCTTCTGAGGATCGAACACCCATACCGGAGCGACTCCGGCACGGACGCTGCGCGTGCCGTCCACGACGTCGCGCTTGTTCGAGGTGGACACCACCGCGCCGGGAGCATCAAGGATGGCTGGCATGACGCGGGAGGTGGACTTACCCGTCCGCGGTCCCCAGATGTCGATGCTCAGGTCTTCCCAGGGCTGGATGAACTTCTGCCCGGTCGAGACCACGCGGCCGACCGTGATGCCGGGAGTGTCTTTCACTCCCAGGCGTTCGGCGGTGGCCATGGCACCCTTCTCGCAGAACGCCGCCAGTGACTTGCCTCGTCCGAGGTAGCGGGCGGCCTTGTCGACTCTGGCCTTCTTGCCGGCGGTGCTGGTGCGGATGACCAGGACCAGGATGACAGCGGCAACGAGGAGAGCAGCGATCACGGCTGCCACGACGGTGGACTGGACGGGCCAGGGCACACGGCCCTTGGCCAGGCCGGCGACCAGGTCAATCGGGTGTGCGGGAGGCGCGGCAATACCGGCCATCCATGAGCCGAGGTGAGCGGAGACCCAGGAACCGCCACCGAAGAGGACTACGGCGCCGATCGTGGACCAGATGCCCAATGCATCGTCCAGACCCGTTCCTTTACGGTTCGGCGCACTCACAGTGCATCATCCACGGTCAGGCCGGGTCCGGCCAGGAGTGTTTCGGCCGGGGCGTGCCAGCGCTTGTTCGTGTCATTCAACGCGACCTCGATGGAGGTCAGCCCAATCTGCACCGGGATCCCCGGGCGGCCGCCGACCTTGATCAGGAACTTCCCGCGTCCGGGGGGTTCGACCTCGCCGCCGCGCGAGTCCCAGGCGGGCGGGTCCTGCCAGGAGATGAGCTTCTGCTGTTCCTGCCGGGACAGCGGGATGGCCGCGGTCAGCAGCGGCATTTCCGAGGCCGGCAGCCCGCCGCAGATGACCTTGCCGGAGCGTTCGACGAAGCCGCGCGCTTTCATCCGGTCTTCCTCCGCCGGGAGCGCCAGCAGGTCAGACATCGTGTGGGAGATCATGACCTGCCCGACCCCGACGGAGCGGTTGAGCCGCGTGAGCGCATCCACCCGGTCGACCATGCCCTTGCCGGCGCGCAGCGCACGCCACAGCTCATCCAGGACGACGAAGTAATTCCGGCGCGGTTCCAGGCCCGCGTCGGCCAGGGCGTTGGCGACGTTCACTGTGCCGAAACCGTAGGACCAGCAGGCCAGCAGCACAGCAGCCTGCAGGTCCGTTTCCGTCTCATCAATGCTGGAGACGTCGAAAACCACGGCACGGTCCCGCTTCATCGGGTTCGTGGTCTGCCGGGAGAAGATTTCGCCGAGCTTACCGCCGCCAGTCAGGCCCAGCAGCGTGGCCTCCAATGCCCGGGTTTCTTTCAGGTAGACGTCCATGTCCCCGCGGTCCAGCGCCACCTGACGCAGCTCAGCCGGTGCGGCGGTGATGACGTCGAGTAGGTCTTTCAGGACCGGGATGCCCTCGAAAGTGTCGTCGAGGATGCGCAGGGCGCGGTCCAGGATCGTCTGTTCCTGATCGGTGGGAGGGTTGTTGCGGCTGATCGTGATGAGGGAGACGACCATGTTCAGGCGCCGGCCGTGGGCGTCGGCCCGGACCCGGCTAGCCGCCGCATGGTGACCCGCAGCCTCGAGGAGCTGTGCGACCTCCACGGCCTGGCCGGGGTCAAGAATGTTCAGGTATCCGCGCCCTCGCCCGAGCTCAATGACCTGCCCATCGACCGCTTCCACCGCGTCCACGTGCTCGCGTTTCAGGTCGCCCAGGACGAGCGGGTGGACGCCCTGGCCGGAGAGGCCGAGCATCATGCGCCGCACGAGGGTGGACTTCCCCAGGCCGGGCTTGCCGAGGATAAACGCCGAGGGGTTGGAAATCAGGTGCGCCCGCTGGAACCAGCTGATCGGGTCACAGCAGACCGTGGCCTGCGTTTCCTCATGCCGGCCCAGCGGCACCCCAATCATGGGCGAGGATGTGCCCGAGGAGAACGGCCACAGCCCACAGACCTGCACGGTGGTCCCCCGGTACTCCCGGACGCCCGTCACCAGGGACGCTGAGCCGCCGCCACGGCCGCCCCAGCCACGTGAGCCGGGAACGCGTTCACGAACCGTGGCGGACTTCCCCGTCTTGGCAGGACCGTGAGTGGCCTTCTTCTTCTTGGTAGGCAGGAACTTCATGCGGGCCATTACAGGGCCTCCCGGATTTCGCTGGGCAGAAGGATGTGCTTGGGCAGCACCAGGCCCAGCGGCAGGGACGCTGTGAAGGCGGTGTCCTGGGAGCCGTAGGCGCGGCGCAGCAACACCCGGGCGGTGCCGGAGGTCTGTTCGACCGCGGCCACCGCGTCGGGCAGCCTGGCCGCGTCCGTTACGGTCGCTGTGACGACCATGCCGAAGTTCACCAGCCCGGCACCCTGGGCTTCTTCCTGGGCGGTCTGGGCTGCCGACCGGGCATCAACCAGGGCGCGGGCGGACGGCCGGTTCCCGGCAGTAATGCGCACGTTGGCGTTGTTCTGGTCCCGTTCGACCACGGCGGCCGCCCGGGCGGAATCCATCGGGCGGTAAAGCAGGGAGACGCGCTTGCGGTCAATGTCGCCGTGCGGGGCGAGCAGGCGGGACAGGACCGAGGAGTTCACTGAGCCGCGCGGTGCCCCTGTCATGGTCCACGAGACGGAGAAGGCGCTGTCGTGCCGGTAATCGTCCCAGCCGGCCTGGGTGGCGGAGGGGCCGACCTCTCCCCAGGTCAGGGTGACCGGGGATCCTGCGGCGTGGGCTTCATCAATGATCAGCGCCGCGGGCGGATCGTAGGCGATCCGGACGACTTCGCAGAGTTCCTGGGCTGACATCGGCCGGGCGATACCGGCCCCGGTGGACTGCAGGCGGGCACCGAGGCCGGGGATGCGGGAGGCGACGTCGCGGGCGACGTCCCGCGGCTCCCGCCGGCGAGATCCTGCGCGCAGGGACGCGTTGAACGTCAGCGATACCCAAGCCCGGACGGTGGCTGAGCCTTCCGGGTAGGTGCGGACGACTTCGCGGAGGATGGCTTTGGCCGCATCCGGTGCGTTCTCGTCGATGTTCATTTCGACTTCATTGCGCAAACGGTAGCCGGAGTCCGGGGCGGTCTCCACGGTCACGGCAGCGGCTTCGAGTCCGGCTTCATCGCCCAGCCCGGCGATCCAGCCGCCCCAGTTCGCGACCCAGGCATCCACCTGTTCGGGATCCACCAGGGATGCCCCGTCGGGTTCGGTGGAAAAGATCACGGTGAAGTGGTTGGTGGTGGGGACGTGGAGCATGGCGAAGGGGCGGTTATAGGAGTCCGTGAACTGATACAGGCGGGACTTCGCTGCCAAGCCCGGGAGCTGGAACATGCCCCACTCCGTCACCCCGAGCGGACCGGACCGGTAAATGTTGGTTCCACTGGAGCGTGCGAGGCGGAAGTTCAGACGGGTGCCAAAGCGATCCACCACGGACTGTCCGTGCTTGTCTTTGACGGTCAGCAGCAGGACAAGCAGCCCGGCCACCGCCAGGACAGCCAGACCGGCGAAGAGTCCCCAGATTGCGAAGGTGACAATGCCCAGCAACAGCCCGGCCATAACAATGCCGGTCCCGATTGCCCCCAGGTTGCCCAGACCGGCTGATCTGGGGACCCGCCAATTGCCGTAGGACGGCTCCTTGTATTCGGTGTTAATTGCTGCCACTAGGGCCCTCCCCCGTTGAATCCTGCGCGGTCTGTTGTGCGGCCTGAGAGGCCCGTGAAGCTACTTGCGCTCCTGCAGCGACGACCAGGCCCGTTGGCCCTGCAGCCTTGGCCGCCCCTGACGAGACTCCGGCCCCTGCCGTGCTTGCTCCGGCGCCGGTCACGCTCTTGCCGCCGGGCGTGCCGCTTCCGGGAGAGCCACCAGGGCCGGAAGGACCCTGTGAAGCAGGAGCGGGTTTGGCATTACGCCCGTTGTTCCCACCAAGGCCTTGACTACCCTGCGGGTTGGTGCCCGATTGTGATGGCTGGCTGGGCGGCGTCGGGGATGCGTTGCCCCGGCCACTCCCGGAGCGTCCCAGGGAGACGGCACCGGTGGCCACTGCCCCAGCCACCGCTGCCGCTCCCCCGCCAGATCCGGAAGCAACGGCTCCCACCATCGGCGTGACGAAGCGCATCAGCGCAGGAAGGGCGAGCAGCGCGACGATCATCAGGGCGAAGCCAGTGATGGACCCCAATATGACATCGCCGCCCGCGGAGGCTCCCATGAGCTTGAACGCCGCGGCGTAGACGATGGCGGCCGCCGGTTTATAAAGGATGAAGGCGATCGTCCAGCCAACTGCTTTCTGGAACCACTGCCTTCCCATCTCGGTATTGGTGAAGGCGGCGGTGGTGGGCAGAATGCCGGCAAGGATCACGAGCATGCCGGTCCGTACCACCATGAGGACGATCTGCACCAGTGAGGCAATCAGGCCCACGAGCCCCAAGATGATCAGGATGAACACACCGACACCCGTCTGGTTCATCTGGATGAGGACGCTCATCGCTTGGGCAAAGCCCTTGCCGTCTGTTGATGCGTCGATAATCGAGGTGGAAAAGGCATCAGCGGCAACGACAAGAATGGCGATCGTGCCCAGACCCAGTCCCGAGACGAGCGTCAGAGTCAGCAGCGAGCGAAGAAGGTCCTTCAAGGGCGCGCCCCTCTTTTCCCAGACCATGCGTATTCCGCCAAGGATTACGGCGAGAACGGCAAGAGTCATGGTCCACATTGCCAGCTCATCTTGAAGAAACGTCACGGGTACGCTGGGCTTCGTCCCGCCAGCGGTTGTGAGGTTGGCTGTGGGCATCTTCACCCAGAACGTGGACAACGTGGTCAGCATCTGGCTCATGCCCTCCATGATGGCTTTGGCCAAATTGCTGATGGCGTCATCTGCCAGTCCGGAAACCCAGTCCCCCACGGGATTCCAGGTTGGCCTCATGCCCCACTCCAGGGGATGAATCGTGAGAGGTCACTGATCTGCCGCGGCTCTTCAAGGGGCTTCCCGTTCGAGTCGGAAACAAGTCCCTTCCAATCGCCGTCCTGCCACACGAGAGTAGTCCGAACTGAGGCTATGGCCCCGGTGTTGGCCCGGAATGCCAGCTCCACCAGAGCCTGCTGGGAGGTATAGGAGACGTTGAATCCGGCGACTTGGACCTTTACCCCTGCGGCAGATGTGGCTGGCGACTGGGGGGCAGCCATAGCGGCGTCACGCCCTGGCCCCTTGGCGACAAGCTGCTCTGCAATAGCCCGTTCTTTTGAGGTATCACTTCCAAGGGCCCAAAGATTCACGGCTGCGTATAGGGCGCCTTCTGGAGAGTGTGCGAAGCAGGAGCGGATGCCCTGGTCGTCAACCTTCCCTGGCCCGATCTTCGGGTCAGCCGGGGCGGCCATAGTTCCTACGAGTTCCCACTTAGACTTCGGAGCCGCCCCCAGTGCGGTTTCCGGCGTCGAGGGGAGTCCGCAGACACTGTTCCCTGCAGCGTCGGCCGACTTCGTGGGTGTTGCAGATGCCCTGCTTTCAGAGGGTGAAGACACCGGCTGTGCGGTGCCGTCTGCCTTCGGAAGAAAAAGGATCACGATTGCGGCAGCTATCAGCGCGACCACCAGGACGGCCGAAATGATGAATCCGGGCTTAGTAAACGGATTGCGTTCCGTGGTGCTTTGCGTGGATTCGCTCATGATGAACCTCCGATAGGTCGTTAGACGAATGCGCGGACGATGCCCGATGCGCCGGTGATGATGATGCAGCCGGCAAGGACCCAACCGAGCTTTCCGATGGACTCTCCGCCTTCCCCACGGCGAAGCTGGATGACCATACCGATGCCGACGATGATCACGCCCAGGACGCCGAGGACAAGGCCAATACCGGAGGCCCAGTTCAGCACGGTCAACAGGCCCGCCGCCTGCGGAGGGACTACGGGGGTCGGGTCCGGGATGACGCTGAAGGGAAGGGTTGGGGCGAGATTCTGCATGGTGAGACCTTTCGGTAGGTACTGAACTTTGGATTCTTGGTTAGTTAGCGAGGGCTGCGAGGTCGGCGGCGAAGCGCTGGTATTCACGACCGGGTGGATCGGTCAGATCGCCCGTCCGCCAGGCTTCGACCCATGGGAGCATCCAGAGCCGGGGTGCTCCTCCGCCCACGATGACGGCGAACTCTTTGAGGGCCTTGGGCAGCCTTCCAGGTGCGTCTGCCAGGACGGCGAGCCCCAGCAGCTCAACGGCCGGTGCCGCACCGGAGGCCCACTGAATGAGGGCGCTTTGTGCGGCTTTCAACCCCCGCATATCCGAGCGGCAGACCAGTACGACGGCAGGCTTTCTATGACCTTCCTCAAGGACGGGCCAAGTGTGGTCCGTTGGCCGGGCGCCGTCCAGGATGGTGCTGAGGCGGCTCTCGCCTGCTCCCCCATGAGCCCCTATGACCCAGAGCGTGGCCGTGCCGGTCACCGTCCGGCGCCCGAGGCGGTCAGCTGCATCTGGTTCGACGATTCCCAACAGGGGCTCCTTGATCGTGGCTGCCGGAGGAAGATGTGGCTCCACGGCAACGTCTTCAGTCTCGGCGTCCGTAGCCGGGCTGGTGATCCATGGGTTAAGTGGCTGGTTCATGTGTCCCCCTTTCGGAGAAGTTGTCGGGAGAAGGGTTGGCCGCCGGTCAGAAGCCGCGGGCAACGGCGGCCGCCGCTGCCAGCCAGGCCCGCTGCGTCGCAGGCTGCAGCGCTTCATAGCGGATGGGACCGTTGACCAGGGCAGGGTCGTACGGGATCCGCACGACTGCCCGGACGTAAGGGGCGAAGCCATCAGCGATCCGCTGGGCTTCATCCTTGGCCCGCTTGAGCGCTTCGCCGGTCATGCTGCGTTTGGCGTCGGTGGATTCGGAGACGATCACTACGGCGTTTCGGGCAAGTTCGGCGTCGTGGCCGCCACGGGACTCGAGGGTCTGCAGAGTAAGCCGGGCCGCTTCAGCGCGATCCTCGATGGCAGTGACGGGTACGACGAGCTGGTCGGTGTGGTCGATCATCCGCCGCCAGTTTGCTGCCCGGGCCGTGTTACCAGAGTCCATGATGACCAGCCGGTAGTACCGGGTGAGGACCTGGTGGGCGATGTCCACCTCTTCGGCGGTCACTTCGTGGTCGCCTTCCTCGTTTTCATCCGAGCGCAGGACGTCGAATTTATCGCCGGTCTGGTGGTGCACGAACCTGGCTATTTCGGCCGCGTTCGTGGACGGCGAGAGCAGTGACTGGGATGAATCGATCAGGTCCAGGACGCTCCTGTCGTGGGCGCCCTTTTCGGTGCGCCAGCCCAGTGTCCCCTGGGACTCGTTGTTGTCCCACGCGCAGGTGGCTGCACCGCTGTAGCGGGCCAGGATCGCCGAGAGCATCACAACAGTGGGTGTCTTGTTTGCCCCGCCCTTACGGTTCACGACTGCCACTGTGCGGGGGCCGGGCCAGTGCTGGCTGACAGTCCTGATGTCCTCGCGTTCGGCCATCTCTTCCTCGGAAGGGTCCATCCGGAAACCCAGCCGGGTCAGGGTCCCGCGCCAGCCCTTCGTGGCCGGTTCCAACACGGGGGCGCTGACCAGGAAGGAGGTATCCTTCAGGCTGCGCCGTGTCGGTGCTTCCTCGGCCTCTGGTGCCGGTGCGGGCAGGGTTTCGGGTGTAGAGCTCATGGCTGTTCCTGTCGGTACGGGGGCGGCGGCCGGGATTTCACTGATCGGCTCAGGACTAACATCAGCGGACAGGGTCGGCCGGGCCGATGCCGCGAGGGCCGTTTCAGTGTCGGTGGCCAGTGTGGGCGTCGCCAGTGGAGGCTCCGCACGGCGGCGTGCCGTCTTGGCCGTGTAGCTCACGGACTCTTTGCCACCGTCGGGGGTGACGATCAACTCACCGTGGCCCTCGGGGTCCTCAATCTGCACCCGGACAGGCCGGTCAAGCGTCTGCGCCTCCCTGACCACAATGGCCAGGGCGTTTTCGCGGAGTTGCTGCATGGACTCTGATGTCTTCACGGCGCGGGAGTTGCCGGCAACAACAACTTCGGCTGTGCCGTTGTCACGGACTATGGCTTGAATCTTCGGGAAAGCCAGGACATCGGCTGGGTTGAGGCCCATGAAGTTCTTCCTTTCTACGAGGGGGCGGGCTTGGGTTATCTGGAAGCCGGCGGAGTGAGCCGGTTGACCTTCCACGGGGAGTCTTTGGCGGTGCGGAGCAGCTGCAGTGTGTAGATCCCGGCGTCCGTGGGAATCGCGGCGGTGGCCCCGTAGCCGTTGGTGTCATCGACAGTGAGTTGGGCCGGGCCCGTCACTCGAGTGGCGGGAATATTGGCCGGGTCAACAGCGGAGTAATCTGCCGTGGCCTGCGGAGTCAGCCACCGGGCCAAATCATTAGCCCACTGAGCAGCTTCCGTGCGGGGTCGGGCGAAGTCTGACATGGCCTGTTCCGTAACTTCCGCTGCAGACTTCTTGCTGGCTTCATCCCAAGGGATACCGATCGTTGCGGGCGGCGTCGCTCCTGGAGCCTGCGGCCCACTGCTCGCGCTCAGCGAGATGGGAGCGGACGGTGTGGCTGTGGTGCTCGCTGGTCGTTCCGCAGGCTCGGTGCTGGTTGTCTGGGCGCATGAGGTGCACAGCAGGGCAGATGCCAGAAGGGCAAGGGACTTCTTCACGACTTCTCCTGTTCGGTGGGCATGTAGAGGAATGCGCTGGGGACGTCACTCTTGACCGTCCGCGTGTAGTACTTGTGATCCTCCGGTGGAGGATTGCCGTTGTAGCCCTCTTCGACGTAGGTCCCGTCGTCCTTGACGTCCTTGACCACGGCGACGTGCCCATAGGTTGGGTCCGCTCCCCCGGCACCGGGCGCGTACCAAACGACCGCCCCAACCCGGGGCGTCTTGCCGGTGGCCCAGCCCTTGGCGTCCCAGCCGGCCTTCCAGGTCAGCGCAGAACCCAGCTTCTGACCGTCGGGCCGGAAGGTGCCGTTGAGGACGGTGAACGGTGCACTGGTGGACCCCATCTGCTGGTTCACCCGCCACAGGGCAAAGTCCACGCATTCGCGGTAAAACATGCCCAACGGCGATGCCGCCGCCGCTCCGGCCTGCATCCAGGTCGGTGAGCTTTTCCACGGGTAGTCATCCCCGGCGCCGGACTGCCCCGGGATCGCGCAGCCGCTGCCCTCCAGCGAGAACTTGCCGTCAGAGAGTGCCTGGACGAGTTTCACAGCCTCGGGCCAGTGCCGCCGGTAGTGGTACGGGTCAGCGTTGCGCTGGACCTTGTTGCCGGCAATTGCCGGCTCCAGCAGCTCCCAACCGTCCACCTTCTGCAGCGCCTTGATGAAGTTCGTGGCACCGATAGTCGGATCCATCCGGTCCGAGTACGAGCCCCACGCACCGTTCCCGCGCTGCTGGAACAACCCCCGGGAATCCGGACCGGCACCATCGCCGTAATCCAAAACACGCAGCCCCGACTCCCCCAGGGCCACCATGACGCTGATCATCTGGCCCTTCACGGGCAGATTCAGCGTCTTGCCGGCGCCCAGGATCGCCGCAGCATTCTTCAACTGCTCCTGAGAATAGCCATCGACCTTGGTGTCGCCGTTGATAGCCGCTGAGACGGTCGGGCCGCAGTCGGCAGCGGCGGGCTTGGCTGGGGCAAGGAGCAAGAGTATGGAGAAAACCAGCCCGCACGAGATGCCGGGGACCACGATCAGCGCCAGGCCAAGCGACTTCCGCTGCATGTGAATCCCCCTTCGAGCCCCAGCTGTCGACCGGCTCAACCACAACGATACATGCAGGTAGTGAACATGTGCAATGTATGTAGTGAACATGTTTACCTCGAGGGGACTAAGGGAACGTTACGATGATTGGGCTCCGATCCTCTTCCTGGCTCGGCACTGGAGGGTGAGACCTAATGCTGATGACACGGCGCGGGCTGGCCGGTCTGGCGTTCCTTGTACCGGTGGCCGCACTATCTGGATTCGCCGTTGTCATGGCCCGAAAGATCGTTAAACGGGGACCAAAGGACTACCGTCGGGCCGAACTGACAGATGATGGCAGCAGAGTTCGCATCGATTTGGACGACTATACGAAAGCCCAAGGCGACTTTGGCGTGTTTGACCCTGTGGCAGATCGCTACACGAGAGTCGGCGAGGTCACCCTGATCGATGAGGATCGAAAGTACGTGGAGCGGCGGATCCATCCGCTGGACTCCGCGCCGGCATCCCTGGGGCCCCTAGTCGATTGGACCCCTGACGTGTTCTTCGAACCCTCTGCAGTGGCCGGACGGTTCGAAGAGGTGCACATCCCCACCGCCTACGGCGCAGCGCCCGCATGGCTGTTCCATGGAAAAACGCCAGACACATGGGTGATTCATATCCATGGCAGCTGGACCGACCGCTCGATCATGTTCCGAGACGTCCACGCTTTCAGACCCTTGGGATTTACCTCCTTGGTTCCGTCATTCCGCAGTGACCTGGAGGTCAGTCCGCCACAAGCCGAATCGAGCCACCTTGGGCAAACGGAATGGCGTGACGTGGAAAGCGCTGTGGCCTACGCCGTGACTCATGGGGCGAGGCGAATCATCCTCTCGGGCTGGTCAATGGGTGGGACCATTGCCCTGCTCACATCGGAGTGCAGCGCCTACCGGGACCGGATCGTCGGGATCATCCTGGTTGGTCCCGTCACGAGCTGGCGTAAGACCATCACAGCGGGGGCGGCGCGGGCCGGTGTGCCGGCGGTAGGGGCCGGCCTTGTCATGTCCCTGCTGCAGGCTCCCCCATTCGCGAGGATGATCGGACTGGAGGAACCGATCAACTTCAACGCACTTGAATGGGTCGACATACCTAAGAGGGTGGCAGTCCCGACGCTGGTCTTGCACTCCAGCGCGGATCAGGAGGTTCCCTGGGAAATTTCGGCGGCGTTCCAACGCGCGAATCCGGACACCGTCACCCTGATTCCCCTACCTGAGGCGCACCATACCCAGGAGTGGAATGCCGCGCCTCGTACCTTCACCAACGAACTCACGAGTTGGATCAACAAAACGATCCTGACCGAGCAAGGCTAGAACTGGGCGTCCAGCTTGGCCTCAATGTGGCTGATCCTGCCCTGAACAGACTCTGGGAATGTCGTCATGTTCCCCCGCTGGTAGTTGTGCAGAACAATGAGGCTTTTGTAGACCCCATTTTCCAGCGTTTCATTGAAAAGGTCCCACGCCGGACTGACTCGGGAGTGATCTGCATTTACTCGGATCCTCAGCGCAG
Organism: Arthrobacter sp. GQ119; assembly: GCF_059759125.1. NCBI lineage: Bacteria > Bacillati > Actinomycetota > Actinomycetes > Micrococcales > Micrococcaceae > Arthrobacter > Arthrobacter sp. GQ119. The sequence continues at coordinate 142,573 of NZ_JCAXEA010000008.1, read as the reverse complement.
TAAGCCAGAGCGCATCAATCATCCAGAGCCGCAACTTCGGGAGTTGCTTGGACAGGAAAAGAATCAACCATCCCGCAGCCGTCACCGAGAGGCCTGCGTAGAACAGACGGTCAAACCAAGCTCCGGTCGCCTGGGCGAAGGCTTGCCAGGGGGAGAAGTGGAACAGCAGCACGTATGAAATGTGGCACGAGCAAGCCGCCGCAACCACGAGCAGGCCCGCTGAGAATGTTGCGTACAGGCCCCTCGCCTTGTGCCGAAGCATGTAGATGATCCTGAGCACGGTGAACAACAACGCGAGCATGTACGTGCCGCTGTACGTGGCAGTTGCGAGCTGGTCCATGCGGGTATCAATGAAGTCCGCAGCTGTTGGAGCTTTGTCCTGTATCAGGGCGAAGCTGACAATCATGATGGGAATGCTCAGCAACGGGGCATAGTAGGTCCATCTGACAATGGGTACGTTCGCTAAACGCCGCACGCTGTCGTTGAAGAAGAAGATCGCCAGTAGCGCGAAGATGGCCTGAAGCAGGTTCGTCACGTTGATGCCACCGAGGTAGCTGTCGATGACCTCTAGTGGTGTAACCGTGCCCAGGACATAGAGCGCCGTAAGGCCGAACATCGATGCCAGCCACGACGCCCGGGATTCCGCCACCTTGACCACCGAGGGGATCCGAAGGAGGCATAGGGCACTCAGCAGCGCAAAGAGCAACAGTTTCATGGCCTAGCTGAGGAAAGGATCAGGATCGGACGAACTGCGTGCACGGGTCTTCTTCGACATCTCAAAAGCGAAATCCTCCACCCACCGTTCGACAGGATGATTCGGAACGGACCGGCAGGTAACGCTAATTGCGTCCGCGGTTTCCCTCAGCATCTCTTCAGAGAGATCCGGCAGAGCCAGGGAAATCCGAAAGCTCTCCAAATAGATGTGTCCGAGCTCGTGATAGATGCAGTGAAGTTTGTACTGCCGCGACTTCTGCGGGGGGAAATAGACGTTGATGCGATCTTCAAATTCGGCTTTGAAAGCCGTCAGCGCACCCCAGGACTCCTGGTACTCGATCAGATTGATCGGCTTCTCACAGATCGCGGTCAATCGGTCGATAACTTCCTTCATCGACGTCGTGCCGTCACCGCACAACTCCCGAACCTTGTCCTGAACCGGTGGGAGAGCCATTCACTCTTCCTCTTCGCCGTTTATTGACGCATCGATGATCCTGGTGATCGTCTTCAGCATTTCTGGCGAGGTGGCCCCCAGGTTTCTCGCGGCAAAGTTCTTCACCTTTAGCTTCCGCATCTGCACAAGAAACTCCATGCGCGCTTCCACTTCAGGCGGAGTCTCACTGTTGAGATCGCATAGATAACTGGCTGGTACGGCAAAAACGAACTCAGCTATGCCCTTCAGCAGTTCTTGATCTGTCACCAGGCTTCCAGTGCCATTGATCAAGTAGGACCACCGCGTCCGCGACAGGTGGATTCCGTGGGCGGAAAGTGCTTCTTCGACATGAGGGTAAGTGAGCGCAGTGTTGTTATCGGACTCCCAGATATCCACCAGGATGCCCATGCGATCCGCCAGCCGCTCTTTCTTCTGTTGCTGCGTAAGAAACACGCTGCGGCCCCCATTTGCCATCTATACAGCTCCTTAGCCAAGCTCAGCCACTTGTGTAGGCCGCCAACACAGAGTAGGCGGGCAGCTGACACCAAATGTTACCCGATCACTTCCGGAGGGTATAGGCAATGAGTTGTGCATGTGCGAAGCATGTATGTAGTCTGTCGCTTGCTTGGTCTTTTTAAGGAGCAATGGTTGCTACCGCACCTGGACCTGTATCTACAAGTTCCCTGAAACCGAAGTGAGGTGATGATATCGAGGAATACCGTCCACCGAAGCTAATCGGTAAGAAGGCGCCACTGAACTGCCTTGTGCTCCCAGATCAGCATCACGCCGCCTGGAAGGCGACGCAGCGGTACAACATGTCCTTCGGTGAGTATGTCGGCGCTCTGATAGACCGCGCGGAAGGACGCCCCAACAAGCTTGATGGGATGCAACAGGGGGCATTGCCTGTCGAAGAGTCGTAGGACGCCAAAAGCGACACGTCACAAAGACGACACGCCCCCGTTTTCTGAAAACAAATCCCCAGTGGGCTGCTGGGCCGGTGATAGTTTCGGAGCAGTCGCAAAGGATCATCCTGTGATTCTGCGGGGCGGGCACCACAACGATGAAGCTGTAGCGGCTTAGGTGGCTACAAAATCAAAGGACACAGCAAATGACGGCAGTAGCAGTAAATCGAGGCGGCGGGCGTCCTAGCAAGGGGCTGCGTAAGTTCATTGGTTTTCGCTCACCTGAACCTACCGCTGACGGTATCGCCAAAGTGGCAGCGCACAAGGGCCTGACCGTTACGGAATACCTTCTGTCCGTTGTCGAGCCACGACTCAAGGAAGACCTGGCCGCACTCGACCGGGATGACTTTCAGCAGGAGTTGCCCATCCGCATGGCCTCATAACCAAAAGAAGGCCCGCACTAGGCGGGCCTTCGAAGCTTGAGACTTACCCTCTGGATTGCTTGCCGGCGGATCAGATTGTAAGTCGGTGGAGGGCCTAAAAAGGCCATCCTTTGTGTTGCTATGAAACCGATCTGGCAGGATCGGCCCTTTTTCGTACCTCAATCCTCGAAAGGATTACTCACATCGTACATCAGCATGTCTCCGTGCTGCCAGCACGCCCCCCTTCTGGCGTGTCAGGACAGCGACATGACCCAGCCACCGTTTGGGCAGCACTAACACCGCTTCTGGCCGGCCAGCCGCGCGTACGGTTATCGCGTGATGGGGGCAAGACCTACCCTCAAAGACACGAACGGAACTTAACCGAAACACTTCCCTCGCTGCCCGCGGCGGTGAGAATTTTCGGTAAAGACGGTACCTGTGCGGCCATCTTTCTCGATTTTGACTCCTCGGTAGCTGGATGCGATTGGGTTGAGGCGGATGTCCGAGCCGTCCAGTCCTGGCTGCACTCGGTTGGTGCCCGGTGGATTGAGGACTACTCCCCCAATGGCGGTCGCCACGTCTACGTCCCTCTGGCGCAGCGGGTCACCTTCACCGAAGCGCGTGATCTTGTCGAGGCGATGGGCACCCGGTACCGGACACTGGACAAGACCCCGCATCAGAATCTGCTGCACGGCTGCATGAGAACCCCCGGTTCACCGCACAAGCGCGGCGGCCACCAGGAACTGGCGATGAGTCTGTCCATGGCCTACGACATCGCCCGTCGGCCCAACAATCCCACTGTCTGGGCCGCCATGACCGACGACCTGGCCGCCGAGATCAAGGCCGTCAGGGCCCTGCGGTTTGAGGAGACTTTCACTCCAGTAACCTCCGATGTACCCGCGGTTGAGCAGCCGGTAGGGCGCATGTCCCGGGAAATGCAGGTGCTGGCCCAGACAGGCCTGTACGACACCAACCGGTACGCCTCAGACTCCGAGGCCCGTCAGGCCGTCGTCCTCGGCGCAGCGGCCGCTGGCCTCGAACTGGTCGATGTTGAGCGCCGAATACTTCAAGGAACCTGGCCAGGACTGGCCTCCTTCTACGCTCGCTATGCCGCACGCCACCGCCTTTCGTCCCTGCGCCGTGACTGGATGAGCGCCGTCAGTTACCTCAGAAAACAACCCACCATAGACCACCTGAATAACAATGTCCGCAGATCCCCCACAAGCCAGCCAAACACACAGGGGGGAGGGATAAAGGGGATCACTCAGATTTCTGATCCCGATGCAGAGCATCGGTTCATTCGGACCTGGCGAAATGCGCTCCGGATCAGGGAGGTCAACTACCAGGACTCCAGGACCGGGATGGCACGCCGGATGGTCCTTAGGGCATTGGGGGAAGCAGCGCACATGACAGCGTCCAGGTTCGTTGAGTTCGGGGTCAGGTCCATTGCCGTGGCCACTGGCCTTGACCACACCACAGTTGGCTTGCACCTAAGGGAACTGCGTGCGGAGAAGGCCCCGATGGTCACCCTCGTTGAAGAAGCTAGGGGAACCAAGGGTGATTTGTACATGCTGACCGTGCCCGAAGAGCTGAAGGCGGTTGCCGAGCAAGCCAGCTGGCAGAAAGGGAAAGTCCATGCTCTTCGGCCAGTGTTTAGGGAACTGGGTCTACCTGCCGCCTACGTGTATGAAGCTTTGGAGCGCTCCCCTGCGTTGTCCATCGCCGAGCTCGTCAGGGCTACCCGGCTCTCTCGGTCAGCAGTGAACGAGGCGTTGGACATACTCGCGGCATGGAACCTGGTGGCCAGGAGCGCCGGGAAGTCCTGGTCAATTGTGACGGCAACATCGCTGCGGCAGCTTGCTGAACACTTGGGTGTCCTCGAGGCCGTGGCTGCCCAGCTGCAGCGCTACCGGCAGGAGCGGGTCATCTGGCGAGAGTGGCTAGCCAAGAACGTCAATACCGTCGCGGAACTTCTCTCCCCCGGTGAAGACTATCCCTGGCACGAGTTCGAAGGGCCACCCGACGAATGGTCGCTGTCCAACATGGCGTTCAGCAGAGCGGGATAGAGAGCAGCGCCGAGGTCTGCCCGCTGTGCGACCCCCCCCCCCGGCTGCAAATTCGACAATTCCCATTTCGGGCCAGAATCCGTGCCATAAGTTAGGCCATAATCACTATGGGAAGACGTGCCATACCGCTGAGGGAGTGCGGCTTCACTCTGCTTCGGTCTGTCCCGCCTGAATGTGGAGCCTTAGGACGGTCGAGACGAGGGCGCTGCGCGACGGTGCGTCGAATTCTCTGACTTTCTCGTCCAGCCAGGCAACCTGGAGTCCGTCGAGGCGCAGCTGGATCTGAATACCGGCCTCTCCCCGTTTCCGCGGGGCGCGGCGGGGCATCCCGGAGCTGGTCAGCGTGGTCTCGGGGATGAACTTCTTGGCGATCTGCTTGTCGTCGACGGTTTCGAAAGCGTCAATTAACAGGTCCGCGTACGTGGTCCTCTGCTGATAGACGGCATCCTTGACCTGGGCCAGGAGCGCCGGCGGCAGGTACACTCCGACGTTGCGCAGCGCTCCGGGAACCAGCTCGGAGGCTTTAGTCGCGTTAGCTGCCTTCTTGGCAGCAGGCTGCTGCCGCGTGGTGGCCTTTGGGGGCTCGACGGATGTAAGGGTGGGCTCCTCCGGCTCCCCTGCCGCCTCAAGAGGAGCCTCCTCAACAGGTGCCTGCTCAGTGGGGCGCTTGTCCCCCTGTGGCTGCTCTGTAAGTACTTGCGTGTCAGCGGGCTCGGGCGCTGCTGCTGGCGGCACCTGGACAAGCTCCCGGGCCAGTGCCTCCATGGACTCATCGGTTTCTGGTTCCGGTGCAGGGGCACCCCTCCCCCGCTTGGGAGCCAGCAACCCTTGCAGTGCTGCACCGCGGGCAGGGGCTGAAGGTGCGAATGCCCCGGCAAGGCTCTGTCGGCCGCTCATGCTTGGTTCCCGCTTTCGATCTCGTTCAGTCGGGCGAGGATCTCGCCAGTCAGCTGCTCGTACTCTTCAGCCAGTCCCCCAGCATTGCGCGAGAAAAATCCGTCCGCCGGCTTCTCCCCTGCCCGGAGCGCCTTCAGGCGGTTCTTCTGGGCGTCGGTAACGGCACCTTCAAGTTCGTGGAAGAGGAGGCCTTTGCGGCGGGCGTCGGCGCTTGCGCTCTCCAGGTTCCTGATGCGAGTTTCGAAGACCGGGGCGACGGTGCCGAGCATCTCTTCCAAGGTGTCCCGGACGCTGCGTTCCAAGCGCAGGGAGCGCGGCCCGACGCCGAACAGGACGACGCCCGCCAACTGCAGGGAAGGGTTCCGGTCTCGTACGGCCATAAAGCGGCGTGCGATGCGCTCGACACCGTCGATGCTCGCATCATCTGAGCGGGTAGGAATGACGACTGCGCTGGAGATCGCGAAAGCGCCTTCAACCAGGATCCGCTCCCCTGGCGGGGTGTCGATCAGGATCAAGTCGTATTCGTCTGCCATCGGGGCCAGGACGGCGTAGAGCATGTCGCCGAAGTCACCGGCGTCGGAGCGGCTGGAGCGGGACACCATGAGGCCCTGGATGTCTTCGAGGTCCTGGCCGCCGGGAATGACATCAAGGTTTTCCCGTACGTCGCGCAGGATCATCGGCGGCGTGCCGGCGATGAGGGCCTGAAAGAATTCCCTGCCCGTCTGCCGCTCGTATCCGAGGTCACGGGCCAGATCGCCCTGTGGGTCAAGGTCGATCAGCAGCACGCGGGAACCGGCCAGCGCTACGTACCCTCCAACGTTGGCTGCGGTGGTCGTCTTGCCGACCCCGCCTTTGCCGTTCGCCAAAGAGACGACGCGGTCAATGGCCCGTGTCGCTTGGCGTTGCGGGGGTACGGGGGTTTGCAGTGATCGTGCCATCGGCCAGCGACTCTCCTACTTGGTGGGTTGCATGTTGTCCTGCTCTCAACGCTATATGTACTCCTCCGGCGATGCTGGCAGTGACACGCATAAGAGGGATAGCAGTGCGTAGAGCAGGTCTATTCACGGCGCACCACGTTGTATATGCAGTTGGGTGTCAGACCTGTGCCCCTACGTGGCTCCAAGTCTGAAGCTCCATAGATGTGTCAATGCCATTACACGCTGGAACTACTGTTGTCTCTTCGGCATGAGATCTCATTGCGTGTCTTATGGTCACAACAGTAGCTTTTCCCGTGTTTCTACTTGCTTGACACCTTATGGAAAACCAAGCATGTTCGCCCATTGAGCAACCTATGGCACGTATGGCGGATTGTTGGGCATTGCATGACATTGGTTCAATGGCCGGGCTTCCAGTTTGTCTTCTGGCTAGGCTTCTATTTACGTGTTCAACAGGAGATATGGCATGGGTTATGGCATGAGTAATGGTTGTCCGGAAAATGGACTACATAACCTGTGGCGCAACAAGGAGTAGCGGTTGCGCTTAAGGTCAGGACACACGCCTGAATTCACCTGGCCGGATCTGTATCAGAATAGGCAGGGCCATTTGGATGGGGGTGACTCCTATCGGCTCGTCGAGCAACTCGTTGACAGACGTTTGCCCTTCCAGCTCTCCGGACTTATCCCTCTCCATGCTTTGACCCTAGGTGGGCTTAACAGCCTGGGATCCTAAGACACGCGGCGGCTAACCGTTGTCGCGCCCGAGGTCCAGATCCCAGTCGAGGTCCAGGTCCTCGGGTGAGTGCAGCTGGCGCCATGTGGAGGCTATCCGGTCCGTAGGCAGGGCGGACGCGATGGGCATCCGGTCCACGTCCACGAGCTGTTCCAAACCCAGGCCTGTCAGGCTGGCAATGTCCCGGATGGGTACCTGGAAGGTCCGGAACGGGCCCAGCGGGGGAGCATCACTGGTGACGCCGGGCCGGGGAAGGTCCGGGAGTTCAGCCAGCTGAGGTGTCTGGTCCACGACGTAGCCGGTGGCAGCAAGCTCTCCATTGTGCAGGAAAACGGCCACCTTGAAGAACTGCAGCGGAATGTCCACGCCCCGGTACACCGGGTCAACGTCACTGAAGATCGGCCCGGTGAAGACGATGAGCCGGCGGCCATGGTCCGCAGCGTTCTCCAGCAGGTAGGACTCCAGCCCCAGCCAAAGGTCCAATCCTTGATTGAACCGGGCAGCCTGCGGGCTGCGTTCGTGTAATGGAAGGTGTCCTCGTTGGCCTGGGCCGCCTCGGCCCTGCTGTCGCCCCACACTGCTGAGGCCCGGCGCACCAGGTGGCCCCGGTCAATGTCGTTGCGGGTGTAAACCCTTTCCCCGGTCTGCTGGTGCTCCGCCAGCCGGGGGTCAAGCCGCCATTGAATCCCGGACCTGTCCAGATCCATCAGCTTATCCCCGTCGATCCCGAGAGCGGTCACCGCGGCGAGCCGCTTATCGAGGCGCATGAGCACGGAGAAGTGCGTGTATGGCAGCAATACCGTCTCGATGCCGTCCAAAGCAGGGAGTGACACCTCTGGGCCGAGGAAGTTGATGTTGAACCCCGCCCGGCCGGACAGGTCGCGGGCTGCTGCGGCGGTCTGTGTCCGCGAGAGCTCATCCATGCGCCGACCCTAACAGTGGCACATGACACTGACGTGAACCAGGGTCTGCAGTGGCACCGGACAGGACGCCTGCCTAACCGGGAACAGGTTGGCAAATAGTGCCCTTATGGTGAGCTGTGATCTAGTCGCGCGTAGGAGCTCGTGGGTGGTTTGAGGTCTCCGGTTAGGGGGCTGCTTCGTGCTGGGCCGGGATTCTGCTCCCACGCGTTGTTCACCGCAATGCCTTGTTCCTGTGCCCATGCCCGCACCTGCGCGGTGGTGGGACCGTCATCGCGGGGTACAGGTCGGCGCTTGGGTGCAGTGGCGTAGCGCTGCTTCCGGCCTGGATGTAGGGGCGAAGGATGGAGCGCAATTCGTCAGCATGTGCCGCCAAAGGCATCGGAGCGATGGAGGCCATTAGAAACCTGCACCTGCTGCGGAATTCGCGGTCAAATCCCCGCAGCGCGGCCTTCGTGCAGCTTCGGGACATCCTGCCCACAGCCCCGACAGGGCTCAGGGCTCGGCTGAATGCCAAGAAGCTTGAAGGAAAGGCCACGCCGGCCCGGGTGGTGAAGTAAGCACTGCGCGAACTGGCCCGGCGTGTCCACGCCCGTCGGCGGGTGGCTGCGTTACGCAACCATCCGCCGACGGATATTAGGTAGAGGGCTACTTGACGACCTCGAAGGTGATGGTCTCGGTGAACTCGCGGCCGTGCACGTCGGTCGCGGTGACCTTGGCGGTGTGCTTGCCGACGGCCAGGTCGGCTGGCGGCTCGAGGCGCCACAGGTGGGACGTGCGGTCGTGGAGACCGCCGCCGTGCACCAGCTGCTCGAGGGTGGCGGCCGGATCGGTGTACTCCGCGCCAATCAGCGGGACGTCGTCGGCGGTCATCGATTGGGTACGCGTGGCCTCGGTGGTCTCGCCGCCGTCGATGGACACCTTCACGGTGGAGCCGGTGGAGCCCATCCAGAAGTTGGTGGTCAGCCAGGTCTTACCGAGTTCGCCTTGGGCCACGGCGTTCGGGTTCGCCGGGGCCGGGGCCTTGCCGCGCTGGCGCTGGTGCTTGTATTCGTCGAACCAGGCACGGTAGGCGGGGGAGTTGATGCCCAGGGCCATCTGGTCGGAACCGTCGTCGTCGGTGCTGCGCTTAAGCCCCTTAAGGGTATCCGGGAGAACCTGGACGTGGTGCCTGGGGGAGCGCACCTCGATCAAGCCGCGGCAGGTCTCGTTTCCCTCGCTGGCAAGGATGCGCGCAAAGCCAAGTTGGCGTTGGCGGCTGCCTTGTCCCCGGTCGCTGAGCAGTACGACATCATCTTCATCGATTGCCCCCCGGGTAATGAACCGCTGCAACTGGCGGCGCTGGGTGCAGCGGCCCAAATTATCGTTCCCACTAAGACGGACCGTGGCGGCCGCGAGGGATTGCTCGGCGTTGCCAAGCGCCTTGACTCCGTGATTGACGTCAATCCTGGCATCGACTTGTTGGGTGTCATCGTTGCCGCCACATCATCCTCAGCGAAATCTGTTCAGCGCACGGTCAGGGAAGCCATCGTCGATGCCTTCGGCACCGCCGATGTGCTCTTTGACAACATGGTCCGCCACGCGGAATCGCCTGCCCAGGCCGTCCGGGAGCGGGGAGTCCTCGTCCATGAGTTGGAGGAGCAGGTCAACTCGGGACCAAAGTGGTACGAAGTTTTGCGCGGAACTGCGAAGGCAGGGCCTAGTCAGCCAAGATCCGCCGGAAACGTGGCTGAAGATCTTCACCGCGTAGCCCAGGAACTTGTTGCCCGGTTGGAAGCTGCAGAACAAAGGAACGCCTCATGAGCCAGAACCGTGAACCCATAGGTCCTCCGCCGCGCCGTCCCGCCGCCGGCGTCCAGAACCTGCTTAAAGCCAACAGGGCAGCCGCTGCCGAGACGGGGTCACCCGCGGCGGCATCAGCCGCGCGAGTCACTGAGACAAAACAAGTTACTTTCTATATGCCGGCCTCAGACCGGCAGCGGGCCAAGGCGGCCTACCAGGCTACTAGCGGCCAGGAGCTGGACGCTTCCTGGTCAGAGTTCATTACCCGCGCCGTGATGAGCGAAGTCCTTCGCAGGGAGCGTGTTTACAACAACGGCGAGCCGTTCCCTGGCGGAACAAGGAAGCTGGCCCCAGGACGAAAGCTTGCCCCCTAGCATTACTGGCATTGCTGTCAATGACAGTAATGGCTAGCGAATGCCTGGGACTCTGTGTGCGGATTTGAAATGACTCGTTGACAGGTAATACGGGTCAATCCCCGCCAGCGTGACCTTCGAACCAGACGAAGGTACCAGGGGGAGTCCATGGCGGGGCGCAAGAAGCCGCAGCAGTCCACCCCTACAGCCGCCGCAGGCACCACCACAGCAACCCGGCAACAGCCGGCAGAACAACGGCGCCAGCAAGACTCCGACTACGGTCGCTAACCCGTGGCGGATGTAGGGAGGCCCTGCACAGCCTGGAGGCTGTGCAGGGTTTTCCCGGTAAACGGCTACCCCTATCGGGGGGCGTGCACGGCATTAAGCCCCCAGGGGGTTAGAGGAAGAGGCTTATAATCTTCTCTATTGCATCAATGCACCACTGTCCCAGGTCTTCCCAGGGAATACGGTCAAGGATGTTGCGTGCTACCCAAGCTGCAATAGCGTTGAATACCATCTGAGGTAGCTGTCCGAACTTCTTCTTGCTTAGGTTTTTCGACTTATCGTCCATGTTTATCTCAATCTCTTAGTGGGATTGAAACAGCACGGATCGACACACATACCAGCGGTCTTATATACCTCCTTCCAAAGGGGTTGATTTGACGAGGAGCTGTAAGGTGTGTATGTTTGAAGTGTTAAGCCAAACATAGTGATCCGAGTTGTTTCACTATAAATAACACGAAAAAAATCTCCGACGGTCGCACCCGTCGGAGCAGTTTTCGTGTGTAATGAACATTCTATCAAATCAGCACCGGTTTGTCAATTCGGTTTAGCAACTCGGGAGCGCCCCCGCGGCGCCGCTCCCACCGCCCGAAGTTCCCGGCTCCTAGTTCTTTCGTGGGCGTTATTTAGTTGGCCTTGCTGCACGAGTCGCGCAATAAGTTGTGCCCAGTAGCGTGACTGAGGCGGCCGTCTGTTTCTGTCAGTAGGTGCTGGTAGCTTGCCACTCACATCACTTTGGTCGTCGTATATCTGCGGCGCAGTGCGTAGAGGAGGACGACTATGCCCGTTTCGGAGAGGGGCGGGGGCTGGTCAATGGCCTGGCTCGCAGGATTTGTGCCCGAGGGTGGCCAGACGGGCGGACGAGTGCACCGATCGCTTCGAGGTCGACGGTGAGTCAGCGAGGGGCGAGTCGGCGTCCACGTCGTGACGAGTGGGAGGGACAGGCCGACTTGTTCTCGGTAGAGCCGGACGGCTACGTGATGGAGAAGTTGGCGAGCCTCGGCTGGCCGGCGGCCGACCAGTTTCCGGTGAACCACGCAGGTGCCCGGGTACGGGACATTGTGTTGAACGACCTGGTCTCGTCGGAGTCGCCACTGATGGTGGCCGGGTTCTCATCAATCGCCTCGCTGGTCGATCTCATCGCAGACTGGGTTCGACAGCCCCATGGCGCCCAAGCGAAAGCGAGGGTGCTGCTCGGCACGGAGCCGTTCGCATCGTCAAGGTCGAGCTTCGCCTCGGCTGAGGTGACGTTCACCGAAGAGGTCCGGCGATACTGGCTGGAGGAGGGAGTATCCCTGCGGCTGTCGGCGAAGGTTCTCCAGGTCCTTAAAGCGCTGGACGAAGAACGGCTGGTGGTTCGCTTCGTCGATGGGAACACGCGACTGCACGCGAAGATCTATGTAGGTTCGGACGCAGCAACGGTTGGTTCGAGCAACTTCACAGGTGCCGGCCTCAGCACCCAAATTGAAGCCAACACGAGGTTCGAGCGGAGAACCGATGAAGGACGCTACCGAGGCCTCGTACGGACAGCGGAGAACCTTTGGAGTGTCGGCCAACCGTGGAGTGACCAGTTCCGGCAGCTGCTGCACGCCTTGCTTCGATTCGTCCCTTGGCAGGAGGCGCTTGCGAAGGCGTGCGCTGATCTGCTGGAGGGTGCGTGGGCCGAGCGCTACTTGTCCAGTGACGGTGCGGGCTCCCGGCTTTGGCCGTCGCAGATGTCAGGGATCGCGCAGGCGCTCTGGATCGCGGAGAACGTCGGCAGTGTGCTCGTCGCTGATGCCACCGGATCCGGCAAGACGCGGATGGGTGCCCACCTCGTACGCGCTGTACGCGACCGGTTGTGGAGCACAGGTCGGGTGAGGCGAGACCTCAATGCCCTGGTCTGTCCGCCGTCGGTGGAGAACGCCTGGTATCGCGAGGCGGTGCATTGCGGCATCTCGATTAGCACGGTGTCCCATGGTCTCCTCAGCCGGCCGTCAGAGGACGGACCACGGCCGGAGGAGCTGGCGGTCAGGCACGCCCAGATTCTCGCGGTCGACGAATGCCACAACTTCCTGAGCAGAGATGCGAACCGTACTCGCCAGGTCCGGGAGAGTCTCGCCGAGCATGTCCTGCTGTTCACCGCCACGCCGATCAACAGGGGACCGGCCGATCTTCTCCAGCTGGTCGGCTTGCTGGGTCCGGACAACTTCGAGGACGAGACCCTGGACGTCCTGGAGCAGCTCGAACGGCGCCGCGGCCAGAACCCCGAGCTATCATCCCAGCAGCAGGAGCAGCTTCGCCGCGAGATCCAACGCTTCACCGTTCGGCGCACAAAGTCGATGCTGAACGCGATGGTCGAGGAGAATCCCGAGTCCTACCGGCACCCCGTGACGGAGCGGATATGCCGATACCCGCGGCACGAGACCAGAATTTATCCAACCGGCGAGACAGGCGAAGATGAGCTAGCAGCACGCAAGGTGCGTGAGGCATCGGCGGAGTTAACTGGTGTAGCCCTGCTGGGCCGCCAACTCGCCGTTCCACCCGGGCTGGCTCACGAGTACACCGACGCGCGCTGGTTGGAAAGCCGCCTCGCTGCCAGTCGCGGACTCGCAAACCATCATGTGCTAACCGCGATGCGGTCATCGAAGGCAGCGCTCGTCGAGCATGTGGCCGGAACGGAGGAGGCGGTCAAACAATGCTCAATCCACACCGCCTTTAAGCCAAAGCCGACAGGCAACATGCTGGACGCCATCATGCGGCTCGCTGATGAAGGACCGCCGGAGATACTTCTCGAGTGCGAGCTGCCACGATGGCTCACCGACATCGACGAATGGCGCGCAGCCTGCAAGCAAGAAGTACAGCGATACCGCGCGATACTTGACGCAGCGCTTCTGTTGACGACGGCACGTGAGCAGGCAAAGGCCGACCTGCTCACAGAGCTGAGCCGGAAACTCGAGCGAGTCCTAGCGTTCGACCGCCACCTGATCACGCTCGCGGCGATCGAACCGCTCATTGACACCGTCGGGACCCAGGTGATCGTTGCGACCGGCGCCAACAAGAAGAACCGCAAGGAGGTCGAGCGCGTCTTCGCCCCCGACAGCAACGTCCCCGCGATCGCACTGTGCTCCGATGCGATGAACGAGGGACTCAACCTCCAGGGCGCCGCGGCCATGGTTCATCTCGACGTACCAACGACCCTTCGAGTCGCTGAGCAGCGTGTCGGACGCGTCGACCGGATGGACAGCCCCTACAACGCGATCGAAGCCTGGTGGCCCCGCGATGGCGCAGCATTCGCCACCCGAGCAAATGACCTCCTTGCGGCACGGGCAGAGGAAAGTACGTCACTGTTGGGCGCAAATCTGAACGTGCCAAACCTTGCAGCGGGCCGGGACGACGTGGTTCCCATCGAGAAGCACATCACTACCTTGGAGACGTCCCACGAAGCCTGGGACGGCATCCGCGACGCACTCGACCCCGTGCGCCGCCTGGTTGAGGGACCAGACGCTTTGATCTCTCGTCAAGTGTACGAGGAGCACCGCAGCACCACCCACCGCGTTCTCGCCCGGATCAGCCCGATCAGATCCACAACGCCCTGGGCGTTCCTTACCGTCACCGGCGCCGGGCACGGAGCCCCGCGCTGGATCATGCTAGAGGGGACCGGCGCTCAACCGATCATCGGTCTTGAGAACATCGTTGAACCTCTACGAGAAAAACTCAGCGACAACCCACCAAGCCTTCCCTACGATGCAAAATGCGATGAGTGGCTGAACCGCTATCTCACCGCAGCCACACACCAGGAACGGATGCTCCTTCCGCGCCGAAGACTCAGAGCACTGGACCAGATGAGCGAAGTCACCAGACACTGGGCAACCGACGCTACGCGGCGAGGGGACCACGAGATCAGCGAGCGTTGGAGAAAGATCGGCACACTCGCCGCCCCCAGCAGCGATGAGCCGCACGCTGACCTGTATCTCGTGGCCGAACAATGGCTCGCTCTCGTCCAGCCGCTCCTTGACACGACTCAGCGAGAAATCCGACGCTCCCGCTACCTTCGACTTAGACAAATAACCCCGAAGCTTCTCGCAGAGCCTTTTGCCATCGAACGCGTCGAGGAAGCCTTCACAGGCCTGCCCCTCGCAGCGCCGCTGGCAAAACGCGTCACAGCCTGCATCCTGGGAGTCCCAGATACCACTCCGCAGCTGCCACAGTTGACATCGTAGGCGTCTCGGAACCCTTGGGGTTTCGCCGCAGAAAGGTTTCGAGACTCGGAATTGGGGCCCTCAGATGATGGACCGTATGGTCTGGCCGGCGTACCGCAGCGTTTCATCGATGGCTTTCTCCATCTCGCGCAAGGCGTCGGGCTTTGCCGTCAGGAGGGCGCTGATGTTGATGCTGCTCACGGCGAGGAGGCATCCCGCCAAGGTTAGGAACTCCTTGTACCGCTCCTGCCCATCGTGCCCGAGCGCTTCCCAGTCCCGGGGTTCCGGCGGCAGGTTTTTCCTCCACTTCCCGAGGGCGTGGGTGCCGTGGATGCTGACGTATTCCATGATTTCCGCGGCACGATCCAGCACGTCGATCATCACGTTGAAGCCTTGCTGAGACTGGCCCAGGGCCTCCTCGGCAGCCTCGACCTCGGTTCGTAACCGCTCCTCCTCCTTCTTGTTGCGACGCTGTTTCAACACGTAGAAGCCTGCGGCGGCCAAGGCAGCCGCAGGAGCGGCGACCATGCCTGTGAGCAGGAGAGCTCCGCCGGCCATGCCTGCGCCACCTGCGGCCAGGGTGCCTCCGCCGAGAACGGCAAGGGTTGCGTTGGTTGCTGCTACCCCGGACAGCGTTGAGATGGCCGCGCCAGTTGAGGCGCTTCCGAACATCGCGACGGCAGCGAAGGCTCCATAGGCCGCGGCGCCGCCGGCGGCCGCCCCGACCGCACCACCAGCGGCGGCACCACGGATCGCATTGGCGATCCCCGCCGACATGGCCCCGATATGGATTGCAGCAGGTGCTTCGCTTGTACTCTCGAGCTCTTGCTCGTTCGGCTTTTCGGGTTCGGGCGCATCGCTGATGCTCTCGGCGAGCCCGACGAACGCCATGAAGAACTTGTCGCGAGCGTCATCGTGGACCTTGTTGAATGCCTCCCCCAGCTCTTGGGTGATCCTCGACCGCTCGGCCGCGATCTCGTTGACCCTGGCGTGACGCCTTTTCGTCTCGGCGACCTGGTCACGCAGTCTCTCCGGCCGCTGGCCTCGCTGATTAGCGAGGGACACGGTTAGGTCCTTCGCCTGCTGCTTGAGCCATTCGGGCGTCATTTGGAGCGCAAGGGCGATGGCAGCCAGACGGTACTCCCCAGGACTTACGAGCCCGCGCTCGATCCGGGAGATTGAGACCGCGCCCCCCTTGCCGTATTCGGCCCGTTTGGCCAGCTCTTCCTGAGTCATCGGAGGCGTCTGAGCCTGGCGGTGCTCGTGGATCACGAGACCCAATGCCTCTGCGCTGTAATCGCTCATCTGTTCGGCACCCTTTTCCGTCAGCGGCTGTTGCGGTGCCAGGAGGATCGAGTTTCGCGGAGCAGGGCACCGCCTGAGCGGACGGCTCGGGTGCCGTCTTCTGCGAACTGTTTCGCGGCCTTAACGACGGCCGGGTCACGACTGACCTTGTCGGCGGTCTGAATGTTCTGCGCGGCGGTAATAGCGAGATTCGTGAGATCGAGGCGAGACATGGCAGTGGACCCTTCGTTGTCGATGATGCCTAACTTGAACCAGCATAGTGTTACATAGTGCTTTATGTAAACACTATCAAAGACACTATGTCTATCCAGCTCCTTCCGGGAGGGTAGAAGCCGTCTCGTAACCCTTGGGATACGAGACGTCTCACTGGCTCTGTCCCGTAAGATCCTGATTCCCGTGAAATCTCACGACTTTCTCTGCGCCCGGCGATTCTCATAACTATGTCTCGAAACCTTCTGCTTGAATTGGCGGACTAATCATTAGTTATGAGACACATTGGAGGCAGGCGTGTCGAAGCTTATTGGCTATGCACGGGTTTCGACGCGGCAGCAGTCCACGGACCGGCAGCGGGCGGATCTATTGGAGGCCGGCGTTCGACGTGATGACCTCTACGTCGACCAAGGTGTCTCCGGAGCGCGCGCGTCGCGACCCCAGTTCGATCGAGCACTCGACGCACTCATGGAGGGTGACACCCTCGTCATCACGACTTTGGACCGGCTCGGGCGATCCACTCAGAACATGCTTGCCTTCGCCGACGAACTCCGCAGCAGGGGCGCCGGCCTGCGCGTCCTGAACTTGGGCGGAGGCGACGTCGACACAGCAACACCGATGGGCTCTATGTTGTTCACGATCATGGCCGCCCTCGCGCAGATGGAACACGAGATCAAGCGCGAACGCGTCACTGATTCCATAATCAAGCGAAGAGAAGCTGGCAAGGACCTTGGCGGCCGACCCCGCCGGGTCACGGATAGTCAGATCAGAAGTGCTGTTCGCCTGGTCAAAGGTGGCGAGCCCGCGGCGCAGGTTGCCCGGGATCTCGGTATGTCCCGAGCGACGTTCTACAGGCGGTCACGAGCGCTTGCCGACTAGCAGGGCGACATTTAGCGCTGCAAAAAGACCGCCATTTATCGCCAACAGTCACAATCGTTGGTCAGAACTGGTTTCCGAAATGAAAGCTGGTCAAAACCTAACGTGGAGGCTTTTTGACGTGTCTGGCAACGTAATTGGTTATGCGAGGGTCAGCACCCGGGGCCAGTCGTTGGATTCCCAAGTGGATGCACTCGTCGCGGCAGGGGCAGTGGGGGTGTTTCAGGAATATGCCTCCGGCGCCACCCAGGCAAGGACGCGATGGAAGGAATGCCTCGACTACCTGCAGCCAGGCAACGTTCTGACAGTTGCCGATTTGACCAGGCTGGGTCGCAGTACCGCGGACCTGGCTGACATTGTCACGGTGCTGGGACAGCGGGGGATAGGGTTCCGGTCTCTCGCTGAACCGTGGATCGACACCACCAGCGCCCACGGCAAGCTCATCTTCGACATGTTCGCATCCCTTGCCGAGTACGAACGGTCCCGACTGTCGGAACGAACGAAGGCAGGATTGGTGGCGGCGAAAGCACGTGGGCGGCTTGGTGGCCGGCCTCGAACGATGACTCCTTCAAAGACGGAAGCCGCCCGGCAGTTGCGCAGCCAGGGAAAAACTCTGAAGGAGACAGCCCAGATACTCAGCGTGAGCATCTCATCATTGACTCGGGCCCTTAGTCGGAACGACGTCCCAGATGCTGTAACTGCAGCCGCGTAGCCGTGCCTCTCGTTTTGGAATAGCTTCCGGGCCGTCTAGGTTACGGACAAGGCGACATAGGTTGCGGGACAATTGGCTATGCAAACTACCGCGGGGTTTGCAGGAACAATCAACGGCCAGGATAGCCAACCTGTGGTCTCTCGCCACAAGCCTTTTCGAAGCGCGCGAAGAATTGAGGTCTTGACAGTGCGCAACCCTAACTCTGTTGCAATCGTGTGCGCCGAATGCTCTGCTACCACTCGATTAAATGTTCTCACCGGCCGTATCTACTCCCACCCTTTGCCGGGACGGCTAGAGGCATGCGCCAATTCCGGCAGGCAAGTCGAGGTTCCAACGGACGGGGAAAAGTTTGAGGTTAAACGGCTCCGATACGAGGCTAAGCCGTCCGTGTATCGCGTGGCCGAATCTGATGGTTCCTCCAGCATCAAGACCATCAGTGGGGGTCTCCCGGGCAAAGGACGTCGTCGCTAGGGTGGCTAAGAGCGCTCATGCAGTCAGCACTGTGGCGCGTAAAGCAAAGGATGCAATTCCCGATGGCATCAGCGCTGGGGTGGTGCTGCTTTTGGGTCGATGCGGCAGATCGCGGGCCAGGCCTCTGGAGGCTTCACTTTAACCTGGGGCTGGTGACTTGCTAGACGAGGTCGTGCGAAATGCGCCGCATGATGTTGGCCTGTTGGATCACCAGCTGTCGGCGGCGATGCCGGCATCCCTTCCGGAGCCGCAGGGCCGAGACCGGCGTAGCCGTTATTCGTGCGTATCGATGGTGCCTCGTATCTAGACTGTGGCCATGCCGATAACAGTTGCCTCTTGTTTCGCCTCTGCGGATCTCGTCTCTAAGGGCAAAGTCCGATGGGACGAACATCTACTGGAACGAGCCCCGGGGGTATATGTCCTCTCCCTTGCGTCAGAGATTAACTCCATCACACCTTCGCTGGCTAAAGCCCCGATTGACGCCGTCGAAATTGAGCGGCTTCTTGCCGCCCGGCCTTACCTCCAAATTGACGGAAGCCGTGCCACCGCTAGCCTGCTCGCCCAACGCCTCAGCTGCTATTGGTTGCCAACCGAGCCTATTTTGTACATTGGTCAGACCAGTAAGCCACTTCGGTCTCGCCTACAGCAGTTCTACACAACCCGGATTGGGGAACGTTCCCCGCATGCTGGCGGATGGTGGGTAAAAGCCCTTACCTGCCTCAATGATGTTTACGTCTACTACGCTCCCACCAAAGATTTTAAAGAGTGTGAACGGAGCATGCTCCGCTATTTCCGAGAAAACGCAGAAGTGCCTTTGCCTGAAGTGGCGGAACGGCGGCATGACGGCATGCCGTTTGCGAACAAAGAGTGGTGGACCGAGGATAACCGAAGGATTCTACGAGAGCACGGCATTCGGTATGCGACCAGCAACCCTAAAAGAATCTGAGACGCGACCTTGACCGAAAATCGACCGGTTTAGTAGACCTTGCAATGCACCAACCAGCCGGGCTGTCCGTTTCCAAGGAAGTGGGATAGGGCTCGGAGGGCAATTCCTCTGCGCCAATGCTCGGCCGGATCCGTAGTTCAGTTGCTTGTTGCCTCAGAGGGTTCGGTCACCATACGGAAAAAGGTCGCGGCTTGATTTTCGGTGAGGTACTGGAAGCTTTGAGGAGGACGGGACACATCCCCTAGCTCGGCAAGGGGAAGGGGTGGACTGAACCTTTCGGCGGAGCCTACGAGTATGCCTGTCCCGGATTCTCTTTGCGCGTAGTACTCAAAGAATCGATCCTCCGTGATGCCCCCGATTCCCTTGAACTGATCCCAAAGTTCCTGTGGAGAGGTTGTGGACTGACCTTCCACGAGGAACCATCCGAGCAGGGACCCAACAGGCAAAGTCGCGTAGATCAGCACGTGACTTACGTCGTCCGCGACCGGACGCTTGCGGAATTCCACGGCCTTGTCACCGGAGAGGATGGCAGTGGCAAACTCAGGCCGAATCGACATCAGGGCTACACGTCCTGGAGGCTTGTTGCCCACTTCATTCCT
This sequence comes from Arthrobacter sp. GQ119, assembly GCF_059759125.1. Taxonomy (NCBI): domain Bacteria; kingdom Bacillati; phylum Actinomycetota; class Actinomycetes; order Micrococcales; family Micrococcaceae; genus Arthrobacter; species Arthrobacter sp. GQ119. Next base: position 122,834 of record NZ_JCAXEA010000008.1, on the reverse strand, counting down.
TCCTCAGACCTGATTTGAGCTATGGATTGGGGTGAATCCTCGAAAACGCCCAGCATCCGGAGTTCTTCTCGTGTGACCGGGTGCTCGAGGACCTGATCCAGCCTGAACTTGATTGCTAGTAAGTCTTTTCTACACATTTCCTTGAGTTGCTCCACCGAGTAAACGGTCCGCGCGCCCGCGAAGTTGAGGACCTCGGCGAGGTCCGACGTCCGAACGGTGTCTTCGACGACACCGACAGCGTGGACGGCTTGTCTTTCGTGAGTCCTTAGGAAGAACAGGGTGTCTCCTGCCCTTAATGTTTTCATCGGCGAGTGGCAGATGTAGACCTTACGTACTGCGTTTCCGTACGTCGAATCGAATAACGACCTTTGAGCTTCGGAGGCGGGAAACAGCATGCCGTGATAGCTAGGGAGAATTGGAACAACGAACGCTCGGTGGACGAGCCTCCGGCCGGGGCCATAGCGCCGGTTGAAATCCAGGGGATCGGTGGGCGCAGGGCCGTCAGCCTCAGGGTTGAGGACTTTACCTAGGACCAAGTCCGATTCGTGTCCAGGCTTTACGCCTAGATTGAAGAAACCGAATTCCTTGAGCAGGGCTAGAAGCGCCTCCTGCTTGGGAGACACTTCGATAAAGCAGGCGTCAGCTCCTTTCGCCCGGATGTGCGCAACGACTGCCTCCAGGAGGCTTTCCCCCAGCTTCTTGCCTTGATTTTCCTCGTTGATCTTGAAGGTGCAGATTTTGATGGTGTTGTCGGAAAGCCCGGGAATTTCCGGTGGCTGGCGGTGAAGGACGGCTAAGCCTCGAATATCATCACCCCGGCCGATGAGAAGGCAGGTCCGCTGTTGGGCGACGACTTTGTCGTGCCACCAGTTGAGGAATCCTGGGTAGTTGCTGGCGAGGGACTCAAAGAAGGGCTGCGCTGGATCGACAGTGTGTGGTTCCGCCACATCAACTGTGTAGTGAAGGGGCAGGCCGCCGCTGAGGGCGCTGAGCGCGCCAAGGGCGTCCTCCAGTCCCATTACTCGGTCCTGAAGCCCCAGTCGACGGGCGTGGGAGTGAAGTTTTCGATCTTCGCTAATCAGCCAAGAGGCTGCATTGCGTTCAATGGCGAGGAGAAGAGCCGCGTCGACGCCGTCATTGCTTCGAACATTGATGCCCGGGGCGTAGCCGGCCGCGGAGAGGAACTCAGCGGGCAGAGGGAGGCGTTCCAGTCGGGGGTATTTGTTCAGCTGACGGCGCCGTCGCTGTTGCAGCTCCTTGTCCCTGATTCGGGAGAAATCATCGAGTTGGTTGGCAATTATCGAGACATGGCCGCCGGCGGCGAGAACGAGTCGATGGACCGATGACGCTGCTTTGTTGTTGACGTGCTGGGCTTCACTGTCGCCCTCGATCGCGACGATGATATTCGTGTCCATGAGGACATGTAAACCAGCGTTCTGTGCAGGAGTGCTCGTCAATTGTTTCCCCTGCTGGACGTAGGGACACCGGGCAGAAGCTGCTGGCAGCTAAGCCAGGACGAAACCCGTGACTTGAACACCGTTGAGATCATGGTCCAAAACTATCGGGACGGTGGGACACTTGCCCGCAGCCTTGCCATGGTGACGCCTGAATGAGGAACAGCGAGTGTCTAATCAACGGCTCTTGACTCTCTTCTTCTGCGGGCAGCAACAGCGGCCGGAGCCGAGAGACGTCTCTCCAGCTCAGAAAGTTCCATTTCAAGCCACTCAATAGCGTCGCCCAGATCGGCGATCTTCCAGGCTTCCCGGTTCTCCGAATAGACGCCTCGGGGAGGGTATTGCCCGGCGAGACTGCTCAGGAGTACGTCCTGCGCGGTCCCCAGCACAAGCTGGCCAAGATAGCCTCTGTCGTCCGTATCGGTGCGTATGCCCAGCTCGATACGATCCGTTTTACTGATGGACCAGTAGTCTCGGTGGGCCTGGGCGATCCGGAAGGGGAAAGCAAGGAGTTTCTGTTGATTCAAGGCATCCGAGGCCATGGTGCGCAGGCTCGCAATGCTCGTTAGCGACACGTTGCTGTTTTCCGCCGCTTCCAAAGACCCGCTCTGGAACCCACCCTCGGCAAGCAATATTCCGCGGTCAGCACCGACTTCTTGAACGATCCCACGAAGTGTGAGGACATGGGACTTTGGAACCCGCGAATTCCAGTCTTTGCACTCGACGATCCACTTAAGGTCCAGGCCGCCATGCTTGAAGGTAACCAGCACATCGATATCGTGGGTCGTTCGCACGCCGTCGACTGTTGCATCGGTAACGGCAGTCATTCCCAACTCACGGAAGAACTCCGCGGCCTTCTCCTGGTATGAGCGCCATGCGGGGGTTGAATTCACCCGATCAATGTAACAACCGCACTGTTCGGGCGAAGACACAGTTCGAGGCCCGGGCGAACGGTTGAGGGCGGCAGGGGCCGCAGCGTCCTATCCGCGGCAGGGGGCCTGCCGTTTTTGATATTGCAGCAGGCCCCGAGCCTAGACCGTCCCGCTGCCAGCCTAGGTTTCTGAGCTATCAAGAGGATAAACCCCGGGGCTGCTTAGCGGGTGTGTCTCACTCGTCTAGTGCTTTCACTAGTGCGTCCTGGGCGTCGCTGTAGAACAAAAACGAAACCTTGGTGGCCACCTCGTCGCTGACGTCGAGCAGTTGCCGGCGGGCCGAGACGGGAAGCAGAAGTGCCGAGGCGCCCTTCTCCATTGCATGCTCGGCGAGAGAGGCAGCGTTCAGCACGGTCTCGACGCCGCCGCCCAGGGAGAGGTTACCAACCGTAATAAGCCCGCCCCGAACGGATCGCTGAAGCATCGAGGATGCAAGCGCAAGAAGGATCGGTAACCCAAGCCCAGCCCCCGACTTCGCCGCGTCAAGTGCCCGGACCTGGGCTGTGAGGTTATGTGCCCGGGGGTCGCGGTCGCCGATAAGGATGCGTGCTTGGGCAATGAGGTTTTGCTCTGCGACCTTGAAGCTCTCGCGCAGGGGAGCAGGCGCTGCCTGGTTAAGCAATCCGGATGTTCCAGCACCTGGAGTGTCTGCCGCCTCAATACGGTAGAGGCCCGGACCGACCTCTCCGCCACCCTCCGCGATTGCCCAGACCTGCCCCGGAGGGAGTGGATCTAAGCCGATTGAGTCTGGGCTTGCAAGTTCCGGCGTCGAAACGAATTGTTCTATTCCTTCGCCGATTCGGTACCCGAACTGGGTATTGCGAAATTCAGCCGTGCCAATGCGGCGTTGCTGTTCTTTGACACGACGCCGACATTCGAGCGCGATCCGGACCGCCCATTCAAGGTCCTCGTCCGGGATCGGCGTCTCGGCATCCGGATGGACCAGCTTCAGCAGCCCGTCAACCGTCTTGTTGACCGCCGACAGATCGCGTCCGGAGAGTGCATCTGAATAGTTAACCCGTCCTTGGACAGATGTCAGCCGAGATTGATCGCGAAGGCGCGACCAGCACTCGGAAAGGAAGTCGCTCACTAGACCAAAGTGTTGGGTGAAGTACGAGGGGTTTAACTTTGGGACGTCCCACCCAGGCAGGTATGCGTGGATCCGGTCCATGAAGGCCGTATCATCCCGCATCTCAGGCGGAAGGGGTGAGAGCAGATGCCCAACCCTCTGCTGGTGAGCGACATCTACATCGAAGTTTCCGACAAGAACGATGGAGCCGTCCGCCCGGATGGACTCTCGCCCACGAGAGAACTCTCCCGACTCCATGTAGCCCTTCATAATGTTGACGCCGTCCTTCTGGTCAAAGGAGACACCTGAAACCTCGTCAAAGCAGACGACGTCGTATTGGGCAACCAGCCCGCGCTGGCCGGTCGCGTTGTTGACGAACATCCGCGCGACGCTGGCCTTACCTCCACTGATCAGATGGGCGTATGGCGAGACTTGCTGGAACAGGTGCGACTTGCCGGTACCACGCGGTCCCAGCTCAACCATATTGAAGTTGCGCTGAACAAACGGGACCATGCGTAGCAATAGAACGTCCTGCTCGCGGTCCGTTAGTTTCTCCGGCTCAAACCCCACCGAACGGAGCAGGAGGTGCTTCCACTGCTTAGTCGTAAAGCTTGAGCGACCTTCAGCCAACCGTGTTAGTGAATCACGGGTCGAGAGTTGAATGGGACGAAGTGACCCTATGGCGAAGGGCTTGCCGTTGTTCTCATCAGCGATGATGGCGTCGTAGAAAAGGTCCACTTCGGCGTAGAAACCGCCGGTGAGCATGCGCTCGTTGTCACGGACTACGGCGTCGTCGATGCGGACGTCTTTGATGCCCAGACTCGGCAGCTCTGCGAGGTATGCGTTCGCCTTGGCGTCCAGCCGTGCCTTGACCAGGTCGATCAACTTGATCGTCATGCGTTCGCGGGCCCGGGATTTGAAAAGCTCCTCCTCACCGGCCCGAACTGTACGGTCGGCGAGTAACCGACGCACGATCTGCAATCCTTCTTCGATCTCATCGGGATTGGTTGTGGCGCAATAGCGACCGATGAGGAACTCACCGACGTAGGTTGGTACTGGATAGGCGCCCTTGAACTGCTGAGCAAGGTCCTTGCGGACCACGTAGCCCTCAAAGACCGATGTCGCCAGCTCATCTATCGGGTCGAGGACGATCGCTTCCGTCATTCGGCACCTCCCACCGTTGTCTGACGTTGTGCAATGACGGCACCGTCTGAGTCGATCAGTACAACGTACGCTGCGGTGCCATCAACAGCCTGCTCCTCGTCGACTAGCACCTTAATCTCCCCTGGCTCGGATGGCGGCTTCGGGCCGCCGACTGTGCTGCTTGGATCCCCTGGCGAAAGCCGAACCTCTGCGACCACGTCGGCCTCCACGGGCCTGAAGTCAATTCGACAGCGTTGCCCCGTCCAACGGATGCCTTCAATCTGTGCAGGTCCAAATGCACTCTCACGTGCCGAAACTTCGATGACCGGGATCACGCACTCCTGGGGGCTTAGACCGCCGTGCTCGTAGTAGGTTCCAGCTTCGAACGCCGAGGCTCCAGGCGCGCTGATCATGTCGATAGACGCATCCCAGGTCCACGGAATGATTGGGAAGTCGGGCCGTGCCGCCCCGGCCTTCAGGCGCGCGACTCGCGGTTTGCGGGCGGCATCCCCTTCTGTGACTGCAAGGGGCAGTGTCACCTTCAGCGCAGGACCCGCTGGGAGGACGAAGCCGTGGTCAGTTACGACGACGACGTGCCTCCAGCCTGCCGCGAGGAGACCCTGGATTCGTTCTGCAATGAGATCGAGCTGCTGATCGACCATGTCCGACAGTGCATGCCCATGGTCGTGGCCGAGCGCATCGATAGTGTTGCTCTGGGTCCACCCGATGCCGTTGACTTCTCCGGTTTCAGAGGACTTCCAATCGAGGTACTGGACGCCCGCATCGGAAAGGGCGGCGCGGAGTACATGCCCTTTTACTGAACGTCCTTGGGAGTCTGCCGCGTCGAACGCTTGGCCCGCCCCGAATGTGGCTGTCACGGGAGCAACGGCCGGCTGACCCGTGGGGGTGACAGTGGGGAATGCCGCAAGACGCGGGAAGATGGCAATGTTTAGGGCTGGGAGCCGCTTTGCGAGGCGCTGTCCGAGGTCGAATCGGAGGGCATCAACGAAGACGACACAAGTGCCTGCTTGTACATCGAGGCCGACTTGGCCCTTGTAGTCGGAAACCGCCGCGGCTTGGAATGTGCGAGCAACCTGTTCCAGCCATGGGTCGTAGATGAACTGGAGCGCCTTGCGAACAGCGCCACGGTCTGCCGCGGTTGGCGAGGTGGCAATTGCGCGGAGCACCAAGTCATCGACCTTGTAGCCGTCAGCTGCATACCAATCCGCGAGGGAGAGTACGTCGGTCCCGGACGCGCCGGTAGAAGTTAGATCTGAGAGCTCGGCCAACAAGCCTATCGCCCGCGCTAGTGGGGCCTGCCCAAGCTCGCCCCATACGCTCTCCTCGCGGCGAAGGTGGGCGGCAGCCAGCTCCCGCACCGACTCGCGGGCCTGATCCGGGTCGTGCATATCAACCAGGGCAGAAAGAGACTGGCGGAGGCCATCCTCCTGCTCAAGATTCCAAGATGGCCATGAGTCCGGATGTGGATCCGTGCTGCCGAAGAGATCACCTTGGGGGCGTGCCTGATCGAGGGCGGCGGGGATGTTGGGGTACCGACGAGGGCTGTCTGCAAACCGAGCCCATACATCGTCCCAGGCGCCCTCCCGGGTCCCGAGACGTGCGGCAGCAGTGAGCGCACCATCCTTGGCTGGATCGAAGTTGTATTTCGTTCGACACGCCTCGACGAAAGCGTTCCAGCGAGCTCCCCGAAGTGCACTGCGGGTGCCGTCGGGATCGTCCAGCCACTCCAACAGGGTCCGGACGCTGTCGGACATGACGAGCGAGTGCAGCCGAGCGGCGTCAAGGCGACCGGTACGCTGAAGCTCATCGACGTCCTCAGCGAGCAGGCGGTCGAGCACGCTTGTGAGCGCCGACTTTGTTTTTGCATCCCCTGCAAGATCCAGGCCAGCGCCGCTCTTCGAACCTAGGAAAGAGTGGGGCGTCCACAACGTCTGCCCATGCGCGGACGGCCACCAGCTGGAGCGCAGTGCCATTTCCACGAGGGGCGACACCGCCGGGTCGGGACTGGTGACGTCGGAGAGTGAACTTCGGCCGAGGCCTGGCAAATAGATCACCCAAGGATTTTTGTCGTTGTGCTCGGCTAGATGTTCTGGGAGGTCTACGGATTTCGGGTCTGCCAGGACGGCACGTATCCATATCGCCGGCCCTTGGGCTTTCGCACTGTCGTAGTTGCCGAGCACGAGGATCGGGACAGCCTCTTGAAGAAGGCTGATGACGGGTTCCCATGCACGATCCGGATCAGGCCAGAAGACGGCCGCCGGGGGTGTACTCGAATCCGCGTTGTACTTTGCTGCGTCGCGCAGAGCGTGAGCAACGACGGCCCGCACCGAGGTCAAAGTTTCGCTCCTACCAGGCGTCGTGCCTCACGGCGCTCCTCCAGCGTGGGGTGAAGATCGTTGGTGCGCTCCGATCCGTCCGAGTTGGTACCGCGATCCTTCTTCCAATTCACGTTAACCTTGGATCGCAGCACACCGGCCAAGATGAAGGGACGGATGTTAAGGCGCACACCGTCGTCGAGGTCGGGATGCCAACCGATCGGCTGCTCGTGTAACGGCTTCCAGCGCACGTACACGTCATACGGCGGCGCACCTTCCAAGATCAGCTTTAGACGTTCCTGTAAGTTTTCGGCGGCGCGAAGTCGCGCGTCCGCTCCGGCTCGACCGGCGCCCGCCTCATGCTTCTGTCGCTCAATCCATGCACCTAGAGAAGTGAACGTGAGCTTTTCGAGTGTTCGATGGTCGAGTCGGTGGTAATTAACGACAGCCGAGAAGCCGTCCTTGCGGCCGTCCCAGATGTGCCACAGGAAGGGGCGGTTATCGAATACCTTGACGTGCTGGGAGAAGAAAACGTCACGGAGCCAATCCTCAAGCCGCCCGTTCTGTCCCCCCGCCTCGGTCACAAGCGTTCGTTCTAGGCTGCTCGACCACTGATTACCGTACGCCGCAGCGAGAAGCTCCCGCAGCCGGGTAGCGAGGTCGGGCTCACCGGGCAGCGACGGTAGCGCGGCGATGCCATCTGTGTCAGCTAATTGGTCAAGATTGTCTGTTTGCTGCTCAGGCCAGCGGTAGCCAAGCAGCTTCGCGACCGCGACCTGGAGGGGCTGTGTGGCAGAGGCGACTTCGCCGTGGAAGATCCACTGGGTCGGGTCATCGGAATGAGGTGATGGAAGCGTCCCAACCTCCGCAGCAACCTTCTGCCAGCGTTCACGATCAAAGGAAACCTTGACGAGCGTGGAGTTAGTTACCTTTAGCGTGTCGTCGATGTCGCGGACATCCTCGGCGAATTCAGGGCTTGAGCAGTAAGCCCAGATAGCATTTAGGTCCTTGGGGTCGCGGGGCACGATCGGCGATGCGTTCGTATCGAAGAGTTCACCCGTGTACATGGTCACGGGAAGTGTTTGACTCATCTGACTAACTAGGACACCCCGCTTGGCCCATGCACCCTTTCCCACAATCCGGGCACCGCTGCTCCGAGCCATCTCGCCTGCTCCGTTCTCCCAGGCCACAACGTAGCTTCGGCCTCCGTATGGAGTAGAGCTGGGCACCGACGAGAGGAAGCGGCTCCACTTCTTCTGCTCGGCATCGATGACCTCCCAGAAATTGCGACGAAAGTGCGGGTCGTCGCCTGTTTTGATTCCTTGAAGGCCGTCGGCGTAGCGAGCCAGCAATGTGCCAGGCTCGATGCGCGTAAGTGTGATTCGGCTGTCCGGATTCTGAAGTTGCACCGCTTGGTTTACGCTGAGCAGCGTGTTGGTGCGCAATACCTTCGCCTTCGCGTCAGCCCCAGCCGTTTGATGCGCCATTAAGCCTGGGAACGAGTGAGCCGGCGATGGCTTGGAGGCGCTGATGACGCTTAGCGCCACCTTCACCACTTCGCCTGTAATTTGTCGGAACGCGCCAGCGCCAAGGCGAGCAACGACATCAAATCGGCTCTGCCTAAGTAGTTGTTGCCGGAGGTCACCATAAGAAGTGAGAAGTAGCCATGCTTGAGGGGAAACCACTGCCAGGGTGCCCCCTGGTTCCAGGAATGCGATGCATCTTTCAACAAACGCTGTGGCGATATCAGCCTTTGCCCGGGGGTGGTGCGTGTCGATGTAGGACTGTAACCGCGTATCCATCGATCCGCGCGTGAGGTAGGGAGGATTGGTTGCCGCAAGCGTGTACTGGCGTGCCAACAGTGCTGCGGCATGCACGACGTCTTCAGCCGCGTGACCAAGCACCGTGCGATCCTGCTTCTCCTGCCGCAGGATCTGGCCGAGCGTGCCGCGCACGGACTCCCAGCTGGCTCCCACGCTCAAATCACGGCCGAATAGCGTCTCCCCGATATCGGCGGGCCGCGGCGCAATCAATGATCCAAGTGTGTCGGCGTGTTGAAAGAGAGAATGCAGCCGCACGAGGACCTTGCGAAGCTCGTCGTCTTCCTTCGCATAGGCTTCCCATTCCCCCCGTGTCCCTCGTACCGGAACTCCAGAGCAAGCGATTTGGGGTGCAGGCAGGTCGCGGAACCCACCTTGCTTCCAGGCTTCGAGGGCTACGTTGAAGGTGGCAATCTGGGTGCACCGAGGATCGAGTTCGAGCCCATGAAGATTCTCTCGAAGCACAGCGTCCTGCGCGTCCATAGGCGAGAGTCCTTCTTCCTCGGCTCTCATCCGCCAAAGCATGCCGAACATCGCGACCAGGAAGTGTCCGGAGCCGCAACAGGGGTCCATGACTGTGATTTCTGCAGCGGTGGCCGGCCACTCGTCAAAGACCCCTGCGGCGGGTGTGCCGTCCTCGAGGCGACGAAGGTACTCCCACGTATTGACAAGCGGCGAGTCGGGGTGCCGGGCCGCCCACCATGCTCCGAGGGAGTTCTCCAGCAGGAAGCGGACCATGTAGTTCTCGGTGAACAACTGCGTCACTGGCGACAGATCCGCACCGCCGATTTTGACGCCTGACCCGCTGACGCGCTTCTTTTCCGCCGTCTGCCAGAACTGATAGACCCACCCAAGGGCGTCCTCGGTAATGAATACTTCCCCGGGAAGGCTGAGGAGTATCCGTTCCAGTTCAAGCCGATGCTCGGTTGCAAATCGAACTTGGACCGCTGGATCGTCCAGTCGGAAGACACCAGGGAGGATCTCGGATGCGAAGCGAGCGGCGACGGACCAGCCGTCAGGCTCGCAGAGGTCATCTGCGAGGTCAGCGCAGTCTTCGAGTGTTAGGGAGGTGTCACGAAATTCGGGGTGACGCAGTAGGCCGTTGACTTCGAGGAAGCGTGCGAACAGGAGGCGATGCCACTGCTCGTATGCGACCTCGCGGCACAGGTTAGTCAGACTCGCGCTGGTTCGAGCAGTGTCGTCTCCTAGTTGTCGTGCTTTCTCGCGCAGGGCAAGGCGCAAAGCGTTGTCGTCGTCGCTTAGGTATGCCGGGCGACTCGGCTCAGCCACCGCGAGAGCGTGCAACGCATCTGCGGCTGCCTTCTCGGCTGACATCCTGGCTTGCTGTACCGCTGCATCGAGGTGGCGACGCTGGTCAGCGTTGAGAACGTGTCCCATCAGCCCTTCACCACCACTGTGTTGTGCTCATTGAGGGCCTTAGTGAGGCGTACGCGAAGATCAGCTAGGTATGTGTCGATCTCGTTTGCGCTGCTGAGGCTGGCTGCTGGGACAGTGACGGTGACAGCCTTGGGGGCGCTCAACCGGACTGCGGCTTCAAGTGCCTTCGAAGCTCGTGCGGGCACCGCGTCAAGAACAGCGTCCCAGGAGGCGAGCGGTCTGTGCTGAACTGCCTTCAGCACAGCCTGAGCGTCACCGAGTTCTGGCTTCGGCTCAAGAGCAAGGCTGTGCTTGGCTAGGAGTTGCTCTTGCTTCTCCGGATCGAGTGCTGACCAAGCCTGATGGTGCAGTAGCCCGTCCACCACCAGCTGACGGGCCTGTTCCAAGGACTCTGCAGCGCGGTGGACCGCGTCACGCACGGCACTGGCGAGGTCGGTCACAATGGGAGTGATTTGGTCGGTGTCCGCGAGTAGCTCCCGGGTGCTCTCGAAGGCCTCAAGCCGCGCGCGCGCTTCAGCTGCACTGGCGAGGTCTCCAGCGGCGTCCGAGAGAGCTCGGGCGGTTGTCAGAGCTTCAAGCCTCGGTGCCCGGCGCCGTTCCAGCTTCTGCAAACGCTCGGCGAAGTCCGTCAGTTCATCTTTAACTGAGAGGAGCGCGTGTACTCGGTCATTGCCAGATGCGGTTCGCACTGCCTCTACGCCAGCGGGAAGAGCGATGTCAGGCAATGGGGCTGTCCCAGTGAGGTGGGAGGCACGCTGTGCGAGGTCTCGTACTGCTTGCTCGGCCGCGGCGACCAGAGTCTCGTTATCGGCCTGCACCCCGAGCTTGCTCAGGAGGCTCCGAGCTGCGATCTTTTCTGCCGCTTTGAGGACTGTCGACTCTCGCCTCAGGTGCACCGTGCCGAGTCGGGTCTGGGACAGGACTTGGCTCCTGGTCGCGTCAGAGCCATTGATGGTGGCTCTGATCAGTCCGTTATCCAGCAGGACGCCGATCGCTGCCATGAGGGCGTCGCGCGGCCAGCCGAACGGTGCGGACAAGAGGTCCTTCTCAACACCACTGGCGGGAGTGCCGGCGCCTCCGATCCTGCCGAAGACTTCCTTCACGACTGGATGCTGCTCGGGGTCGGCGTCGTAGCCGACGGCTTTAAGCGCATCTGCGCCCGAACCTTTCTTGATTCGGTCGAGCACCTGCGGCCAGCGGGAGTCGTCCGCGACGTCGAACTTGTCGAAGAGTCGCGTCGCTGCCGATAGGGTGCCGTTCTCAATGCGATCCCGCAGGGTAATGCCAACGGGGGCAGACCCACCGCCCAACAAGACGCCTGCCTTGCTGAGGATGTCTCGAATATGCTCTCGGGCCTGTGCCTGGGCACGAGCGTGGCGTGACTCCATGGCACGCCGAGCCTGCTTGCCCTCGTCGTCCTGTGGGAAGCCCTGTTGGTCGAGCGTTCGCTGTGCAGCCATTTGGTTGCGCAGGGCCGATGCGAAGGCCGCGGCCTGGATCCTGGGCAGGTGAGCGAGCACGACCGGAGAATTGGAGCCGAGGCCACGCGCAAGGTCCTCAAACTGCTTGGTTGTAGTTCCGTCATCCCACTCCGAGCGCAGCCAGACAGGAATGTTGCCGCTGGCAGCGGGCTGGGAGGAGTCGGTGTGGAGGCTGATCTTTCGTGCCACCTTTGCCCTACCCTGAAGGATCGATGCGGGCATGGCCTTCTCGACTTCCAGGCGCAACATCGAATCACGCTCGGTGCTGATCTCGCTATCGGTCAGCTGAGCTGAGTGACGGCGGAACGCCTCGTCCCAAGTTCTACCGGCCGCTGTTTGGAGTCGGTACTCGTTGCCGTCCTGCTGGAGGATTCCCTCCTCTGCCAGTGCCTCTAGTGTCGCAGGAATGTCTTGACGCAGGCGTGCGCCATCGTTTGCGAGGTCCTCAACAAGGAGGTCCACGAGGTGGTCTGCCGATGCACGAACGCCAATATCAGCATGTCCCGACGTCGGAAGCAGACTGACGAGATGAATCAGACCGAGGAGTCGTCCTCGAAGCGGATCCCTCTGTCCCTGCTCATGTATCAGCCGCTGGGTTTCCTTTAGGAGCAGGCCAGCACCGTTGAGGTCTTCATGCTTCGCTGAATAGAGGTAATCTGCGCCAACCACCGTACCAACGGGCTGTAGTGCAACCAGACGATTTGCGTCGTGCACGATGCGAAGCTGGGACCTAAGTTGCCCAGCTCGACCCGCATCAGCCTGGCGCAGGACGCTCTCCCAGAAACGCCGGCGGCTAGGGAGAAGCGGATAATCCTCTGACAGATCCTTGTTGTCTTGTGCCGTGTGCCGAATTTTACTGCCGACGAGCTGTCGAGAAATTGGGCCTGCTGCGTCGGACAGCACTTTGTCGAGGCCGGGTCGCTCGGCAGGCTCTTTGTTGAGCAACACTCGCCGAACAACGGCGTCAACGTCTTGGTTCTTGAGGACAACCTTGACGGTAAAACGGTCCTGGATCTTCTGCAGAGTGGCGTCAGCGGTAAGTTCCTGCTGACCGGTCGCGACCAATTGCACCCGTCCATCGAGTTCGCGAGAAACAGACTCGACGAGGTTCTGCACCTCCATAGCTCGGCCGCCGTCGCCGCTGATGTACTGCTGGACCTCGTCGAGCACGATCAGAGTTGGCGGAATAAGACCGCCACCAACGTGCTGGAGGACCTTGCGAAGAAGAGAGATCGTCTCGTCAGTGGATAGTGAACGTGCATCGGGTGGGAATTGACTGCGTAGGGCCTTGCGCACGTCCGCGCCAGTCGCAGCGAAACCGGGATCGACGGCAAGGATGCCGTCAGCGAGGCGGCTGCTGAGATTGTACTCACTGAGTTCCTCTATGAAGTTTCCTCCGCCCGCTTCAACATGGGCGCGGACAGCGTCCAGTTTTCCCTTGTTGGCGAGCCACAGCGCGACTTGGGCGGGTGCGATGCGCGTGGGAAGCCCAGCAGCTCCGAGCACGATCGATAGAAAGACCGCGTTCAAAATGTCGCCGCTGCGGTCGAGTGCGCCCGCCGCTGACCAAGGCTGGGCCCCGTCACGCTTGCCTATGGTGGAAAGCTCGATGAGCTGATCGCGGATGCTCTGGGGCAGGTTAGCCAATCCTCTGGCCGATGCACCACGTGGAAAGGCGGTGTCTGCCCATAGGTGCTGAAGCACTCGAACCAAGTGCGACTTGCCACTGCCGTAGAAGCCGGATACCCACACTGCTGGCTGGGTTGTGCTTCCCCGGTGGCGGATATAGGAGTCGAGGATGCGCTGGAGGCCGTGCTCGTACTCTCCCTCGCAGACAAAGCTGGTGAGTTCGTACTCAAGAACCTTCCACTGGTTAGAGTCATCTGGACGGTCAACGTTTGTGACACCGTCGTTCGGGATCTCGAAGTCGAGCGGGCGGCGGGTGAAGAGCTCGTTATTGATGGTCACGCGAGATCCTTTTGAGGGTCGATGATGCGGGCGCGATAGTTAAAGCCGTCGCGAGCGTCCAGCAAGCGAAAGGAATGTGTCTCGGGGTCATGGAGACCCGGAAAGAAAACAAGGAGTCGCCCGTTCACAGCATCGTCAATTGCCTTGATGACACTGGAGGCGCGAAGGAACGGGAATATCGATCCGATCCCGACAAGAACGGCGACGTCGTTGGCTGAAGCTGCCATGAGTTGCTCGCGGATCTCGGAGACGAGATCGGATTCAAACTGGTCCATGATGGCAGCGGTGAGATCGCTGGGGTCCTCGAAGAACGCCTCGGCGTAACGGTGCCCTGCGAGCCAACGGCCGAGGTTGTCTGTGATATCTATCTCGTGCCAGCCGTGGGCGGCTTCGCCAGTCGCCAGTTCGAATCGGGGCAGGGCCGCGCGCATCGAGCGTTCCAGGTCCGGCGGGTAGACGAGCATCCAGACACGTTCACCTCCGGACAAACCAGCCCGCCAAGGGAGGGCTAACTCTGCCGAATACGCATCAAGGAGGTCGGAAACCCGGCTCATTCGGCAGTTCCTTCGAAGAGCGGGAAGCTGAGGTCGATCACGTTGCCAGCGACGAGGAGATCGATCAAACCTTGCTTGTGGGCCGTTCTCAGAGCATTGAGCGCGGTCCCGGGGCGGAGATCGAGCAACGCCGCCCAGGGCGTGTCGAGGACGCTCACACCACGGTTGCCTGAGAGATGACCAAGGAAGGCCGCGAACGCGACTGCTGCCGGAAACGGCTCGACCATTTGCCGAACCTTCTTCGTCCTCCCGACGAGATGACCCGTCTGCGTCCAGCAAGCGCCCGTGTTGCGCCCGGTCTTGTCAAGGGTAGCCAACGAAAGATTCACCCCATAGATAGCGGTGACTGCCTTCGTTAGGTCGCCGGAGCTGACGATAGAGCCGACGGGCGCTTGTTTGATCGCCTGAAATGAGGCACGCAAGATGCCATCGCGCGTAAACGCGAGGATTCCTGCCAGTAGTGGTCGGGCCTCTGGGTCGACGTCCCACAGGCGACGCATCGCCGCGAACTCAGATTGTTGGGGATCCAGGAAATAGAGCTCACGTAAATGTCGGAACGAGCGCTGACGGCCAGTATGGGTCGGGCGCCCAAGCGCGTTCTCATCCACGACTACTTCGCGGTAGCGCTCTTGGGGTTCGTCCGGCCGAACGACCCTGAGGAGTTCGGTCAGGTGCGGGACGCCTATCGTGTGGCTCGCCGTCGTACGCAAAGACCCTAGGGCGAAATTGCCCTCGTGAGCATCGGAAAGGGTCATGCGACGGTGAACTCCCGTGTCTTATGGGTGCTGCGAGGAGCCCTCACCCCACCAACGCGATCGTGTGCGGATTACATCCCTTAGGTTAGTGGAGTTAGTTGACACAATGGGACCGACCAAACGAACCGTGTCAGGGCCCGCAGCTCCTGCCCTACCACTGAGGCGTTTTATCGCGACCAGGCTAAAGCCTCCCTACCCGCCGGACCGTTGTCTATGCATCTATGCAGCAGTGATCAGCCGCGTTCGCACCTAGATTGGCCGGAGGGCCAATAAGCCGCTTCTGAGCTGCACGTTTTCAAGGCGGGGTACGACAAAGAACGGGTTGCACGCCAATGGGGACAGCCTGAGCTGTGCGGAGGGCTCCACCTGCCCCCAGTGGGCACAACCCGTTCTCTCAAGCCCCTGGGCTTCGCTGGGCTTCGCTGCGCTCCACCCAGGAAGAGGCTGTGCAGTTACATACACCTCTACTGCTAGGATGCGGGACCGGCCGGGCTAGCGGGGCTGTCTAACCCATGCCTTCCTGCTCTTCCGCCATCCCTTGCCGGCGCCGAAGGCCCAACGCTCGACTTCATCGGCGCCGACACTTCGTTCGGGTGTGGACAACTCTTCTGCCCAAGTCCGCATGACATTGCAAGCAGCAAGATATGTACTCACGGAGTAGTTCGTAGTTTGAGGGCGGAATAAGGGGTTATCCGTCTCCCTTTTTAGCGTTGCCAGGACACGTGCATCCACGATGAGACATGGATGATCGATTGCTCCAGCCCCAGCAAAGTAAAGGTACTTGGTAAAAAAGTTTGGACCCCAATACTTCAGTGCGGGGCGTCCTGGCTGGAGCGTCAGGAAAGCAGCTTCGGGGTCACTGACAGCTAAACGTGCTGCATCACGTAGCAGCCTTGCTGCGTGCGGCGGGTCAGCGGCGACAGAAGCAATCCGCCCGGGCGTGTTCCGGTGGCTATCCCCGGTACCCCATGCGAGAGACGTCCAAAACAAGTGGAGGGCGGCTGTCCCAGAGTCGTCTTCCCTAGCGCGATCAGCGAGACGGAAGATACCGCCACGGCTAATCAGTCCGAACTCTTTGCCTCCGTCTTCGGCCTCAATAGGTGTACCGGGGAGGTGAGCGATCAAGTCGTTCCATTTTCCGATCTTCATCTTGTTGAAGCCGTGCCCGTCAATCACTGCGACTCTGGGATTAGCTTCAACCCACGTCGCCAGTGCTGCGGGATGCGTCGTCATGGGCATAGCTTATGTAATTCACCACCGTGACGCCCCCGAATCAGAAAAGGCCTGTTGAAGGAGGATCGCACGGGAGGGCTAGTCCTTATGACGCGGCCATCGTCGACGTTGAGGTCGATAAGCTTCTCAGCGACACCGCGGTAGAGAACAACCGGGGCGTCTACGAGTACGTGCCTGAGCGGCGGCGGCCAGTCGAACGCGCAGCTGCTGTCGATCAGGCTGTTTGACAGCAAGACGAAAGACCTCGCTTATCAGCGGCAAACCCAAAAGGCCAAGGCCAAGGGAGTATCGAACTGTCCGCTCTGCGTTGTCAGTCAAAACTCGAAAAAGGCATATATCTATAAGCAGATTGAGATGGATGCTGACCACGTAACTGCGTGGACGAAGGGTGGCGCAACCACCCTGGCCAACTGCGAAATGCTGTGTTCCACGCACAAGAGAGCCAAGGGCAACAAGTAGTTCCAGCATCCACAGGAGATAGGCGCTATCAAGGGTGAATGAGTACTGGAGCAGAGGACTCATCCTGACCCACTGCCAGTTGCGGCCCGTTCCGCTAGCGTTTGCCGCGCATGATGCGTTCGACGGCCTCTGCCTGACGTTGCGCCTCACGTTCCGGGTCGATACGCACCGCACTTCCGCTGGGACCCAGCACCCGGCTTGAGCTGGTGCGGCTCTGGTACTGCCTGAATGCATCCGTCCGTCGCTCCACCGGCGTTGCCGGCGGTCTGGATGTCCGCTGGGCCAATCCTTCCCGATGGGCCTTGAGCTGTGCCAGGCGGGCCGACTCCGGCTTGTCCCCAATGAATTCAGCAATCCCGGGTGGAGGCACCAGGGATCCTGCGTCCGACAACCTCCACTCCGACAGTGGGGCGGAGGCATGGTGGGTGGGAGAGAGAAAGTACCGTTCCGCCGTGGGGTGGCGGTAACTGCCCGAGTACATTGCCACGAGGACACCGAGGGTCTCGTACTCCATGTCCAAAACGACGCTGGTCAGCGGCAGATCGAGGACCAGGTCAGGAACGTCCTGAGACCACAGCCATACGTCACGGATGCCTGCCGTCTGATAGCCGCCATGGCGGCGGTCCCACTCTTTGCTGTCCATTGGCTTGCGCTGGACCTCGAATGCCAGATGCCGGCCGGAGGTTGCCGTTGCTCTGACGTCGCTGCGAAGCCGGGCACCGGGGATCCAGACCTCATCTTCGACGGACCAGGGAAGTATGTGGTGCTGGTCTCTGGCCCAGTCCATGATGAAGCGCTTGCCGTGCAGGTGCTCAGCGGTCTCGCCGTGGCGGCGCAGGCCGTCGGGGGCCTCGCCGGCCTGATGGCGGAAATGCTTGCATCGTGTTTTTGCGTCGACGAGCTGGACCGGGACTTCACGGCCCGCTTCCTTGCAGTCGATGCAGACGATCTCCCTGGAACCCTGGTAGCCGTAGCGGTCGTAGTAGGAGCTGTTTCCCCGGTGCATGGCCGCCGCCATGACAATCTGCCCGTCCGCATTGTTGTAGGCGACGAGGGGATCTGACGGTTCCCACTTGCGGGGAATGAGCCGACGTATCTCGATCATGGGCACAGTATGGGCCAAAGGCCCGACATTTCGTCGCAGGGTCAAAAACAGGCCCGTTGGGCAGCGAATGGAGTGAGGTGCACGATCTGTTGGGTTTCACCCCGCGCGGGGTTAGCTGGTTCCCCTATGGCAGCGGGGACCCGGAGGCCTGGTGCTTGGCTGCCCAGCTGATGCTGCCCGGCGGTCCATTTAGGGAATTCCTGCTGCATCTTGTACGTTGCAGGACCGGTAACACCGGATCAACAGAAAAGAGATGCGCTTCCGTGGCAACCGATTACGATGAATTGCGCACCGACGTCAAGGAGTCCCAGGAGAACTCGCTGGAGGCTCTGAAGTCTGCCAAAGCACCGGACGCGAAGTCCGTGGTGCAGGAGCTCGATGAAGCTGACACCCTGGATGGCCTGACCCCCGGCGGTGAGTTCATTGCCGAAGAGCTCGTTGTGCAGGTCATTCCCCAGGCCGAGGATGAGTTCACCTGTTACTCGTGCTTCCTGGTCCGTCACCGTTCGCAGAAGGCGCGCGAGAAGGACGGCCATGCCTACTGCGTCGAATGTGAGGGCTGAGCGGTTCTGGCCGGCTGTCCCGGAGCACGTCTGGGACAGTATCCGCGAGGAATTCACCTTGCCAACGGCAGCGGACTTGGAAGCACATTTCCAGGCACTGGGCGAGCCCGAGGCCATGCGCGGGGCGGTACGGGTGTTCGTCGGCGAAGGAACCTTCTGTCCCGGCTTTCAGCTCAAGGACGGGCTTTTCCGCGAACCGGTGTTGGATCTCTTTCAGCACGCCATGGCGCTGAAGGTACCGCACAACGTCTTCGCCGCGTGGATGGTCAGCCCACTGCCTGGCGCGGCAGTGTCCCAGCATCGGCCCGTGGACCAGCTAAGCAACCTGTCGTTGCTCCAAGACGCGCTGTCTGCCTTCGTTGACAGGTACCGGCCGGTGGAGAACCGCCGCTAACGGGACCGGCCGCAGCCCCCGAACTACACTGGCGGATGCAGGGCCGGGGGCACGTACTCTGTCATAGCGCCACGCTACCGCCGCCGGCCCTGCCGGGCTTAGGCGGCGGCTGCCCCGGCGTCCGTGATAGCTGCGAGCAGCCACTGCTCGGACAGTGGGTCGCGGCGCAGCTCGAACGTCCGCAGCGCAGAGGTTGAGGTCAGGCGTACCTGGACGCGCCAGTGTTCGATGTCCACGACGTTGCCGATGCCGACGGGCGCGCTTCGGCGGGTTTCCCACCAGGAGTCCCTGATGAACCAGTGCACCGGCTCGGCTGCCACTGCCCAAATTTTCCCGTCGTAGCGGACGGCCAGGGGAGTGCCGGCGGTGGTGAACCGGACGTCCACCGGGGTGTTGAGGGTGGGAGCTTCGTGAGTGATGGTCATGTGCTTGTTTTCTTCCTGGGTGGTGCAGAGAGCAGCGGTTTAGGCGGCTTTGACGAGGGGGAGTTCGTCCCAGTGGGTGGTGTATCTGGGGGAGAGCATGTCGCGTTTCATGGTCCAGTCCGGCCCGCCGCGGATGCCGCCGTGGCCCAGGCCGATGGAGCCGCGCCCGTACCGGCGGGTGACGTCTTCGAGCAGGGTTCCGATATGGCGTTCCTCGTGGGGGTTTTCGAACAGCGACAGGGGTGCCTGGTTGCCGGTGGGGCGCAGGTCGGTGACCATGATCCCGGCCCTGGCGTAGCGGACGCCCTCGACAATCCGGGGCAAGAGGGCGTGGCCGGCTTTGGTGAGGATCACCGGGTCAGCGGTGGGCATCGGCAACGGCACACAGACTGAGGGGTAGGAGGTGTCGTTGGGGTTGAAGTGGGAGGTTCCGGCGAACGCGGTCAGGACCTTGGCCTGTAGCCCGTGTTTGGCCAGCCGGGCGGAGGCCTGCTGCCCGTAGACGCTCATGACCTGGCGGATCCCGGCGGCGGTGGTGATGGGTTTGGCGAAGGATCGGGAGAAGATCAGCTGGTCCCGCCCGATCCGTTCTTCTTCCATGGGGATGCAGGGGGTGCCCTGCAGTTCCAGGACGGTGCGCATCATCACGACCGAGAACTTGTCCCGGATCGCGACCGGGTCGGTCCGGACGAGATCGGCGATGGTGAAGATGCCCATCACGTTCAGCCGTCTGGTCAGCCGTCCGGCGATGCCCCACACCTCCTCGACGGACAGCCGGCCCAGCAGAGCCTCCCGCTCTGTCGGGGGGACGGAATCCCAGTGGCACACGCCGGCGAAGGCCTTGTTGTTTTTCGCCCATTTGTTGGCCAGCTTCGCCAGCGTCTTCGTCGGTGCGATTCCGACGCAGACCGGCACGCCGACGTTCCGGCGGACCGCGGCCTTCATTGCCCGGCCCAGCGCGAGCAGCTCGTCCGGGGTGCCTTTGACGCCGAGGAAGGCTTCGTCGATGCTGTAAACCTCCAGCCAGGCCGAGTACCGGCCCAGCAACTCCATCACCCGGGCACTGATATCCCCGTACAGCTCGTAGTTGCTGGACAGCGCGACGAGGCCCCATTCCTTCGCCCGCGGGGCGATCTTGAACCAGGGCTCGCCCATGCCGATGCCGAGGGCTTTGGCCTCGGGGGAGCGGGTGACCGCACAGCCATCATTGTTGGACAGCACGATCACGGGCTTGCCCTCCAGAGACGGGTCGAACGCCCGCTCGGCCGAGGCGTAGAAGCAGTTCACGTCCACATGCGCGATCTGCGGCATCCGCCGCATCACAGCCGGCTTAGACATGGCCCCGCCCTAGACGTAATGAAGGCATCGGGTGGCCACACCCCAAATAACCAGGTCCGACAGGGCCGGGACGCGGATGTCCGGGAACGCTGGATTCTCCGCTTGCAGAACCACCCCGCCCGGGGTGATCCGCAGCCGCTTGATCGTCAGCTCCCCGTCCAGAACGGCAACGACCACGGACCCGTCCACCGGTTCCAGAGCGCGGTTGACGATCAGCTCATCGCCGTCGCTGATCCCAGCACCTTCCATCGACTCCCCGCACACCCGCACCACATAGGTGCTGGTGATGTCCTTGATCAGATGCTCGTTCAGGTCGATCCGGCCATCAAAGTAGTCCTGCGCCGGCGACGGGAACCCAGCCGCAACCGGCACCGGAGAGACCAGTACCGACAACAACGACGCACCCGCTTCTATCACGCGGGGACCGACAACAACGCCCACAACACACCTTATTCGAATATATGTTCGATTCATTCAGTGTAGCCCCTGGCCCGGACATTCAATAAAGGTAGGTGAATGTGGGCGTGACGGGATGGGGCCGCTGCCCACCGCCGGGGACAATTCCATCCGGGTTATCCACCGCTACGACTACTGAAGGGAGCTTCCCCATGGCTCCCAAAATGCCAGCCGTGGATAACCCGAATTGCCCCCAACCGTGGACAGGACCAGCGCCGCGGATCAGCTGCATGCTGCGGGGCTCGCACTGGTTTCCGCTGCGCTGCAACCAGTTGGCGGGCGTCCGCTGGCGCGGCCGGCTGTGGGTCCAGGGCGTGCCGTCGCAGAGCTCCGGACCCCCTGAACCTGGTGTGTCTACGACGTTTTTTGGCTGCTGTCCTTCGGATTGTACGTGCCCGCTCCGGCCCCTCTAGCCCCTCCTTCGTCGGGGCCTGCGGCCCGGAAATTCTTCTCCGGCGCTCGTTCCTCGCTGATTTCCTCCGAAGATTTTCCGTGCTTTGCCCTGCGGGTAGACGGGACTCCACGGGCACAGCTCCGCAAGCTTCGCCAGCAGCCAAAAAACAACGGGGGGAGAGGGGAGCTGGCCGGTCACCTTTGGTCGCCCCACCCAACTTCTCGGCAAGAAGGAGCAACACCATGAACGCAGTAACCAAGAAGACTGTGACCTTGAAGGACACCGGGGAGACCATCGACGGCGTGACCGTGCTGGGCGATTACCACCTGAACGGCGGTTACGAGTGGATGGAACTCATCGAAGAGCACGGCTGGGCCGTGCTCTCCAGCTGGGGCCACGAGGGCTGGGACCTGGGCCAGTGGCCCTACGTCATGGTCGCGGCCACGCGGACCGCTGACAGCATCGGGAACCTGTTCGGCGTCGCCACCTACTGCGAGGGCGACGTGACCTGCACCTTCTACCGGACCAAGGCCCGGCAGTGGGACGCGATCAGCGAGCACGCCTTCACCTACTGGAAGAACGGGCAGGCACACGGGCCGGACGACCTGCCCGAAGCCGCCGCCGAGCTTCCCAGTCGGTACCGGATGCCCTACGCCGTCCACGCCGCCTAACCGCCACAATGCCTTGCCGGGCGGGAAACCCGCCCGGCAAGGCCCGCAGCCCTTCACAAAGGACAAGAACCATGACCGACAGCAACCGCATCACGGAAAACACTGCGCAGACCGTCGTGTTCCTCGAAACCCTCGCCGCACTCCTTGAAAAATCCCCTGTCTGCTACAGCGAAGCCGCCGCGCAGGACCTCGCCGCCCACGTCCGAGGCATGGCTGAGGCCGTGACAAACGACGCCCGCGTTGACCCGGCAGTGCTGGACGTGACCCGCCAGTACGCCGCGCTGGACTGGCACAACGAACTCGTGGCCGTCCTGTTCTCACCGGAGCACCGGCCCGCCATGAACTAACCAACCGAGGGCACCCACTTACTCAGTCGAGTAGGTGGGTGCTTCTCTTTTGTGCGTCCAGGGACTTTGCGTAAGTGGTGGCGGTCCGCCGCAGGTGACCCGGCTTTTGCCGGTGGTCCCGGCGGCGGACCGCCGATTGGCGCCCAGGACGCGAACAGAGCACCGTGGTGCCGGCGGTAAGCCTGGCAGACGGGTCGGCCCGGGCGTATCCGGGGGACCTGGAGGGAAGTGCATGCTCGCTGGGCTCGCACTGGTTTCCGCTGCGCTGCAACCAGTTGATGGGCGTCCGCTGGCGCGGCCGGCTGTTGGGTTCAGGGCGTGCCGTCGCAGAGCTCCGGACCCCCTGAACCTGGTGTGTCTACGAC
Organism: Arthrobacter sp. GQ119; assembly: GCF_059759125.1. Lineage (NCBI taxonomy): Bacteria > Bacillati > Actinomycetota > Actinomycetes > Micrococcales > Micrococcaceae > Arthrobacter > Arthrobacter sp. GQ119. Next base: position 100,174 of record NZ_JCAXEA010000008.1, on the reverse strand, counting down.
GTTTTTTGGCTGCTGTCCTTCGGATTGTACGTGCCCGCTCCGGCCCCTCTAGCCCCTCCTTCGTCGGGGCCTGCGGCCCGGAAATTCTTCTCCGGCGCTCGTTCCTCGCTGATTTCCTCCGAAGATTTTCCGTGCTTTGCCCTGCGGGTAGACGGGACTCCACGGGCACAGCTCCGCAAGCTTCGCCAGCAGCCAAAAAACAACGGGGGGAGAGGGGAGCTGGCCGGTCACCTTTGGTCGCCCCACCCACCCAACTTCTCGGCAAGAAGGAGCAACACCATGAACGACTTCATCAAATTCACCGGCCCGGCCGACATCCTGGCCTTCATCCCGCACACGCTGGGTGAGGCCCCGAAGGAATCCTTCGTCGCGGTCACCATGCAGGGAAACAAGCTCGGTGCCACGCTCCGCGTAGATGCCCCGTTCGGGCTGGAGCCGGTGGCCTTCGCCCAGACGCTGGTCAGCTACCTGACCGCCGACGAGGCAGCGACCGGATCCATTCTGGTGATCTACACGGACGAAAACCCCGGACGGGGCCAGCGTCCCTACTCCGGGCATGTGCAGGCACTGCGCGCCGAACTGGACACGGCAGGGATGCCGCTGAAGGACGCATGGCTGGTGACCTCCGAACTGTGGAGGAACTACCTGTGCGAGGACGCCAGCTGCTGCCCCGACGAGCCGCTGGATGCCATCACCACCAGCAACGGCAACGCCGCCCTGATCTACCGGGGGAGCCACGTCACGGGATTCACCGCACCGGCGCCGTTTGCCGGGGAAGCAGGAGCCCGTGAAGCGATCGCCGCGCACAAGCCCGACGGTTGGCCCGAGGACTTGGAAGCCTGCCGCGCGAAGTGGGCCAAGGTGCTCGATGATCCCAAGAGCCTGACCACCCAGACCGCGCACGAGCTCGCGGGAGCGCTCCAGCACCCCACCATCCGGGACTACATGATGGGTGACATCATTACCCATGCCCCCGACCAGTTCACTTCCGTGATGCTGGGAGTCGTCGTCACCCGCCCCGACTGGGCCCGCGTGGACACCGCCCAGGAAGTCGCCTTCGAGCTGATGAAGGCCACCCCCGAAGGGCAGCGCGCCCCAATGCTGTGCCTGATCGGCTGGCTGGAATGGCTCAAAGGAAAGTCCAGCTTCGCCGCCCGGTACTTTAAACTCGCACTGGACGACGTCGCCGAATACCGGCTGGCCGAACTGCTGGCTGAACTGGTCAACCGCGGCCTACTGGCAGACTGCACACGAGACCCGAAAAAGGCCTACAACCGCCAGCTGAACCGCTAACGGACTGGCCGGGCCCCACCCAAGGGGTCCGGCCTTCCCCGTCGGATCTTCCCCAGGTGCGCGGCGGCCTCCCCCGCTAGCGCTCCGCCGGCCGCGATAACGCTGCCGCGGGCGCGGCCACTTCCAGCCAACCCGCAGAAACTGCCACTACTGTGAAAGGACACAAGCAGTCCTACAGCAGGCAAGGAAACCCCGTGGCCGACGAGATCCGCATGACCGAGGACGACACCGTCGCCCCCGACGCGAGCCCCATCGAAGACTTCCTGGAGCTGCGCCTGCTCACAGCCGGCCCACCTACCGGCCCCGTGGACTTTCCCCTGGAAGACCACCGGCTCGACGAGCCGTAACCAGTGCAGCGCTGACGCTGCACCCCAGATTTCCTTTTGCCGAGGAAAAACCACGAAGGGCCGGCACGTCAACGTGCCGGCCCTTCGTCATGTCCGCCGCCTTTCAGAGAACTGAGCCGCCACAACGACACGGCCGCGAGACTGTTGAGGAAGGCGATAAAGAGGTCGCCGGCAGCAGGCCGGCCGACAACCAGATCCACAGCCACCAGCACCACCGATCCGATCGCGGCAACAGTGAACACCACAGCCAGGAGCCGGCCGGCCCGTGGTGACTTCCATGCGCTGCCGCGCCGAGCCTCACTGCCGCGGCCAAGGTGTGGAGCTGGATCGCTCATGCCCCCACCCTACTCAGGGACAAGTGCATGCTCGCTGGGCTCGCACTGGTTTCCGCTGCGCTGCAACCAGTTGGCGGGCGTCCGCTGGCGCGGCCGGCTGTTGGGTTCAGGGCGCGCCGTCGCAGAGCTCCGGACCCCCTGAACCTGGTGTGTCTACGACGTTTTTTGGCTGCTGTCCTTCGGATTGTACGTGCCCGCTCCGGCCCCTCTAGCCCCTCCTTCGTCGGGGCCTGCGGCCCGGAAATTCTTCTCCGGCGCTCGTTCCTCGCTGATTTCCTCCGAAGATTTTCCGTGCTTTGCCCTGCGGGTAGACGGGACTCCACGGGCACAGCTCCGCAAGCTTCGCCAGCAGCCAAAAAACAACGGGGGGAGAGGGGAGCTGGCCGGTCACCTTTGGTCGCCCCACCCAACTTCTCGGCAAGAAGGAGCAACACCATGAACGCAACACCCACGCTTGAAATGCTCGACCCGGCAAACCTGACCGTTGACATCAATGTCCGCAAGGACGCCGCCCTGACCGCTGACTTCATCGCCAGCATCAAAGAACATGGCGTGATGGAACCGGTGATCGCCCACCGCAAGGACGACGGCACCGTGCACGTCCTTATGGGCCAGCGCCGCACCCGGGCCGCCGTCGAAGCCGAACGGCCCCTCATCCCGGTCCTGCTCATCGACTCGCCCGAGGAAGCGGAGCGCATCGTGACGCAGGTCGTGGAGAACATCCAGCGCGCAGAACTGACCGAAGCGGACGAAGCTGATGCCTACCACCAGCTGTCCCTGATCGGCGTCTCGGCGGCCGCGATCGCCAAGAAGACCGGCAGGACCAAGGACAAAGTCGAAAACGCGCTAAAAGCCAAGGCATCCACCGCCGGGAACAATGCCCTCGAGAGCGGCTACACCCTCGACATGGCGCTGGTGATGACCGAGTTCGAAGGAGACCAGGACGCCATCGAGGAACTCGAATCAGTAATCCGGGACGAACCGCAGTACTTTGACCACATCGCCCAGAAGCTCCGCGACGACCGCGAATCCAAGGCCCAGCTCTCCGCCCTCATCGAAGAACTCATCGCCCAGGGCAAGGCCATCGTTGAAGACGCCGGACACTACGCCGACGAGGAAAACCTGTACGTCTCAGCGGCCAAACGCCCGGACGGGGAACCGGCCACCGACGAGGATGCCAACGCCTACATCATCAGCACCAACTACCGGGGCCAGCACACCGCCCAGCCCGTCATCAGTGACTGGAAGGAACTGGGCTTCACCCCAAAGTACGAACGCTACAACGGGAGCGGGACGCAGGCACAGAAGGGCCCGATGACCGAGGAACAGAAGGCCGAACGGAAAACGCTGATCGCCAACAACAAGGCCATGGAATCAGCGACCAAGGTCCGCCGCGAGTTCGTCAAAACCCTGCTGGCCAGGAAGCAGGCACCCAAGGGCTGGCAGTACTTCACCGTCCACGCCATCACCCACCACTCCGAAACCGCCAGCGGCTACGACGGGAAGGTCGCCGCTGAAATGGTTGGTGCCAAGGTCGAAGAATCCAGCCGCTGGGGATGGAACCCGCTGCGGGACCACGTCGCAAAAACCGAAGCGCGGCCCGAGTTCTCCCTGATCGCGCTGGTTTGCGCAGGGTATGAAAAGACCATCGCCAAAGACTCGTGGCGGTCCCCGAGCCAGACGCACCGGGACTACCTGAACCAGCTCGTTACGTGGGGATACACCCCCAGCGAGGTCGAACAGATCATCCTCGACGGCCCCAAGCCAGCCGAGAACGACGCGCCCGCATAAAACACTCTTGCCGGGCGGAAACCCCGCCCGGCAAGACCCCCGGCCACTCACCACGCAAGGGCCGGGAACCTTCCAGAAGTCGGGCGGTCCGCCGCCCAGGGCGAACCACAGCAGCCACTCACCAGCGGCGGACCGCCGATCAACGCACCCATCACACGCCCCACCAGGTGCCGCGCTACCAGGGACAACGACGTCCACCTGGCAGCTGCAGGCACCAAAGACAACATTCAGCTAGGCTGAATCCGTAGATTTCCTTTGCCGAGGAGAACGCAGAAGGGCCGGCTCATTTGAGCCGGCCCTTCTTGTGTCCCCAGGCGCCGGAGCGCCAAGGGTGTGGCTTAGCAATCAGCCCGGGACATTCCGGGGATCGTTGCCGTAGCTGTTCTTGGAGCCGATCTGACCGTCCTGGTTCTTGATGACGTGCTCGACCTTGTCCGCCTGGGCAGCTTCCCGGCCAGCAGCTGCCGCTTCGTCCTTGGTGCTGTAGCCGGCACCGAACGCGCGGTCAGTGCCCTCACGCTTGTTCTTCCACGAACCGTCTTCGTAGTACGTCTCAATGTCACCCTGAGCCATTGCATACTCCCTTTTGCCGTTCCGGATTACTGACACCTGTCGCGCAAGCGCAGACAGCGAAAAGCCCCGCGGCACGAGTAGTGGCGGGGCCTCCCTGGCAACCACTCCGCCTGATGGGGGACAGGCGGAGAAGCTGCAACCAAACCTATTAGCAAGCATGCTTACTTTTCAAGTTGCCGCGCCGAAGACCGCCTGCCACAATCGCGGCCGAGTTTCCCATGGTCCAATCCCCAACGCCGCGACGCGCCTGTTTCCGGGGCTGGTGTTCTTTCAGCAGGGACGACACCAATTCACTGGGGGAGTGGACTTTTGCAGGGCATCTCACCAACGGTCCCGAGAGCGGCTTTTCAGGCACATGGGGGCTGCGGCCCTGGCGAACCAGCGGGGATGACCACAGTCGCCGGCGGCGTGACTCACCATCCGTTGTCATTTTCAGAAGTCGACTGCACTGGCGCCCGCGGAATTCCGGGGTAGTGCAGACGAGTATGGACATTGAAATGTCAGAAGTGCCCTGCACGGAAAAGCATTCTGCTCAATAGTCCTCTGCACCAACAGCCATCTTTTTTCAGAAGTCGCCTGCACCATCCAACAGGGACTACTTCTTTGGTGCCTCGATCGCGCCTGCTGCCGGGACCCATCGGTAGAGGGTGGGCACGGAGACTCCTAGGGTGTCGGCGACCTCCCGTGGCGGTGTTCCCTGGTTGAGGAGCTTTCGGGCTGAGCGGATCTTGGCATCCGTCATGATGCGTTTGCGGCCGCCGACCCGTCCTTGTTCGCGTGCGGCCTGCAGTCCGGCCTGCGTACGTTCGACCATGAGCTCCCGTTCCATCTGGGCCAGGGAAGCCATGACGTTGAAAAAGAAGCGCCCGGAGACCGTCGTGGTATCGATCGCATCGGTGAGGCTGACGAACCCTACGCCGCGGTCGTTCAATCCGCCGGCGAAATCCAGGAGGTCTTTCACGCTCCGACCCAGGCGGTCCAGCTTCCACACCACCAAGGTGTCACCTTCCCGCAGGTTGTCCAGCGCCTGGTCGAGGCCCGGGCGCTGGGACTTGGTACCGCTGATCGTGTCTTTGTAGATCTTGTCGCATCCGGCCTTCTGTAGGGCGTCGCGCTGCAGGTCCAGGTTCTGGTCCCGCGTGGAAACCCGGGCGTAGCCGATGCGGTGCCTGACCATGGGATGTTCTCTTCTCAAAACTCGGTTCGGGGTCTTAGTTCGACTGTACCGATTCGAGAACTATTTGTGAGAACCGGGGGCGGGAGTCGCCGCTTTTTCTTCGTCGAGCCGATTTTCCGGGGCAGGACGTCGAGGCACTCCGATGAGCAATCGGCCCCGGGATTCTCGATTCGACGCGTTCTCGGAATCCTTCGTTTTTGATAACAGCCTGCAGCCGCAGCCCCGCCGTTGAGAAACCCCGGGCGGTCGACCGCGTCCCCGGGCAGGCGCGCCAGACGACAACGGCACGGGCGGCGCAGGCGACGTCTGTGAATGTCGGCGGTGAGCGGCGGTGTTTTCTCGACGATGAATGTCGCATCGGACCGTAAGTAGATCGAGAGGCCCCGACCTGACCTCCAGAGTTTCGACCGAGATGCAAAAACGCGTCTCCAGATACTGGTCTTCCCCTGGGAGGCAATAGCGGCTAGTCTGGGGAACACGAGATTAGACCCCCGAAAGGATAAACAAAATGTCTCCCAGTGAATTTCATTCTGTACCGGTTCCCGCCGAGGACCTCGAGGCGGTGTACCAGCTGCTTGCGGAGCGATCGCGAGCTCGCAGCGCCGTTTCATCTGCTTCCGCGTCGGCCGCAGACACGCCCCCTCACGAGGGCGTGTCTGAACGGTCCGATGCTAAAGACGAACGGTCCGAGGCTAAAGACGCTGTGTGGACGGAAGAGCGACTGGCACGCGTCGCTCAGGGTGACACGATCATCACCCAAGTTCTCACCGACATCATGGACGTCATCGCACGCGACCCTCGTGGCACGCGCGAGTACAACCGGAAGGACCTCGTTGACGAGACTGGGCACTCTGCGGGTCGCATCACGAACACGTTCACCAAGCTCACCAGCCACTTCCGGAAGCATTACGAGACCGACTGGTGGCCGATTGTGGTCGAGTCGGGTGCCAGCTTGAAGCCGGCGCGCTCAGGCGCGCATTACTGGATGACTCCGGCGATCACCGATCGGTGGAAGCGAATCCGCAACCTCTGAAATCCCCGAAACGAGGCACCCGAGCAGTTCGATCACTCGGGTGCCTCTGCATGTGAGCCGATTGCCCGGGCGGCGCCTGGACGAACGGACGTCGCCAGGAGCCAGCGACGTCCGCCGAGCGGCCTCTTGTACGGCCAGATCTTCCGCTGTGAAGTCGACTTCTGACATTCCGTGCAGACGACTTCGGAAAATGACATCCGTTCCCGAGGCCAAGGAGCGGGGGAATTACAATTTGAGCGAATGAATTCGCAGGAAAATTCCCTAGAATACGCGGGAAAACCCCTATTCATTCAGTTGAATGATTGCTAGAATTGAAGTAGCAAGTCAGCCAGACGAACGAAACTCATTTGATACGAAACCAGGTGCTGAAAATGACTGCTTCACCCACCGCTTACACGGTCTACACCAAGCCGGACTGCCCCAACTGCGAGAAGACGAAAGACTACTTCGATTCCAAGGGCATCACCTACGCGGCCGTGGACATCATCGAAGTGCCGGCAGCGCTGGAGTACATCACCGCCGAACTCGGCTACTCCCAGGCACCCGTCGTCGTGAACAACTCCGACGACCAGGACCACTGGTCCGGCCTGCGCCGCGACAAACTCGTCACTGCCGCCATGAACCACCGCAGCTGCTTTACCCGCAGTAACTAATCCGCCAGAACGAAACTAAGAGAACAGGACGAAACCAATGTCAGGCGAAACCACCATCACAGTCATCGGGAACCTCACCAACGACCCAGAGCTCCGCTTCACACCTAGTGGATCTGCGGTGGCGAACTTCACCGTCGCTTCAACACCCAGGACGTTCGACCGGCAGTCCAACGAGTGGAAGGACGGCGAGACACTTTTCCTCCGCGCCAGTGTATGGCGGGAAGCGGCAGAGAACGTGGCCGAGTCCCTGACCAAGGGCATGCGCGTCATCGTCAGCGGCCGGCTGAAGTCCCGGTCCTACGAAACCAAAGAAGGCGAGAAGCGCACCGTGATCGAACTCGAAGTCGACGAGATCGGCCCGTCCCTGCGGTACGCGAACGCCAAGGTCAACCGCTCCCAGCGCAGCAACCAGGGCGGACAAGCCGGCGGTGGCTTCGGCAGCCAGGGAAACACCAACCAGGGCTCGCAGTCGGCCCCGCAGGATGACCCTTGGAGCATCCCGGCGACCAGCAACGCCGGCGGCTGGGGCAACGGGCCCGACTCCGAACCACCGTTCTAGGCAGTACAACTGTCGGGGTCAGCAGATACGCTGGCCCCGACAGGCAGCGCCCGCTAACCCAGACCACGAGCAAAGGGATATACCACCATGACGCATGCAGATGACCTCCGCGCCTGGGCGCGAGGTTCATACACCACAGAGGCAGCGACGGAGCTGTTGCTGAAGGCTTTCGGGGGGCGCTTTGCCGATCCTGGGAACCCGTGGGTTCACGCCAAGACCACCACGCCCGAGGGCTATACGGAAGGGCCATGGATCGACTTCGAGTCGATTCCGGAGGAAGCGGGCGCGCTGTCCGGTGGAGAACGGCGGTTCCTGCTGCTCGCCGCATCACTGGCCGAGAACGTGCCCGTCGTTTTGGGGGATGTTGTGCCCGGGCTGGACCGGGACAACCTGGACTTAGTGTTGGCCGCCATCGCGCACGCTGGCGGCAGCCACCAGCACTCCGATATCCGCTTCAACGAGGACGGTTCCATGTCCCGGGGAAAGGGCTACCTGGACAGCCTGCACCCGTGGCCGCGGGCTTTGCGTGCCGTCTAAACAGGAGCTTTGTTGATGGCGAAACCGAACCGGTTCCCGGCGTTCACGCCGTACTACACAGAGGAACAAGCCGGGCAGGTACGGGCCGCGTTCAAGGCCGCAGGCTTGCAGGAGGGCGATGCCAGTATCTCGGACCTCATCGTTCGGGCAACCATGCGTGAGGTAAAACGGCTGCAGCGCAAGTACAACGGCGGCAAGCCGTGGCCTCCGGTGAAGGCCGGGGAGCTGCGCCGCGGGCAGAGAACGAAGGATGAGATGCAGCACCGGAACGAGGACGCGTAGCGATGGGTAAGAGGACCGAAGACATGAACCAGGCGAAGGTCCCGGCGCCGCTGCCGTTGCCAAGGATGCTGTCTCTTGAGCAGGTCCAGGAGATCCTGAACCTGGGCATACCGTCGATTTACGCGCTGGTGAAAAGCGGCGAGCTGCGGGCGGCGCAGTTCGGCGGCCGCAACGTCTGGCGGGTACGCGAGGATGACCTCGCAGCCTTCATTGAAGCCGCCTACGAGAAGACCGCAGAGCGGATCGCTTCCGGGCAGATCCCGGACGGCGAGGCCCCCGGCGGCAGCTAATCAATCCAGTTCCCAAAACAGCATGAAGGCCGGCACCCATCTGAACTGCTCCCCGAAAGTTGGACTGAGAAAATCAGTTCTTACTTTCGGGGAGCAGTCTTTATGCAGGAGAGTAGTTCGTTATCTGAGGAACAACGCGAGGCCGCGGTAGCGTTGTTCGAGATTGGGTGGGGCGCGAAGTCAGCGGCGACGAGGCTAGGGGTCCGCTCGAAAGCTGTCATCCGCATTCATAACCTGTGGAGAGTTCGCGGAGGTACGGCGCTAGTGACCAAACCAACCAAACGGAAGTTCACGTTTGAGTTCAAACTCAATGCGGTCCGCCGGTTCCAAGCCGGAGAGAGCCAGGTTGCCTTGGCGAAGGAGCTCCAGCTTTCCTCACCGGATCTGATCAAGAAGTGGGCGCGGATATACCGCAACGAGGGCGAGGACGGCTTGCGCCCGAAATCAGCCGGCCGACCGACCTCACCTCCTAAGGCGCCTACGCAGCCAGAGTCGGAGCTGCAACGATTGCGCCGCGAGAACGAGCGCCTGCGCGCGGAGGTGGCCTTCCTGGGAAAAGTAAACGCCTTGAGGGACGAGGAACAGCGCTAAAAGTCAGCGCTGTCATCGCTCTCAAGGCCGAACACCGGTTGGACGTTCTGTTGGACGTTGCCGGGCTGCCCCGGTCGACATTCTTCTATCACCAAGCTCGACTCCTCGCCCCTGACCCGCAAGCAGACCTCAAAGCCGCAGTGACGAGCATCTTCCAGAAGAGCCACGCCCGGTACGGGCACCGCCGCATCCATATGGAACTGGTCAAAGAAGGCTGGACGGTCGCGAAAAAGACCGTGCTGAAGCTGATGCGTTTACTCCGGCTGGTCTGCAAGGTCCGGCGGAAGAAGCGCTACAACTCTTACCAAGGCGAGCAGGGTGTTGTTGCCCCGAACCTGTTGAAACGCCAGTTTGAAGCAGATGCGCCGAACGAAAAATGGGTGACCGATGTGACCGAGTTCAGCGTCGGCGACAGGAAACTGTACCTCTCACCGGTGCTGGATCTCTTCGACCGGCAGATCATCTCCTACGCCATTGGACTCTCGCCCAACCTGGAACTGACCAACTCATCACTGCGCGGCGCGCTAACCAGTCTGGAGAACGGACAGCAACCGCTCGTGCACTCGGACCAGGGATTCCAATACCAGCACACCTCCTGGCGCGCACTCCTGCAGAATGCGGGCGCGGTCCAATCGATGTCCCGCAAAGCCAACTGCTACGACAACGCCGTCATGGAGAACTTCTTCGGACACCTCAAAGAAGAGCTCTTCCACCGCGTCCGATTCATCAACACCGAAGCACTGACAGCCGAGCTGCACGAATACATCCGCTGGTACAACACCGAACGGATATCGACAAAGCTCAAGGGCCTGAGCCCGGTGCAATACCGTGCTCAGGCCCTTGCGGCGTAGGCTCTATTTGGCCAGTCCAACTTTCGGGGACCAGTTCAATCGGGTGCCGGCCTTCATCGTCTTGGTGGATGTTAGTAATTCCCGGGCCGTGCGGTTGCTGCCATTGCCTGGATCACGCGGGCCTGTCGGTACTTGGTGGTGATAAGCGCCGCCCTGCAGCTTGTGGTTGTCACCGCCCATGACCGGGCTGGAAGCCCCCCGAGCGCCTTAGAAGCCGGCCACTGGTTACGGTTCCTTGGCTGCCCAAACTCGCCCCGCCTGGTCGGTGTGTGTCGTCCCTGCTGAAAATACCCGACCCCCGCAACGGGGTTGGCCGGCGACGGCGGTCCTGGTCCATGGGAAAGGGTTCCGTTGGTGAGTTCAGCGTTCCCAGACTGTGCACATTCGCCGGTCCCGGTGGTGACGTGCCCGCTGGTGGTGTCCTGGCGTTTGTGTGCAGCCGGTCAGGTGGGTCCCGTCGTCCACATGGGTGCGGGAAAAGCCCGAAGGTTTTAGCTTTTGCCGTGCCCATGTGGGCGAGGGGTTTTAGTGATCCTGCGCGGTTTCCTCGTCGGCTGAGTCGGTGCCTGCTGCGGTTTCGCTGGGGGAGCCGGCGGTCTTAGCCTGGGCTTTGCGGCGGCGGCCGGCGGCGGCTGGTTCGAGTCCGAGCTTCTTGAGTTCGTCGGGGCTCCAGCCGTCCCGGGTGGCTTTGACGTAGGCGCGTTTGTCGTCGCGTTCAGCGGCGGCGAGCTGGTCTTTGAGGTCGGTGACGCGCTGGCGTGCTTGGACGAGTTCTTCAACGGATTTGATGCGGGAGTTGAGCAGCGCTCGGGCTTGGTTTTTGGTTTCTTCGATGTTGATGGATGCCATGGTGTTTGGGTGCCTTTCGTGGTGTTGCGGTTTAGCGTTCGAGGTCGGGGTGTTCGCGGTTATCCAGGGTTAGCTCCACCTGCATTCAGGATTCCCTGCGCCATGATCCACTGGCCGACGATGCATGCAAGTGCCCAGACGGTGCAGAGTATGTACGCCGCTGTACGGGAGCCTTTGGGCATGCGGTGTGCATCTGGCTTCCTTCCCGAGCGTAGGAGCATAACAAGCGCGACGGGGGCGGGGAGCATGGCGATCTGCATCGGGATTCCCGTTCCGTGCCTGTTGTACTTTCCGTCGTAGGGCATCCTGGTGTCCCACGGGACACTCACGAATGTGTAGAGCGCGATGCCCAGGCAAAGCGCCAGTGCGACCCATGCGAGCACGTCGATGCGCTTGGTAACCCTTTTGCCCTGCCTGAGGTCTTCTTCGGTGAGTCCCTCAGGTACAGCTTCGTTCCCGGCGGGACGGTTGGCATCTTCCTGATGCGTCATCAGGTCACCTCTTGCTTGACGAGGTTCGCGGAGTACGGAAAGTCCAGTGTCATCGTCCGGAGATTTCGACGCTGGTTTTCGGCTCGTCCGGGTAGCTGTGTTCTGCGAGCATGTTTCCCCCCAAGGTCGGCTGTACAGGCGGTGCCAGCCTACCCGCGCCAAGGAGCGGTTCCGAGAACATCCGGCGGCGAGCCGCGAAGGTCAGCCCCGGCGGAGCAAGCTATACATTTACACGGGTGTAAATGGGTGTGTCCTGCACCGTCCTGCCGTCCTTGTTTGGCACACTGGCTTGTGGGTCCCCTGTTTCGGGGTCGCTGCGCTGGGCTGTTCGAGGCGATTGGGGGAGGGCGTGACCGAAGAGGGTGTGCCGCGTTCCCGCATCTCCAAGCGGCGCCGGGCGAACAGGCCGGCCGGGTCCAAGAAACGCCGTGACCTGTGGGTCACTGCCGAGGAAGAAGCGGCCCTCGTTGCCCGGGCCGCCAGGGAGAAGGTCACGGTCCCGAACCTGCTCATCACAGCTGCCCTGTCGGAAGGGTCTGAAACGCCGACGGAGCGGAAGGCGACGATGGCTGAACTGATGGCCATTCATACGTTGTTGGCGCGGGTGTCGAACAACGTGAACCAGATCGCCCGGCACGCCAATGCCGGGGACGAATTCCCCCAGGACGCGAAGGCAGCCCTGGAGTACGTGCGCGAGGTCGCGATGCGGATCGACCGGACGATCGAGGGGCTGATGTAGGGATGATTCCGAACATCACCCGCGGGTCCAGGATGTCCGGGCTGCTGCACTACCTCGCCTCCACCGACACGGACAAAACGAAGAACGCACACACGGACCCCCACCTTGTGGCTGGCGACGCGGCGGTCATGGCCTGGTACGACGACGGTGTCCTGGACCGCGACGACGCCATAGCCATTGCCAGGCATCTGGACCAGCCCCGCAAGGCTTACGGGGTCGAGGTGCTGCAGAAGGATTTCCGCCGGGACCCCGTCAAGAAGGAGCGGGTCGCGAACGGCCACAAGCAGGCCGATGTGTGGCACTGCTCGCTGAGCCTCCGCGCCGAAGAAGGCGCCCTCACGGACCAGCAGTGGGGCGATATCGCGAACGACTTCGTCGACGCCATGGGCTTCACCGAGGCCAGCGGTAAAGCCCAGTGCCGGTGGGTTGCGATCAACCACGGAACCAGCGAAAACGGCAACCACCACATCCACATCGCGGTGTCCCTGGTCCGCGAAGACGGCACCAAAGCCTCCACCCACGGCGACTACAAACGCGCACAAAAGACCTGCCGGGAACTCGAGACCAAGTACGGCCTCGAAGAGCTCTCCAGCGTGCACGCCACCCGCGGCTACGACCGGGCCGAGAAAGCCACCGCGGTCCGCGACGAACGCGAAATGCACCGCGCCTCCCTGGCACGGAAGGTCCGCGCCAGCGCCAGCGCCTCCGGCAGCGAAGCAGAGTTCGTCCGCCGCGCCCGCGACACCGGACTGCTCGTCCGTCCCCGCTACGCGAAGAACACCACGGACGTCATCGTCGGATACTCCGTGGCAGAACGCCCACCCCGCGGGCAACGGCCCATCTGGTTCGGCGGAGGCACTCTCGCCACCGACCTCCGGCTCGGCCAGCTCCGCCAGGAATGGACCGACTCACCTCAGGCCGCCATCGACGCCGCCGCAGAGTGGAACGCCGCCGCCAGGAACAGGCGCAAGGTCATCACTAACGGTCCGGAGAACGCCACTCCCGGTCCGCAGGTTTGGGCTGAGTACACACGCAACGCCACCGAACTGGTGGAGCGCCTGCGCGCCCTGCCGAAGGATGATCACGCCACTTGGGCGAAGGCAGCCCGCGACGCCGCCGGTGCGTTCGCGGCATGGTCCCACCGCATCGAGGCTGTACCCGGGCCGCTGGCGGCCACCGCCGCTGAACTGTCCCGGACAGCCCAGCTTCGCGCCCCCAGGGACCATGGCAAACCGGTCCCGCTGCCGTCCATCGCCGGCACCGCGATGCTGTTCATGGCTGCGGCCAGTAGGGACAAAAGCGCGGCGCAGACCGCGCTCATGGTGCAGCTGATCAACACCGCCTTCGCCGTGTACGAGATGCACGCCCAGGCCGGCCGGACACGGGAGGCCCAGCGCATCCGCGCCGTCGTCACACAGCAGCTGGCACCGTTCACCGCGACCATGCCCAAACCCGTCCTGGTCGGCGTCGGTGAGGCCCCGGCCGCCGCTGCCGGCACCGGTCCGTCGGCGGCCGACATCGGACGCCGGGGCATGGGCCCGGTCCGCCCGGGATCCGTAGTTCCATCAACACCAGAGAAGACCAGGACCCACCAGCACAACGGCTCTGACATCGGACCGGTGCTGGGCCGCTAGAACCCGCAAGAGATCAGAACAACTACGAGGGGGAGTACCGATCATGAGCGAACCAGACGGCATTGACGAGGTAGTGGACGGCAGTCTCAGGCAGTCCCTGATGTCCGCCTCACGGCTGGCCGAAACCCTGACCCGGATGCGGCAGGAATCCCTGCGCCAACGCGAGCAGCAAGACGCCCAGGCGGCACACGAAGCCCAGGTCCTTGAAGCGGCCCAGCGCGCCGCCGTGCAGGGCGCGCTCGCCCCGGTCCAGAAGGACCAATGGTGGGAGCAGGCGCAGCCCAAAGACATCGCCCAGGTGCACGCACTGGCCGAGGTCTGGAAGGACCACGACCCAACCGCACTGGCCGCGGCGGAACGGATCCGGTACGAGGTCCAGCACCGCTACGGCATCGATACCCGCGACGTCGGAGCAGACGCCGCTTACCTGGAATCGGGCATCGAGACGATCAGCGCAGAGCAGGCACGCCGCGCCGCTGTAGCCGACCACCAGAAAGGCATGGCACTCATTGCCGCGGCCCAGGCCGAAGAACTCAAGACCAAGGCCGAGCAGCTGGCACCCGAAATGGAGAAGCACCACGTACCCGTCGAATACCTGAACAACCCGGCCCTGGTGGGGGCGCTGCAGAACGCACACGACGCCAAGACACCCGCCGCCATCGAAGCCGCCGACACCAAGGTCAAGGAGCGCCTATACCTGATCGGCAAAGACGACATCACCGGACCAACCATCGACCAGCTCCGTGAAGAAACAACGGCGAACTTCAACGGGGCCGGCGAAGAGCATTTCAAGGACGCCGACTTCGTGGACGCAGCGAAAGAATGGCACGAAGCAAAACTCCTCGCCGAAGGCGGCTTCAAAGGCGCCCAGGAGCAGCCCATGGAACAGCGCTACGAACGCACCGAAGCAGAACTCTTCGCACGCATCGAAGGCATGGGCCGAAAACTCGAGAATCGCGTCACCGGCGACGACAGCAAACAACTGACGGTCCGGGGCGAGAAAGCCATGGCCAGCTCAGCCGCACAATATGGCTCCGCCGAGCATAATGAGGCCTTCGCACGATCCCTGGCCGGCACGGCCACCGATGAACAGGTAAAGGGCAGGCTCGCAGCAGCCCGCAGTGAAGGCACCCACCCCAGCACAGCCCTCGTTCCTACTAAAGCACCAGCCAAGGCTCGTAAGACAAGTCCCAGCGCAGCGCTCGGGGCACAGAAAACCAAGACCGGCCCCAGCCGCTGAGGTCCCACGTCAGTTCGCACCTTTCGGTCTCGTCAGCCCATCCACTGACAGTCAACGAGGGTGGAGGGAGGCACAAACGGGATCGGAGTGTCATTTGTGCCACAGCCTGTGGCGCAAATGAAGATCGATAGGCTGGAGCCATGATGAGGACTTCAGAGATCGACCTGCCAGCAGATTATGCCGAGTTGTTGGAGTCGCTGAAGGCCCGCGTTAAGGGCGCCAGGATCCAGGCCCAAAGGACCGTCAACCGCCTGGTCATCGAGCTCTACTGGTCCCTTGGGAAAGACATTCTTGCGCGTCAGGACAAGCAGGGGTGGGGGAGTGGCGTCATCAATAGGCTGGCTTCCGACCTCCGCTCAGCCTTCCCGGATATGAAGGGCCTGTCTGCCCGGAACCTGCAGTACATGACCGCCATGGTGCGCGCGTGGGATGCGGAGGCAAATGTGCCACACGTTGTGGCACTTTTGCCTTGGGGCCACATCCGGACGATTCTCGACAAGGCAACGACCGCCGAAGAGCGGGCATGGTACGCCGCCGCAGCAGTCGAATACGGGTGGTCCCGCAACGTGCTCCTGAACATGATGATGAATCACTCGATGGAGCGCACCGGCGCAGCTCCGTCGAACTTCACCCGTCAGTTGGCTGCCGGCGATTCCGAGCTGGCTCAACAGATGGCGAAAGACCCCTACAACTTCGAGTTTCTGGGCCTCTCCGCTGAAGTCGCCGAACGCGACCTCGAGAACGCCCTCACCAGCAGGATCACAGATACCCTCCAAGAACTGGGACCCGGCTTCTCTTTCGTCGGCCGGCAGGTTCACTTCGACGTCGATGGCGACGACTACTACGTCGATTTGCTGTTCTTCCACATCGAACAGCTCCGATACGTGGTCATTGAGCTCAAGACAGGCAAGTTCCAGCCCGAATACGCCGGCAAGCTCAACTTCTACGTCGCTCTTGTCGATGACGTGCTGCGCCGCGAGCAACACAACGAAACCGTCGGCATCCTGATCTGTGGAACCAAGAATGACCGCAGCGTCCGGTACAGCCTCGGCCGCTCCACTTCACCCATGGCGGTCGCCGCCTATACATACGACAAGCTCCCCGCAGCCGAACAACAGGCCCTCCCCAACGAAGGGCACCTCGTAGCCGCCCTGGAATGGGCAGAACCTGCCGGTGACACCGAAGACGGCCAATAACCGTCCTCACTGGCCACGGGCCAGCATTTGAAGGCAGATCAGCAATAAAAGCGCACCTGCCTGGTCTGCAAAGGTGCCGGAGGCAGCTGATTCGGACGACGCCCGGTTCTAACCTGTCGAGCCGGTGGTGCGTATGCTTGCTGAGGGATGTTTCCACTCCCAGGAAGCCTGTCAGCACTTGCTGACAGGCTTCCTAAGTTTCAGGGACTCCGCCGATTCTGCGTCCTGCCTTCTTCTGGCAGAAGCCACAGGCAGCGAAGGTGCCTGCGGATCGGTGGACGAGAAGTATTTCCGCCCGGTTTTCGGCTGATCTCCGGACGCCGATCATGCACCGCTATGTCGGCTGCTCCGAGCGGGGGAATATATCGGTACTGTCAGGTTGCGATCTAAGAGTTCCTCGAGCGGTTGCCAGAAAAGTCAGAATCGGACCCTATTCTGACAACTTTTCGGCTACCTGCCTGACGTCAGGTTGGGGTGTACACCAACTGGACGTGTGAACTTCGGAGCTTATGGCGCTAGGACTGGCCTTGCTGCGGTCAAAAACGGTCGTTTTTAGGTGGAGGCCAGGCAATCTCTAGCCCTTGACCGCCGGAAGCCCTGTTTTTGATGGTGTCGACCTTGTTTGGGTCATTCTCAACCACTGGAACCAAAAGTGTGTCGATGCGGTCCAACATTGACTGGCTGAGCACAATGCCCACGGCCTTGGCGTTCTCTTCCAATTGCTCCGGCCGAGACGCTCCGACTATGGCCGCTGAGACGTTTTCGTTCTGAAGGACCCATGCAAGGGCCAGCCCAGCCATAGACAGGCCTACTTCTTCGGCTAGCGGGCGCAATTGCTGGATCCGACTCAGCACATTATGGGTCAGGTATCGATTTTCTTTGATGCCATGATCTGAGGCAAACCTGGACTGTGCTGGCGCCGTCCGGCCGGGACTGTACTTTCCCGTGAGTACGCCCTGTGCTAGCGGGGACCAGCAGATTTGGCCAATGCCGAGTTCTGCACAAGTTGGGATTATTTCTTGTTCTATGACGCGCCAGAGCATGGAATATTGGGGCTGATTGGAGATCAGCTGAATACCTAGCTCTTTGGCAAGGGCCGCTCCTTCCCGGATTTCGTCCGCAGTCCATTCGGAGACCCCGATGTAGTGGGCTTTTCCGGCGCGGACGATGTCAGCGAACGCTTGCATGGTCTCTTCTAAAGGTGTCTCGTAGTCATAGCGATGCGCCTGGTACAGATCTACGTAGTCGGTGTCGAGTCGGCGAAGAGAACCATTGATCGCCTCCATGATGTGCTTTCGGGATAAGCCTCGATCGTTTTTCCCTGGCCCGGTGGAGAAGTAGAGCTTGGTGAAAATCTCGATTCCCTCCCTGCGGGTTCCGCGGAGTGCATCGCCTAGAACAGCCTCTGCTCTGGTGCCTGCGTAAACATCAGCGGTGTCAAAAGTCGTGATGCCTAAATCAAGCGCCTTCCGCACGCATGCCGAGGACTGCTCCGGGTCAATCTGTTGTCCCTTTGTTACCCAGTTTCCGTAGGCCAGAGCGCTGACACTCATGCCTGATGAACCCAGCTTGCGGTATTCCATAGTCTTCCCCTACGAGGATGGTCAGCTGATGAGTATGTGAGCGGACCCTAGATGTGCCTTTCGCGAGTTACGCCGCAGGGCACGTCAGGATCCACCTCGACCGAGAAGTGCGCGGCGTCTATTCGTGTCACTGATATCCCGTGTCCCTCGGCTATTGCCACGGGTAAGAGTGCAGTTACTGCCTGCTCAATCTGTTGCTGTTTCGAATCCGCGTCCTGTGGACTCACGTGAATGACTCTTGGTTTGGGTGTAAGTGTCATCGGTTCCGTTCCTCCTGAAAAGGGGTAATGAAGCATCGTTCAGCTAGTCCCGTAAAACCCTTCGCTCACTGCCTGACTGTCGTTCCGCGTCGGGATCGAAATTTGGGCGCCGACCCGTTGCACGGTTACCGCCGCTGCAGCGCATGCGAGTTGCATGGCGTGTTCCGGGTCCTGTCCTCTTGCTATTTCTGCGGCAAACACGCCGCAAAAGGTGTCTCCTGCCGCCGTTGTATCGATCGCATTCACCCGCGGGGCCCGCAGCCGTATCTGCTTTGATGTCCTGCTTGCGTAGAGGCAGCCTTCACCCCCCAGCGTGATAACAACGGCGGGAACGAGGGTGAGGAGTGCTTCAACGCATTCATCGGTGTTTCCTGGATCAGCAGCAGCTATTTCTGCCGCTTCGTGTTCGTTCACAATGAGTACGTCCACCAGGGCCCAAAGTTCCTCCGGCACGGGAACTACTGGTGCGGCATTGAGCATGAAGAGCGCGCCAGGCCGCTTTTTCCGGGCAGCTTCCAAAACAGTTGTTGCGGGGATCTCCAGCTGGCTGAGCACCACGTCCGCCGTTGCGATTGCTTGCTCGGCCGCCCTTGAAACCCCCCCTAGCTGGTTGGCGCCGGGTACGACGATGATTGAATTCTCACCGAGAGCATCCACGGTGATGAGTGCCATCCCTGTCGGGGCGTTCTCTGTCGTTTCTATGACGGCTCGAACGCCGTCGATTGCCATCTGGCACTTGAGAAAGGTCCCGTCTGCGTCCTTTCCGACTGTTCCGACGAAGGTCGTGTGAGCCTGCGCCGCACGGGCGGCCGCCACGGCTTGATTGGCGCCTTTGCCGCCACCTGATCGTGCGGCAGTCATAGCCAGAACCGTCTCACCGGGTTGGGGTCTGCGGGCCACTTGGGTGGAGATATCGACATTGATACTGCCGACTACAACGATTTTCTGCACCAGTACACTTTCCATTTCTAGGGTCACAGGCCGTGCAACCTGTCTAGGCGCATGAGGTGACCCTTCTGCCACTGTCTTTTCACTCGATAGCGACGCCCGCGCCCCCGTTTGGTCCCGCTCGTGCCCGGGAAGCTGTATGCAGGCACAAGGCTTCCCGGCGCAGGAACACGACATCAGGCCCCGAACCCAACTGCACCGCGTCGAGGTGCTGGAGGCACCTACTTTTGTTGGGGCCTCCAGCACTGACGTGATAGTCGCCGGGTCACTGACGTGGGCGACGGCTTCCCCCGGACAAGAGCAGACTGGGCCTTGTCGGGTCATCCTGCGGAGCACGCTTTAGCTGTGTACTGGCTTTTCCAAGTCGAGCACCAGCGGTTCGCTCACGAATCCAGTTCATGTGGTTCCTTTCGTCATGGCCGGCTGAGGAGGGTCGGGTGGGGCACACCGTGCGGTACCCGCTATTGGTCCATAGCGGTTTGGCTCAGCCAGAGATGGTTTTCCATCCGTCGGTCCAGAAGCGGGCGAGCTCGTCCTTTGACATTTCTCCGGCGAAGTACTTCTGCAGGCCCGGGGTTTGGTACTGAAGCTTCCACTGCGGGTAGTCCAGAGTCTTGATGAACGGGGCCGAGGCCAGACCGTTGCCGGCTTTGAGCAGCGGCTTCCAGATAGGCTTGTCCGCGGTCTGCTTCTCCAGCACGTCCAGTGCCTTGGACGAAACCGGGCGGACCCATTCTGCTTCGGCAAGGCCTGCCTGGTTCTCGGCGTTCATGTAGAAATCGAGGAATTGTGCTGCTTCTTCTTTGTGCTGGCTTTGTTCGGCAATGGAGAGGGTCTGGGGGTTTGCTGCTTGTTCGATGCCGTTATCACCGGCCAGTGGTGGCATGACGGTGAAGTTGAAACCCTCCGGCGCTGCTTCGGTAAGTTGCTGTGCAAGGTAGTTGGCGCCCATGTAAATGCCGTACTTGCCCGCAAGGAAACCCGGGATCACATCAGAGGTGCTCTGGGTGGCGGCGGTTGGGTCCATTGATTTGTCGTCATGGAGCATGGCATGGACTTGTTCCGGGACGGCCAGTTCGCCCTTGCCAACGTTGATCGTTGCTGATCCGTCGTCCTTCACGTCGAAGAAGGTGCCGCCGTAGCCCGGTGCGGTGTTTATCATTGCTGATGCGGGCTGCTTAAGGCCCCAGCCGACACCGTATTTGCCGTCCTTAGTGAGCTGCTTGGCAATATCACGGAGTTGTTCCCAGGACAGGCTGTCACCGGAGGGCATGGGGACACCGGCAGCGTTGAGGGCGTCGGTGTTCACGAAGGCGACGTAGGACTGCACAAGGGTTGGGACGGCGACTACCTTATCGGCGGTAGTGACGGTCTCCCACATGTCATCGGAAATGGAGCTCTTGAGCTCGTCCGACAACAGCGGGGACAGGTCAGCGAGGTATCCCTGGTGGGCGAATCCCGTGATGTCTGAGGCCTCGTCGTGGATGAGGTCCGGGGCAGTGTTGCTTTGGAACTGCGTGAGGAGCTGGTCGTGCACATCGTCCCAGGTGCCTGGCCGGATGTTGACGTGGATGTTGGGGTGAGCGGCGTTCCATTCTTCGACGATTTTGGCCGTCTTCTGAACGGTCGCTTCCTGGAATGCCAGGCTCTGGAACGACAGCTCAACCTTTTCGTTGGATGCAGAACCTCCCGAACATCCGGTGAGGAGCGCGGCGATAGCGACGGCAGCTGCGCCGCCAGCGAATGTTTTTTTCATAGTTGCCTCCGTTGGCGAATTGAAAACGAGCTGTGGGTGGGGAAACTGTTGCCTATCCCTTGACGGCCCCGCTGGGCAGGCCCGAGGAGAGCTTGCGCTGGATGAAGGCGAAGAAGAGAAGGCTGGGGATGGTGGCAAGAAGTGCCAGTTGCAAGTGGTCCGAGCTGAATGATGCCCTCTGCTCCCAGGAACCGTGCCAGGGCCAGCGGGAGGGTATGTCGAGCAGGGGTGCGGATGGTTACCGAGGAGTGTTCAGGAACCAGCTCCGCTGGACGTGGTTGACGCCCGGCCCCTCGCGGAACCGGCCCGGCTGCGCCACCCACCCCACACCGTTGGCGATGACCTGCCGGATCTGCGGCTGGTGGTACACGGGGTACTCCTGGTCGCCGGGGCTGAAGTAGAAGATCCGGCCCTTCCCGCGCGTAAACGTCAGGCCTGAGCGGAACACCTCGCCGCCTTCGAAGGAGCTGATGAAGATGAGGTCGTCGGGCTCGGGGATGTCGAAAAGCTCGCCGTACATCTCCTGCTGTGGGATGACGATGGGGCTCTCCACGCCGGCGGCGATCGGATGGGAGGGCTTCACCGTCCATACGAGCTCCCGCTCGCCCTCGTTGCGCCATTTCAGTGAGCAGGTGGTGCCCAGCAGCCTGGTGAAGATCTTCGCAAAGTGCCCGGAGTGCAGCACCACCAGGCCCATGCCGCCCAGGACGTGGCGCTGGACCCGTTCCACGATCTCGTCGCTGACCTCCTCATGCGCCCGGTGGCCCCACCAGAGGAGCGCATCCGTGGCGGCAAGGGTTTCCTCCGAAAGTCCGTGCTCCGGCTCGGCGAGGGTGGCTGTGGTGATGCGGGAATCCGGGTAGAAGCCCCTGAGTCCGTCCGCGATGGCGCCGTGCATGCCGCTCGGGTACATCTCGGCCATGGTTGCGGGCTGGTTGCGGGCCTCGTGGAGGCCTTCGTTCCAGACCAGGATGTTGAGTTTTTCGGTCATTTCAGAGCCTCACTTCGCGTTGTTCGAGGGCGGATTTGTAGCAGGCGTCGAGCACCAGGGCACGGGTCAGGGCGAGGGAGCCGTCGTGGCTGCCCCAGACGGTTTCGCCGCCGAGGACGGCGTCCACGAAGTCCTCCACCACGGCTTGGTGAGCCCGGCCGGGTTCAGCCACCACCACATAGTCGGCGTTCTCGCCGTCCTTCTCCTTGAAGATCCGGACATCTGCGACGGGGACCTTGGAGGCTCCGACGGCGCGGAGTTCCGCGCCGCCGTCGGTGCCGTAAACCGTGAAGTCCATCAAGTCCTCCTCGTCCCGGTAGGCTGCCCAGCCGGCTTCGAGGATCAGCGTGCCGCCGCCTTCCAAGCGGATGAACGCCGAGGCGAAGTCCTCCACCTCAAACTTGTGCGCGGACTTCACGGCGGTGTATCTGGCGTTGCCGCCTAGGCCGCGGGGACCCAGCTCCGAGTGGGTCGACGCCGAGACAGAGATAACCTTGGGTTCACCCAGCAGGTGGAGGGCGTAGTCCAGGACGTGGACGCCGATGTCTGCCAGCGGGCCTCCGCCAGCCAGAGCTGGGTTGGTGAACCAGCTGCCCAGCAAGGGGATGCCCTGCCGGCGCAGCCACGAGGCCTTGGCATAGTACGGCCGGCCGAGCTCGCCGTCGTCGATGATGCCTTTCAGTTTTTGGATGTCCCCTCGCCGGCGGTGGTTGAAGGCCACGTCCAGGACGCGGCCGGCCTTCCGCGCGGCCTCCACCATCTGCAGGCCTTCCTCGCCGTTGCGCGCCAAAGGCTTTTCGCTCAGTACGTGCAGCCCCCGTTCCAGGGCTGCGACGGCGATCGGTGCGTGCAGGAAGGTCGGCACCGCAACGCTGACGGCGTCGAGCCCTTCAAGTCCGATCAGGTCCTCCCAGCGAGCGTACGTGTAGGGGACGCTGTACTCGTCCTTGATGCTGGCGAGCAGATCCTCCTCCATTGCGGCGACAGCAACGAGCTCCACGCCGTCGATGTTCTTGTAGGCCTTGATGTGCTGCCGGCCGGCCCAGCCGATACCGACGACGCCGACCTTGAGGGGCTCGTTCTTTTGCGTGCTCAATTTTCAAGATTCCGTTTCGCTTTGGGTTTGAGACTGCAGCTGCCCGGCACGTGTCGCGAGGATTAGCCGGTGGCTTGCAGCGTGGCTTCGATAACTGTCGGGGACAGTACGTGCTGGGTGACCATCTGGCTGGCGCCTAGCACGGCCCGTCCGTCATGGACGGGCCGATGCGCAAGTAATGTGGTGGCGAGTGGCAGGGACCGGCGGTCGACCAGTTCGCGGACGCCCGCCATCAGGTCACCGGCCTTGCCGAGACTTCCGCCCACCACAATGACCGAACGATTGAGGAGGTTCACCACCGTGGCGAGCACCCCGCCCACGTCGCGGCCCGCCTGGCGCAGCGCCTGGATGGCCTGCGGAGCACGCTTTAGCTGTGTACTGGCTGCTCCAGGTCGAGCGCCTGAATGACTGCTGCATCCTGGTGCGCCCGCTCGAGGTCCTTCTTGAAGATTTCTTGGGCAATGTTGGCAAGCTGATCCGCATATGCATCGAAGTCAACGCGGCTGGCATCTGCGATGAAATCGAGCCAGTCGGTTGCTACTGCTCCCCAGCCTCCGATACCCCCTGCGAGGGAGCCGACCATGCTGGCGATCGAGTCGGAATCACGGCCGTAGTTTGCGGCCCCAAGGATGGTCTTCCGGAAGTCGCCGTTGTAGGCCACAAGGAGTCCCAGGGCGACCGGAAGCTCCTCAATTGCCTTTGTGCGAGATGGCAGGCGTGCGTCCATGTTGGGTTCGCGGTACTTGTCGCCAACGGTGTCAAAGGGCCGGATCGCGTCACGCAGGATCACCCCGATCTCTCTGTCAGATGCGCCTTCCGGAATGGACGTCGCTGCTTGGACAACCGCTTCGATGGCTGCCTTGGATCCGTCATGGGCATATCGAAGGGATGCGTCAACGACTGACCCCACCGTCGCTCCGGGTGTTACCGAGGCTGCTACCGCGGCTGCGAAGATTCCGGCCGCTTCACGCCCGTAGCTGGACTGGTGTGCTCCGGCTATGTCGATGGCTTCCATGTATGCCCGCCGGGGATTTCCCGCGTTCACGATGCCCACGGGAGCCATGTACATGGCTGCGCCACAGTTGACGACGTTGCCCACGCCTGCTTCTCGCGGGTCCACGTGGCCGTACTGCAGTCGGGTCACAAGCCATTTCTCTGCGAGGAAGACGCGATGCAGAAGGATGGACTCGCGTTCCAGCTCCGGGATCCAGCGCAATTCCGTCTGCAGCAGCGGGACGAGTGTTTCCGCGATGGCGAAAGCGTCCAGGTGGTCCCGGTGCTTGTCGTAGACCTGGATCAGGGCCTGGGTCATGAGGGTGTCATCGGTGATGTGCCCATCGCCCTTGTGGTACGGACTGACGGGTCGGGCAGTTTTCCAGTTTTCGGCGTAGTAAGGGGGGACGATGCCGGTGATGGGGCCGTTGTAACGTTCGTTGATGGCTTCGGGGCTGAAACCTTCGGCTGCGCCGGCGATGGCGTCTCCGATGGCTGAGCCTGCCAGTACAGCAGCGGTTCGCTCACGGATCCAGTTCATGTAAGTTCCTTCTGTCTAGGGCCGACTCTTGCCGGCCGGGAGCGGGCGGCACGCACGCTGCATGCCGGTTGTTGTTGTTGTTGACCGGCTGTTTTAGCCAGTGATGGTTTTCCATCCGTCGGTCCAGAATCGTGCGAGCTCGTCCTTCGACATTTCTCCGGCGAAGTACTTCTGGAGCCCTGGTGTTGCGTACTGAAGCTTCCACTGCGGGTAGTCCAGAGTCTTGGTGAAGGGGGCGGCGGCGAGGCCCTCGCCCGCTTTAAGCAGCGGCTTCCAGATGGGCTTGTCCGCGGTCTGCTGTTCCAGGACGGTCAAGGCTTTGGACGAAACGGGGCGAAGCCAGTCGGCCTGGGCAAGAGCTGCCTGATTCTCGGCGTTCATGTAGAAATCGAGGAACTGTGCCGCTTCTTCTTTGTGCTCGCTCTGTTCAGCGATGGAGAGCGTCTGAGGGTTTGCTGCTTGTTCGATGCCCTTATCACCGGCCAGTGGTGGCATGACGGTGAAGTTGAAACCCTCCGGCGCTGCTTCGGTAAGTTGCTGTGCAAGGTAGCTCGCGCCCATGTAAATGCCATATTTGCCCGCAAGGAAGCCCGGGATAGCATCCGAGGTGCTCTGTGTTATTGCCGTGGGGTCCATGGACTTGTCGTCGAAAAGCATCGCGTGGATGTTCTCGGGCACACCCAGCTCGCCGTCACCGACGTTAATGGTCGCTGAACCGTCATCCTTTACATCGAAGAAGGTTCCCCCATAGCCCAGGGCGGTGTTCATCATGGCTGACGCGGGCTGCTTAAGGCCCCAGCCGACACCGTATTTGCCGTCCTTAGTGAGCTGCTTGGCAATATCACGGAGTTGTTCCCAGGACAGGCTGTCACCGGAGGGCATGGGGACACCGGCAGCGTTGAGGGCGTCGGTGTTCACGAAGGCGACGTAGGACTGCACAAGGGTTGGGACGGCGACTACCTTATCGGCGGTAGTGACGGTCTCCCACATGTTGTCCGAGATGGAGTTTTTGAGTTCGTCCGACAACAGCGGGGACAGATCGGCGAGGTATCCCTGGTGGGCGAACCCGGTGATGTCTGAGGCCTCGTCATAGATGAGATCGGGAGCGGTGTTGCTCTGGAACTGGGTTACGAGTTGGTCATGGACGTCGTCGTAGTTGCTCTGGATGATGTTCACCTTGATGTTGGGGTGAGCTGCGTTCCATTCCTCAACAATCTGGGCAGTCTTTTGAACAGTTGCCTCTTGGAAGGCCAGGCTCTGGAACGTTAGCTCCACTGTGTCGGACGACGCAGAGCCTCCCGTACATCCTGTGAGGAGCGCGGCGAGAGTGACGGCAGCTGCGCCGCCAGCGAATGTTTTTTTCATGGTTGCCTTCGTTGGCGAGTGTGAATCGGGACTTTGGTTGGGGAGATTTGCCTATCCCTTGACGGCGCCGCTCAGCAGGCCCGAGGAGAGCTTGCGCTGAATGAAGGCGAAGAAGAGAAGGCTGGGGATGGTGGCGAGTAGCGAGCCGGCCGCAAGCGGTCCGAGCTGAACGATGCCTTCTGCTCCCACGAACCGCGCAAGTGCCAGCGGGAGGGTGTGCAGGGCGGGTGTGCGGAGGGTTACGAGAGCGAAGAAGAAGTCGCTGTAGGCGGTGATGAAGGAGAACAGGCTGGTGGCGATCAGTCCTGGTGCGAGCAGGGGAAGCACGATTTGCCGCAGAACGCGGAACCGTGAGGCTCCATCCATGGCGCCGGCTTCTTCGAGTTCGACCGGGATGCTGGCCATGTGGCCCTGCAGCATCCACAGGGCGAAGGGCAAGCACCAAACGCTGTAGACCAGCACCAGGCCGACGAGGCTGTTGACCAGTCCGAGGTTCGTCATGAGCAGGAAGAGTGGGATCACGATCAGGATGAACGGAAACATCTGGCTTAGAAGGATCCAGATGGAGGACACCGTTCGAATGCGCGACTTTGTACGGGAAAGGGCATACGCCGCGGGCATGGAGATGAGGACGACTATCGCGGTGGAACAGGCAGAGACGATGATGCTGTTGAACATGGCGCCCAGCAGGTTCGTCTTTGCGAATGCGATGGCGAAGTTTTCAAGGTTCAGTGACTGTGGGAAAAATCCGCTGGTGAGTGATTGTAGTTCCTGCGGGGTTTTGAATGCTGCTGTCACTAGGAATAGCAGCGGGAACCCGAGGAAGACGATGTATGCCACCATCGCGAGGTACTGCAGGGATCTGGTAGCAGCTTTGCGATTTTTTCGGGACAAGTATGTCCGGGCCTGTGGCCGTTCCAAGACGGTCATAGCGCACGCTCCTTGGCCTGGCGGCGGATGTAGAAGAGCAGGATGAGGGTGATGATGATGACCATGACGTTGCCCATTGCTGAGGCGTAGCCGAAGTGGCCGTATTTGAATGCTTCGTTGTAGGCGAAGAGCATTGGGAGCATAGTTTGTCCGCCTGGGCCTCCGGCGGTGAGGACGTAGACGAGAGCGAACTGGTTGAAGTTCCACACGAAGTCAAGGGTCGTTATCGCAAAGATGATCGGCTTCATCGAGGGAAGCGTGACGCTGAACAAGCGCCTCCATGTCCCCGCCCCATCCAACGACGCGGCTTCGTGAAGATCCCCAGGGACGTTTTGCAGCCCGGCGAGGAGCGTGATTGTGGTTTGCGGCATTCCCGCCCAGACGCCGACCACGATGACGGCCGGAAGTGCGAGGTTTGGGTCGCCGAGCCAGTTGATGCCGCCGGGTAGTCCAACAGCTTGGAAGATTCGGTCTATGGGTCCTGCGGTGGGGTTGTACATCAGGCGCCACATGATGGCGATGATGACTGGAGGGATGGCCCAGGGGATAAGAGCCAAGGTTCGGGCCAGGCCTTGGAAACGCAGGTTCAGGTTGAGAATCAACGCGAGTCCGAACGATGCCAGGAACTGCAGGATGGTGACTGCAAAGGCCCAGGTCAGGCCGACCCGGAATGAGGACCAGAACAGCTCGTTGTTGGCGAGCTTGATGTAGTTGTCTATCCCGTTGAACGAGATGGCCTTATTGAATCCGGCCTCAGCGTCTGTGAATCCGAGGAAGATGCCTTGGACCAGAGGAAGCACGCTTAGGACGAGGACCGGGATGAGTGCGGGAAGGAGGAGTATCCACATTTCCCGGTTTCCGCCCAGGGCACCGTTGCGGCCTTTACGGGTCCGCGCTTTCGCGTGGTTTTTGCTTGGGATTTTTGGGATTTCGCTGCGTGCTTTCAATTCCAGCGGCATTAGTATGTTCCTTCTGGCTGGGGTGGGACGGTGGATGCACGGACCCTAAGAACGGGATCAACTGTCAGCAGTTCTGGGTCCCTGAAGGGATCCTCGAATCTTTTCAACAACAGTTGCGCTGCCTGGCGGCCGCGTTTGGCGGCTCTGAGTGACACGCTTGTCAGCGGAGGATTGAATACGGCGGCAATCTCGGTGTCGTCTATGCCGGTTACAGCGACGTCGGTGGGGACTTGAAGGCCGGCTCCCACACAGGCACTGATGGCGCCTATGCCGATGAGGTCGTTCGCCGCGACAATTGCGTCGATCGGTTCACCTGCTCCTCTGATGTTTTTCAGGAGTTTGTTGGCGGCAGCAAGGCCTGCCGCGGCCGTAAAGTCGTCCGCAGAAATCATTTGCCCGGTTGAGTACGACAATCCGTGGCTGGAAGCCGCTGTCTCGAACCCGAGCTGCCGTGCAGCGCCCGGGTTGGTATCGAGCGGACCGTTAATGAAGGCGATGTGCCGGCGCCCAGCTTCGACAAGGTGATCAACGGCCATTTCCACCGCTTTGGTGGAGTTGACACGGACCCGGTCAATGGCGACCTCTTTATCCAGTGATCCGATAACAACCACCGGCACAACGCACTCTTCAAGAGCCCGCCGGAGTTCGGGGGTTACCCTGATGGGCGAGATAATGAGACCATCGGCCACGCCCACGCTCAGGCTTCGCACAAGATCAAGCGTCTGCTTCATTTCCCGGCCCGTAGCAGAGACGCTCAGCCGGATCCCACGATGGCCCAGCTCCCGCTCGATGGCCCTTAGCATGGCCACGTAATTGGGGTTACCGATGTCATCCACTGCGAATACAACCTGACGCGTTCCGCCTAACCGCAGCGTTCGCGCTGTCGCATCCGGGACATAACCAAGTTGCTTAGCCGCAGAACGTACTTTTCTCACCGTCTCAGCACTTGCTGACTGACCGGTAAGAGCCCTCGAGGCTGAGGCAATGGAAACACCGGCCAACTTCGCGACCTGATGAAGGTTTGGCTTTTCCTGCATGCTTCTCTCCGTTGAGATTGAAGAATTAGATCGAGTCGTAAACGTTTCCACCCGTGGGCAGAAGGCCGCCTACTTCTTGACTCGTACTCGTCGTTTGTCTGACAGTGCGTGGAAACGTTTACAAAGAGATCGTGGAAACGTTTACAACAATTCCTAGGGGTTGTGAAAATGATACGTGATGTCGCTTTCGCTGTCGAGAGCTAGTCAGAAAATCTTCTTGGCGCCGTCGAGCGTCGGCTCATGCGTGGCTTGAGAACGGTTAGACACCGGGTGTGCGCAGTTGGGTGTCGGTTGCGGTTGCTGTTCTCACCGTTTAGATAGCGAAGGTTCCGTTCTTTCCGTCAGCCAGCCAGTGGGCCGCGGCCGCGGCGATGGTGGCGGGTGGTTCTGAGATGTCAAGGTCCGTGCCGTTCTCATCAGCATCGAGCTGTTCAATGGTGTCGAGCTGGGATTGAAGCAGCGTTATGGGCATGAAGTGTTCTGCGCGGCGGGACATTCTGGCGTGTAACACCTCTCGGCTTCCGGTGAGATGTATGAAGAGGGTATCTGGTGCTTCCTGCCTGATGATGTCGCGGTATGACCTTTTTAGTGCGCTGCATGCGATGACGACGGGTCCTCGTGCAGAGTTCAGACGGGAACCGATTTGGCGGAGCCATGGTCCGCGGTCTGCGTCGGTGAGGGCTTGGCCCGCTGCCATTTTTTCGATGTTGGCTGCCGGGTGAAGGTCATCGCCGTCCAGGAAGTCCGCGCGGAGGATTTCCGCGAGCATGTGGCCGACGACGCTTTTTCCGCTCCCGGAGACTCCCATGGTAACGACGCGGAGTTTTTCCGCCACCGGTGACGTTCGTTCGGTCATCCCACTGCCTTTGCCCATGATGGTGCGGTCTCGCCCTTCGGCTTCCAGCCAAGTTCGAGGGAGATGGACATCGTGGTTGCCAGGAGGTCCGGAACGCTTCGTCGGAGTTCTTCCAGGCCGGTCTTCTCTCGGAAGGTTGTAATTGATATCGCACCTGCCACGCGGTCTGCGTGATCCCATACGGGTGCGGCGATGCAGTTCGAGATGATGTCGAACTCGCCGTTGTCCTCAGCCCACCCTCGTGCGCGGACAGTTTCGAGGCGCTTCACGAATTCATTTCTGGAGGTGATGGAATTTGGCGTCCGTTGTTCGAAGGTGGCATTGTCCAGGATGGATTCGCGGCGTTGGTCATCGATGAAGGCGAGTATGGCTTTGCTGACGCCGGCGGTGTGGATGACGACGAATCCGCCGATTCTGGTGTTAAGGCTGATGGCTTGTTCGGGTTCGACTTTATCGACGTAGACAATGTGGTTGGCTTCCGGGACCGCGAACTGAACGGTGTGGCCGAGGTGTTCGCTGAGGCGCACGATGTGGGGGTGGACGACGGAGCGGAGATCGAACTGTTCCAGTGCGGACTGTGCCAGGCCGGCGAGCCTGAAGCCGACGCCGAAGTTGCCGCGCTCATCGGTCCGCACGAAGCCGGCTTCGATCATGGTCTGCAGGATTCTGGACGCTGTGGTGCGGTGGACGCCGAGGTCTGCGGCGATGTCTTTCAGGGTCCGCGGGTGTTCACTGCAGTACTCCAGAATCTGGATAGCGCGGGCTACCGTCTGCGACATGGTTCTGCTCGATCCTGTGGTTTTGATGGTCGTTTCGTGACTACCGCTCAGCAGCTGATCCGGCCTTCTCAGTTTAGACACCCGGTGGGTGAGCGGTCGTGGTGTCGGATGGCTTTGTTAGGGTGCCGGCGGCATTTGGCCGCCGGCACCCTGACTTTTCTTATTTCATGCCGCTCATGGCGACTCCGCGGACCAGATAACGCTGCAGGGTGATGAAGAGCACGATGGTGGGAATCATGCTGATCATGGTTGCTGCGTTGATGAGGTTCCATTGGTTGAACTCGGAGCCGGCGAAGTTAACCAGTCCGACGGTGACGGTGTACATGTTCTCGTCCTGGGCGATCAGCATGGGCCACAGGAAGGTGTTCCAGGTAAACATGAACTTGATGATGACGAAAACGACGATGGCAGGTGCCACCATGGGGGTGATCACGCGGGTGAGGATCTTGAACTCACGCGCGCCGTCCATGCGGGCGGCCTCGACGTAGCTGTAGGGGATTCCCTCCATGAATTGCCGCAGCAGGTAGACCCCTAGGACCGTGAATAGGTCAGGGAACGCCATGCCGATGTAGGTGTTGTTCAGGCCGGCTCCGGAGACCATGAGGAACATGGGGATCACCAGTGCCTCTTGGGGGACCATGAACAGCGCCAGTACCAGCAGGAAGATTGGCTCCTTGAAACGGAACTGGTAGTAGGCGAAGGCATAGGCGGCAAGGAGGGCTATGGCGAGACTGGTGAGAATGCCGATTCCCGTGACCAGAAACGAGTTGGCCATGTAGCGGCCGAAGTCGTATTGAGCGAAGAGTTGCACGTAGTTGTTGAAGTTGAAGAAGTTCTCAGGAAGCCACTTCACGGGAAGCTGCAGGATCTCGTCCGGCCGCTTCAGTGAGGACAGCGCAACCCAGGCCAGCGGCACCAGCAGGGCGCAGCCGCCCAGGATGAGTGCTGTCTTGATCAGCAGTGCGCCCCAGTGGAAGCGGGGACCGCGGAGGACTGCCTGCTGGGCTCTGGTCTTCTCCGGGCGGGTTGTCGTGGTGGTCATTCCGATATGTCCCTTGTGAAGAGTTTCCGGATTAGGCCGGTAACGACGAGCAGGAAAACGAACAGGAAGATGACGTAGACGGCTGCTTCTCCCCATCTGTCGGCGCGGAACGCGAGTTCGTAGATTTCCATCACGATGGAGCGTGTGGAACCAACAGGGCCTCCCTTTGTGGCCACGAACGGCAGCTCGAAAAGCTTGATCGCGTTCATGACTTCGACGCTGATGACGAGGACGAGCTGGCGGTTCAACAGCGGCAAGGTGATGGACCAGAACATCCTCAGCGGGCCTGCTCCGTCGATCCGGGCAGCTTCGTAGTAGGAGCGGTCGATAGCCTGCAGCCCTGCGAGCAGGATGATCACGTTGAATCCCAGCCGTGCCCACACGTACATGATTGCGAGGGAGGGTATTGCCTGGGATTCGTCGGTCAGCCACGGCTGGGGTCCGATGCCGAAGATTCCGAGGACGTCGTTGGCCAGGCCGTATGCGGGGTTGAAGATCCACAGCCAGACGAAGGCGACAGCGGTCAGCGACGCGACGACGGGGGCGAAGTATAGGGCCCGGATGAATCCGGTCACTTTCGTGATGAGCAGGGTGTTGAAGCCCAGCGCGACCACAAGGGAGAGGGCCACGCCGATCGGAACCGCCAGCGCGGTGAAGTACATGGTGTTTCCAGCGGCATTGAGGAACCGTTCGCTGCCGAGGACTTTGATGTAGTTTTCGAGTCCGTTGAACTCTTTGCGGCCCACCGCGGACCAGTCAAAGAAGCTGATGAGAATGTTGTAGCCGAGGGGGATGATGAACAGCACCAGGACGAAGAACAGTGCCGGGGCGAGGAAGGTGTAGGCGCGCCGTGTGTGCAGCGAGCTGTTCAGGCCCTTTGGCCTGAGGGCGGGAGCGCTCATCGGTTACCGTCCGCGTTCCAGGAGTTCGTCGACCTGCGAAACGACCCCGTCCAGTGTCTTTTGGACGTCGGCGCCCTGAAGGCATGCCTCGATGGCGCTGCCGACGGTTATCGCAATCTGGTTTGTGTACGGTGCGTTGTATACCGGGCCGGGGCCTTCTGCCATTTGCTTTTTTACTGCCTGGTAGTCGGTGCGTGCGGTGACGTAGGGGTCGGAGAAGTTTTCGGTCCATACGGGCAGGTAGCCTTCGAGCTTCGCCAGTTCAAGGTCGGTCGAGGGGTTCGAAACGGTTCTCATCCATTCCCAGGCGAGGTCCTTGTTGTTTGAGCGGTCATTGACCATCCATGCCCAGTTGAACAGCAGGGATACCTTGGGGTATCCCTTGGGGCCCTCGGGGTAGGGCACCACTGCGAACTTCACGCCGGGGGCGTTTTGTTTCAGCCAGCCCTCGTACCAGCCTTCCCGAAGTGTCATGGAAGACGCGCCTTGGGCGAAGGTGTCATCAGGGCTTCCGAGTTCCAGGCTGGAGACGCGCTCCTTCTTCACCAGGTCCTGCATGAACCGGATGCCGGCCACGGTCCCTTCTCCGTTGAGGTGGCCGTCTGCCGTGGTGTGGTCTTCGGCGTAAAGCCGGCCGCCGAAGGCATGGATGTAGGGCAGGGCCTTGTCGGCGATACCTGTCGGGTTTCCGGAGTAACGCAGTGAGAGTCCGTTCCGGACGATCTTCTCGCCGTCCTTCTTGACGAGCTTGGCGGCGTACTGGCGAAGCTCCTCGAAGGATTTAGGCGGCGAATCGGGGTTGAGGCCGGCCGCGGCATAGTGGTCGACGTTGTAGTACAGCTGCATGCCCAGATCGGTGCTCACGGGATACCCCGCCCATTTGCCCTCGACTTTGAAGTTATCCCGGGTGACGGTGTTGAGCTTCTCCTCCCACGATTTCTGAAGGTCGTCAGGGGCCACGGCAGCCACTCCGAGCCCGCCTCCGTAGTAGGAGACCTGGCCCATGAAGATGTCCGGCGCATCCGAGGAGCTGCTGAATCCTGCCGTGTACCGGGCCTCGTACTGTCCGTACGGAATGTCGACATACTCGACTCTGACCTTGGGGTACTTCTCCTTGAACGCCTGAACCCTGGCGTCATAGAACTTCGTCGTCTTACGCCAATTGTCCTGGGGGTTCCAAACCTTCAAGGTGGCCTCGCGGTCACCTGAAGGAGCCTGTGACGAGCACCCCGCCAACCCTGCCGCTGCCAGTGAGCCGGTGGCAAGCACCAAAAAACTACGTCTGCGCATCACGCGATCTTCCTTGATCTCTTTGTTGTCCCGAAGTCCGGTGCAACATATGCACCGTCTGTGCAAAAAACATAAAGCCATGCGGCAGTACTGTCAACGAAAATCTAAAATGTCTTGCTGAGGGGGCGCTCGGAAGGCCGCACGAGTGCCATACGTTGCACATGCGGTGCATATGTTGCACCATGGATGCAATGGATTCGATGTGTCGCCACGGACGGATGCGGCGACAACAATGAATTAAGCCAAAGGAGCCTTGATGAAAACGCTAATTTCAGCCCGGCAGCGCCCTGCCCAACCCACTTTCGGGGAGCTCGGCGACCGGACCCTGGCCAAGGTGCGCCGCCGGATCATCCCGGTCATCTGCCTTCTGTACTTCATCGCATTTCTGGACCGAAACAATGTCGGTTTCGCGAAACTGACCATGAGCGAAGACATCGGCCTGACCGCCACCGCCTACGGCCTCGGAGCCGGCATCTTCTTCATCGGGTATGCCCTGTTCGAAGTCCCCAGCAATGGCGGCATGTACAAATTCGGGGCGAGGAAGTGGCTCGCCCGGATCCTGGTCAGCTGGGGCATCTGCGCCACCGCCATGGCGCTGGTCAACGGTGAGACGACGTTCTACGTGATCCGTTTCCTGCTCGGAGCCGCCGAAGCCGGCTTCTTTCCCGCCGTCGTCTTCTACCTCACCTTGTGGTTCCCCGCGGCACAGCGGGTCACCGTCCTCGGACTGTTCATCCTGGCCCAGCCGGTCTCCAACGCCATCGGCGCCCCCCTGTCGGGATTGCTGCTGAACCTGGACGGGCTAATGGGCCTCCACGGATGGCAGTGGCTCTACATCATCGAAGGCATCCCGGCCATCATTCTGGGGTTCATGGCCCCACGACTGCTGACCGACCGCCCGGAAGAGGCCCACTGGCTCAAAGCGGACGAACGCAACTGGCTAAGCACGACCATGGCCAACGAACTGGCGGAGAAACAGCGCAGCGGATCGCACAGCTTCCTGGACGGGCTGAAAGACCGCCGCGCCCTCGTGTACGCGTTCCTTAACTTCGGCATGGTCTGCGGCATCTACGGCTTTGGTTTGTGGCTCCCCACCGTGGTCGCCGGACTAGGCAGACTCGACCCCGCACAAGTGGGCTTCATCGTCGTCATACCCTACGCGGCAGCAACGTTCTTCGTCTTCTACTGGAGCCGCCGTTCCGACCGGACCGGCAAACGCGCAGCCCACGCCAGCATCAGCATGCTCATCGCAGCATTCGGGCTGACCGGGGCCGCGTTCCTCCTCCCGATCAACCCTGTCGCAGCACTGGTATTCCTCACGATCGCCGCCACGGGCGTCTTCTCAGCAACCGCGCCCCTCCTGTCCATGCCATCGGCCGCCTTGGGCGGCGCCGCCGCCGCAGCCGGCCTGGCGCTGGTCAACTCCATCGGAAACGTCGGAGGCTTCGTAGCCCCCTACGCCGTCGGGCTGCTCAACGACGCCACACACAGCAACCTTGCCGGCCTGCTCTTCCTCGCTGCCTGCCTGGTCATCACCGCGATCGCCACGTTCCTCTACGCACGGAACCGGCCCGAAGGTACAGCCACTCCCAGCGCTGTCGCAGCAGCAGAACTAGCCAAAACCCATTAGTCGCAGCCGGAGAACCGGCTCGCATGAAAGGAACAAATCATCGTGTTTGAACAGTCACTGCGTGGAAAGACCGCTCTGGTTACAGGCGGCGGCACCGGCATCGGCCAAGGCATCGCCCTGGCCCTTGCCAAAGCCGGAGCCAGAACCGCCATCACATACAACAGCCACAAACCCGACCAGGATTTCGCCGATGAAGTCGAACACCACTCCGGACACCCCCTGACCTCCCTGCAGCTGGACGCGACCATCGAAACGGAAGTCCAAAGGACAGTCGAGGCCCTCGGCCGCGATTTTGGACGGCTGGACATTCTTGTCAACAACGTCGGTGGGCTCATCCAGCGATCTGCCATCGGCGAGATGGACTTCAAACTCTGGAAGCAGGTCCTGGCCGTCAACCTGGACAGCACCTTCCTGATGACCCACTTCGCCGTGCCACTGATCAACGGTGGTGGCCGGGTTATCAACGTCGCGTCGCTGGCCGGACGCAACGGCGGACACGCCGGGGCAACAGCGTACGCGACGTCCAAGGCCGCCATCTTTGGCTTCACCCGAGGGCTTTCAAAGGAACTGGCCGCGTCCGGAATCACCGTCAATGCCCTGGCCCCTGGCTTCATCGAAGCGACACCCTTCCACGACACCTTCACCACCGCGGAGTCCAAAGCCGCTACGATCGAGACAATCCCGCTCGGACGGGCCGGAGTTCCCGAAGACGTCGCAGGCGCAGCGTTGTGGCTTGCGTCCGAGCACGCACGCTTCATCACGGGCACCGTTGTCGACATCAACGGCGGCCAGTACTTCGCATGATCACCGGACGACTGACGCATCCACGCATCATCTCCGCGCTGGCTGCCGCCGGCCACGGCGCCACCGTCCTGATCACAGACGGCCACTATTCAGCAGCGACCGCTGTCGGCCCAAATGCAGAAACCGTGTACCTGAACCTGGAGGCGGACTTTCCGACTGTGCCCCAGGTCCTACGCGCCGTCCTGGGTACGGTCCGTGTCGAAAAGCTAACGCGGATCACGCCCTCCGCGGACGCAACGCCCTGCCTCGTCCATACAGAAATCGATGACCTAATGCCCGAAGGCACCGAAACGGAGTTCGTTGACCGATTCGAATTCTATGACCTCGCCAGGTCACAGAACCTTGCCTTGTGCGTCGTGACGGGCGATTCACGGCGGTTCGCGAACGCGCTTCTGACCGTCGGTGTACTCAATAAGGGCTAAACATGAGTGCATGTTCGACGCCCATAGCCAGGAATAGTTTCTCCGGTCGGGCATGCACCAACACTTTCTAGGCTCCCCGTCGCTCTGCAGTTATGAGCGACAGGGTGATCGTGCCGGCCACAGGTGGTGGCTGCTGTGGCCGACACTGGTATTTCGCGTGTTCTCCCAATGAAGGCAGCTCCCGTGACGGGATTGTCTATCCAGTCGGTGTCTCCTGACGCCCCGCCAATTGCAGGAATCCGGACCACTTGCGCTCGGCAGGCCAACTGACGCGCAAGCCAAGACTCGAGGAGCCAAATTGAAAGGTCATAATGTCGTCCTTCACTGAATGGGAAATCCGAGCCACCAGCCGGCACGACCTTGAAGAACAGCTCGAAAAAGCAGTCCGACAACTCCAGCAACTCGCCCCGCGCACAAAGACGCACGGAATCCTTATCACAAGGCATCGTCACGATCACTACACAGTGGCCTTGTCCGAAACCATCCCGTTCGGAACGACCCAGGAACTTGATCAATGGTCTGGATCTCCCGAATCAGGTTGACAACCACATGCAGCATTACTTAGAAAGCGCGAAACACTGGCGCTGTCTCATTTCCTAGGAAGTGAACGCCCTGGGCTGGTCACTTACGCTCCCATTAGTTCTTTTGCTGGGGGTCATCATCGTACCTACACTACTGGCAGGCACATGCTCTCCCTACGGCACCGGCCAGGAGACTCGACGCGGACAAGGATCCCCTTAGAAAGGTGACTGGCAAATGAGCTCCAGCCCCGAAACTGCCCGAAGCATAGCCATCTTTTGCGGTTCCTCCGCCGGAGCCGACCCGGAGTACCTCAATGTTGCACGGGAAGTAGCCCGCAAACTTGTTGAGAATGACGTGACGATCGTCTATGGCGGGGGAGCGGTCGGGCTGATGGGCGCCATTGCCGATGCGGCCCTTGAAGCAGGCGGGCGGGTGGTCGGTGTTATGCCTCGTGCTCTCATTGAGGGCGAGATCGGCCACAATGATCTGTCCAAGATGCATGTGGTGGAGACCATTCATGAGCGCAAAGCCGTCATGGCTGAACTTTCGGATGCCTTTCTTGCCCTTCCGGGTGGGGCCGGCACCCTGGAGGAGATCGCCGAGCAATGGACGTGGGCGCAGTTGGGTTTTCATCAGAAGCCATGCGCATTCCTGAATACGCGCGATTTCTACACTCCGCTCCGCGACTTCGCCAACCGCATGGTCGACGAAGGCTTTATGAAACCCGAATACGCCCAGATGTTGATCTTCGAAAAGGAAATCGAGCCTATCCTCAACGCGTTTACCGGCTATGTCGCACCACCCAAAAAGTGGATCACCTCGAAGCCGAAAGAACTAGCCGAAGCATGAGCAACTACTGGGCTCCGGCCTCTGTGTCGCCAAAGCTCAAGTGCTCAACGGCGCACCCGTTGCCTGTCCCTACCGCTAGCACGAGGTGAGTCGTTGTCGCCCGCAATAGTGCTTGGGCAGCCGTGGCGGCCACTTGGAAAGGGAACTTCTGAGACTTCTCCCCCGCCCGTTTTCAAAGGCCGATAACGGATATTCCGTAAGCTAAGGCAAGAGACTTGGCGCGGGAGCGGAGGAGCTTCCCACTGGCCTGGCTTGGCGCAGGTACTGGTAGACCGTCTCCCTGCTGATCCCATACTCACGGGCAAGAACGACTTTCGAAACGCCGCTGCCGGCGCGCTGGACCAGCTCGGCCTCACGTTCCGGTGTGAGTGTCTTTTTCCGGCCTTTGTACGCACCGCGCTGCTTGGCCAGAGCGATACCTTCCCTTTGGCGTTCCCTAATGAGGGACCGTTCGAATTCGGCAAACGCACCCATGACGGAGAGCATGAGGTTGGCCATGGGGGAGTCCTCACCCGTGAAGACCAGGCTTTCTTTGACGAATTCCACGCGAACTCCCTTACGGGTGAGGCCCTGGACGAGGGCACGCAGGTCATCGAGGTTGCGGGCCAGCCGGTCCATGCTGTGCACCACTACGGTGTCCCCATCTCGAGCGAACCGCAACAGCTCGACCAGTTCTGGCCTGGCGGTGTCCCTGCCAGAAGCCTTGTCTGTGAAAACCCGGTCCAAAACCTGGCCCTCGAGTTGACGTTTCTCGTTCTGGTCCAGCGTGCTTACGCGCACGTACCCGATCCGCTGTCCGGCCACCCGTTGCCTCCAATCCCTGAACCCGTCAGGTTGACTTCTAGGCTCATCTCAAAAAGAAGTCAAGACGGGCCCGGAACCTTGTCAGGTTGGGGTGTAGTTCGCTCGGAGCCGGAAAAGTTCTCCAGGTTGGCGGCAGGCGGCCAATTCTTGGGTTACTTTTGAAAATGTCGAATTACGGGAAAGGCGCTGACGGAGTGCTTCGGGTTGCCGGTTTAGTGTTAGCGCGAGGGTAGGGTGCTTGTCCGGGTTCGAACGGCTCGGTGAGGGGTCCTGCCCTGTCAACGAACGAAGTGGCTACTCGCTGGGAAGCGACGGTACGACCGGCCAGCAGGTCCAGGAGTCCTTGGACCCCTAGCCTTCCGATGGCGGCAGCATCGTTGCGGACCCCGCTGACGGCGGGAACGGCGAACTCGAACCAATCAAGATCATCGAAAGAGACAACGTCAATTTGTGATGCCTGTTCTGGCCCGAGCCTTCGCCTCAGCGCACGCATCGCGCCAAGTGTTGTGGGTCCGTTCGTTCCGAATACGGCTGTCGGGTGGACACCCCGATCCAGAATTCGATACATGGCCGCCTCGGAACCATCGGCAAGGAAGTCACCGGCGTCAAGCAATCGGTCGTCCAGGCTGATGCCGTGCGCCTCGCGGCCAGCCAGGTAGGCGGCCCTTCGCTCGGAACCAGTCGAGAACCCCTGCGGCCCACCGACGAATGCCACGTCGCGATGTCCTCTGGCTTGGAGCCAGTTCAAGACGCTGGCAACGCCTCCGGCATTGTCTGTGGCAAAGAGCGGCGCGTCCACACCCTCCATCTCTCTGTTGAGCAGAACAACCGGAAGACCGGAGGCTAAGAGAACATCCAGTTGCCCGGACCGACCTCCCTGCGGCGCCAAGAGAAGCCCGTCAATGCGTTGAGCGGCAAAAATACGCAGGTATTCGTCGGCTTGTGCAGCATCTTCATTGGCATTGGCAAGAAGCACGGTGTAGCCATGCTTCCGCGCCTCCTGCTCAGCGGCATGGGCAAGCTCAGAAAAAAACGGATTGCGAATGTCGGACACCAGAAGACCGATGACGTCCGTCTTCGAACGACGCAACGACCTGGCAGGCCCATTAGCTATGTACTTGAGTTCGGCAGCTGCTGCAAGGACCCGCATGCGGGAGTCGGGCGATGTTTGGCTACTGCCGCTCAAAACGCGCGAAGCCGTGCCCAAGGCAACACCTGCGCGCTCTGCTACGTCCTTAATGGTAGCCATCTAACTCACCCCTCCCGTGGAAACGTTTCAACACTAAACGGAACGCGGCTACCAAGGCAAGGGAGCCACGAGGTAGTCAGCCGGGTCAAAAAGCACCTAGCCGGGACGGGACTGTTGACATCAAGAATATGAGTCGGCATACTCGTGGAAACCTTTCCATGGAAAGCTTTCCACCGAACACGACCATTCTTCTGGGCTGTTGGTCGTGTACCGCCTAGCCACAAGGAGCAACGCTATGAACACGGTCTTCGTGGTCGGAAGTCTGAACATTGATCAGACCATTCGGGTCCCGTCCTTGCCGCGGGCCGGTGAAACTATCCAGGGATCGGACGCAACGTTCAGCCCGGGCGGTAAGGGATCGAACCAGGCGGTGGCGGCCTCCCGGGCCGGTGCCTGCGTACGGCTGGTGGGGCGTGTTGGTCAGGATGGGCACGGCGCGGTCATCCTGGAGGTGCTGGCCGAGTCCAATGTTGACACCAGCCACGTGACCCCGACGTATTCCGCTTCCACGGGAACTGCAGTTATCGCCGTAGATGACCTGGGTGAAAACCAGATCATCCTCAGCCCCGGCGCGAATGCGGCACTGTCAACCGCCGATGTCGACGCGGGGTTGGCGACTATGACTGCCAATGATGTGCTGGTTCTCCAATTGGAAATTCCCCGGGATGTCGTTCGGCACGCCGCGCTTTTCGCCACGCTCCGCGGCGCCTTCGTCATCCTCAACGCTGCTCCCTCTCCACACGCGATTGAAGGGTTGTTCGATGACATTGACCTGCTCGTAGTCAATGAGCAGGAAATTAAGGACCTCGCGCGTCTGGCCGGTGCATCGGGCGACCTGGCCGACCTGACGGAGATCCTCCCGCCGGTTCTGGGTCCGGCGGTGCTGTGCACAGCGGGGGCCCAAGGTGCCGTCACTTTCCTTGACGGCAGGCATGTCCACATACCGGCACCTGAAGTATCCGTGTCTGACACGACCGCCGCGGGCGACACGTTCGTCGGATATCTCGCCGCATCCCTGGCTGTTGGCTCCGAACTCCCCGCCGCTATGGCCGTTGCCGGCCGCGCGGCATCGATAGCCGTGACCCGCCCCGGCGCCGTGGAATCCATTCCCTGGCACCGTGAATTACCAACCCCGCATGACCACGACCACAAATCCCCACCCACTTTTCTTTCCCACCATTAGGAGTCACATGAAAATCGCTCTCGGAAATGACCACGCGGGCTTCCTGCTCAAGGGCTTTGTCCGCTCAGTCCTGGAAGGCCTCGGCCACGAGGTCATCGACCGCGGCGCCCCTGACGAGTCGCCCGTTGACTTTCCCGACATCACCCGGGCCACCTGCGAACTTGTCCTCACCGGCGAAGCCGACAAAGCCGTCCTGGTTTGCGGAACAGGCGTCGGGGCTGTGATGGCAGCCAACAAGATCCCGGGCATACGTTGTGCGCTGGGCCACGACGTCTACTCAGCGCATCAGTCCGTGGAACACGACGACGCGAACGTCATCGCCATGGGGGCCTGGCTCATCGGCCGCGCCACAGCCAAAGAGGTCCTCGAAGCCTTCCTCGTCGCGAAGTTCGACGACGACGAAGACACCAAACGGCGAGTAGCTAAGCTCCGGGAACTCGAACTCCTGGGAGCCAGAAAACTGGCGCAAGAAATCTAGCCCTGCACAACCAAAACCAAAAGACACAATGGAAATATCAAAGGAGATATCACGATGACGGCACAACTTTCCGACCGGTCCCAGCAAGCCGTGCATGGATCCCCAGGCAAATTCAAGACAGCCATCGCGTCCGCCGCCGGCACCTGCGTCGAGAACTACGACTTCGTCGCATACGGCACCGCTGCCGCACTGTACTTCGGCAAGGTCTTCTTCCCCAACACCGACCCCGTCGTCGGGACACTGCTCTCCTTCGCCACCCTAGCAGTAGGCTTCTTCATGCGACCCCTGGGCGGCGCCATCGGCGGCTACCTAGGTGACAAACACGGACGCAAGCCCGTACTCGTAGGAGCGCTCCTGGCCATGGGCATCGCCACCGTGCTCATTGGCTGCCTTCCCACCTATGACCAGGTCGGCATTCTCGCCCCCATCCTGCTCATCATCATTCGCATGATCCAGGGCCTGGCCTTCGGCGCGGAGTGGGGCGGAGCAGTCATGATGACATTCGAGCACGCGCCCTGGAAGAAGAGGGGGCGCTTCGCCGCAATCCCCCAGGCCGGAAACCCGCTCGGCATCACCTTGGCCAACGCCGCCTTCCTGCTCTCCGCCTCCCTGCAGACCGACTGGGCGTGGCGCCTGCCCTTCCTGGCAAGCGCCGTCCTCATCGTTGTCGGGCTCGTCGTACGGATGAAACTCGAAGAATCCCCGGAATTCGACCTGGCCAAGTCCCAGGGAACGATCGTGAAGAATCCCTTGGCAACAGTCTTCAAGAACGACTGGCGCAACATCCTTCGCGTGATCTCACTGCGCATCGTCGAGAGCTGCGCCTACTACGTCACCGCAACGTTCCTGCTTTCCTACATCACCCAAAACAACCCCGCAGACCGCGCCGTAGGCCTCACCGGCATCGTCGTCGCCAGCCTCATCGCGATCCCCGTGACCCTTCTCGCAGGCAACCTGACCGACCGCATCGGCCGCCGCAAGCTCTACCTCGGCGGCGCCATCGCCGTGATTGCCTTCGGCTTCCCAATGTTCATGCTCAGCAACACCGGCAACCCCGTCCTGATCGTGCTCGCCTTCGTCATCGGCATCGGCATCATCCACGCCACCTTCACTGGAACCCAAGGAGCCTGGTTCGCAGAACTCTTCCGGACCAACACACGGACCTCCGGCGCCTCCATCGGCTACCAGGTAGCAGCCTCAATCTCAGGCCTTGCACCCTTCCTCGCCGTACTCCTGGCAGCGAACTTCGGATGGGCCGGCGGCGCGTCCCTGTACGTCCTTGTAGGCATCATCGGACTGCTCGGCGTACTGAACACCCGCGAAACATGGGGCCCTAAAGAAAGAGCTGAAGTGGACTCGATCATCGCAGGCCACGCCAATAGCGAAGCAACAGCGACTTCCAACCCGAACGTCAAACACGTCCACACCAACCACATCTGATATGTAGGTTCTTGCCTGTCAAGAGCATGAGGAGAAGCAGTCCCAGGTTCTAGCCGCTGGGACTGCTTCTTTCGTTTGGCCGGGATTAGCGTTGGTGTTGGTTAGCTGT
Organism: Arthrobacter sp. GQ119; assembly: GCF_059759125.1. NCBI lineage: Bacteria > Bacillati > Actinomycetota > Actinomycetes > Micrococcales > Micrococcaceae > Arthrobacter > Arthrobacter sp. GQ119. The sequence continues at coordinate 56,895 of NZ_JCAXEA010000008.1, read as the reverse complement.
CTTTAGCGACGGCCTTCCCTGACCGTGTTCGGAGGCAGATGATGGAGATTCCGTCAAGCTGCGTCTGTGGCTGCGGCACAAGGACGGCGCCGATAACGGGAGCGGTTCACTTACGGGTGCCTCGAGCACGATGCTGTCAAGATGAGTTCTGGGCCGGCCCGGAAAAATGTAAAGGCATCCGGCGCCCCATCCGTCAGTCTTGGGTGTGCCTTAACTAGAGGAACAGGAACGGCGCACCGGGTCTGCGGACCTCCACGAGCCCGGCGAAGCAAGAGGCCGTGTTCGACCTCACCTGATTGGCAGGTCCGGAGTTGCTTCCTGCCCTGTACGGAAAGATTGGTGTATTTGCTGTGATGGTGGCAGCTCATTGACGAGAGTCCAGCGGGTGCGTGCACCGGCCAAGGAGGGCATGATTTCCCCCTCCTGCACGTACCGCATCAGTTGCGAGTCTTCGTCGGGTCGCCACCATCCGCTGCTTGGTGCGTGTTCACCGGTAGCTGCCATTCTGGTTGCCCGTCGGACGGGAGAAGCTGTCTGAATCACGAAATGGCCTTTCCTTTGTAATCAAGAGTCCCAGCCTGCTAAAGCTCAACCGTTGCTTACTGGATTGAGCCCGCAATGATGGATAAGAACATGCGAGTTGTCACCAGTTGTGGGTCGCGAGCATTGGGTCAACAGGTGTTCGCCGATACCAAGAGGAATTCGCAACTAGCGTGGGTCCGTCCGTGTGCTGCAGAACCCTGATACTTCGGGCTAACGTCGCGAGGAAATCAAAGTGATCCTCCGGCGGCATCCGGGGCACTGGAATCTCCCCCTCCGTATCCGCCGCCGCGGTGACCGCCGTCGCCCAAAAGTTCGCGGGCGAGGAGTTTTCGATGTCGAAGAGGTTGTCCGCGCGGTGGGCAACGTTCAGCAGTGTGGTCATCGAAGCGAGGACCAAGGAGGCGTAAGCGGGACACGTTCAGTTCACGATTTTTGGAATCATCCCGCACGTACGGGGGGTAGTGACAAGTATCTGTATGAACTTGGAATCAAATCCTAGGTGTTGGATCTGCGACGCCCGGGCACTGGGCTCAGGTTCCGGCCACTGGCTCGTGATGCCACCATCCCTCCCAGGGAGATGATGAGATGGTGCCGGCGGGGAACCTTTCATCGCGGCGATGAATCACGCGCTCTTGATCGCAGTCGTTGTAGCCGGCAGGGACGCCGAGCAAGGTATTCAGGATGCTAAAAGAAACTTTCATGACTACTGTCTCCCGGTGTGGGGTCGACGGTCTCCGATGATCGCCGATGGTTTCACCTTGTTGTCAGGGGCCGGGTCACTTCCCGGACCCAGTACAGCAAGGACTGTCTGTATGCATGCTGGTCAAAGGCTGAGCAAAGTAGAACTGACGAACAGAAGGAGTATGGGGCGGATCCTGGCATGACCAACATCTCCTTCCTTAGTTAGATTTCAAGGAATACCGCAAGTAAACTAACTATCTTGATTCTAAGTTACTTAGAACAAAGCTGCAATGGGTAAATGCGCACCCTTCGCCGCCGGCTATTCAAGGAGCTTCGCCTGCCGTCCTGTTCCTGCTGTTGAAACCTGCACGCATAGTGGCAGGATCACACGAAGCTGCGCCACCCAATTGGCAGCCCCATTTTCAGTTGCATTCAACAGATGAGGAGCCAGAACAGCTCGTTACGTGGCTCTAGGAATACGCCAAACCTTAGAGCCGACATTTCGCGAATGAAGTCGGCGGCCGACACCGGCCGCCAGATGCAGCCAAAGGACAGAACCGTCTTCAGTCCTTGCATGAACTTCGCCGGAAGATTCGAGCTGCCCCTCTCTGTGAACAAGAACCGTGTCTCCGGGAATCAAGCTCTGAAAATTCGTTCGGCATCGAAGGCGGTTCGCTTGGTAGTTCGCGCCTCAGCGGGAAGAGGTCGAAGTAGAAATGCCGTCTAGTTGGTGACGACCTTGTCGAACGCCGAGGGCGATATTGCCGGAACCATCAGGAGCATGAGCGCTGATGGCCCCGGCAAGTTGCTCCCCAGAGTCCGATTGGTTTACCTCGGGTAGGGGTCGTTGATGCCGAGGTATTGGGTGGTGGTGTATTCGGCGATGCCTTCGGAGCCGCCTTCGCGGCCGAGACCGGATTGCTTGACGCCGCCGAAGGGGGCTGCGGCGTTGGAGATGACGCCGGCGTTGAACCCGACCATGCCGAATTCGATCTGTTCGGCCACGCGCAGCAGGCGGTTGAAGTCCCGGCTGTAGACGTAGGACGCCAGGCCATACTCGCTGGCGTTGGCCAGCCGGACCGCGTCCTCCTCGGTGGCAAAGGTGGTCACGGGCGCCACGGGGCCGAAGATCTCCTGCCGGAGGATCTCGGCGTCGTTCGGGACGTTGCCCAGCACGGTCGGGTGGTAGAAGTAGCCGGCGCCTTCCACCGGTGAACCGCCGGTAACCGCGGTAGCGCCGGCGTCGACGGCGGCACTCACCAGCGCGTGCACGTCGTCTCGGGCGCCGGCGTCGATCAGGGGACCTACCTGGGTGGTGGGGTCGGTGCCGCGGCCGGTGGTCAGGGCGCCCATGGCGGCGGCGAACTTCTGCGTGAATTCTGCGGCGACAGACTCCTGGACGAGGAAGCGGTTGGCGGCGGTGCAGGCTTCGCCCATGTTCCGCATCTTGGCGGCCATGGCCCCGTCGACGGCGGCATCCAGGTCGGCGTCCTCGAAGACGATGAACGGGGCGTTCCCGCCGAGTTCCATGGAGGTGCGCAGGACGTTCTGGGCGGCGTCGGCGATGAGGCGTTTGCCGACGGGGGTGGAGCCGGTGAAGGAGACCTTCCGCAGCCGGGAGTCCTCCAGGAGCGGACCGGAGATGCCGGAGGCGCTGGAGGATGCGACGACGTTGAGCACGCCGGCGGGCAGGCCGGCGTCGAGCATGGTCTGGGCGAAGTACTGGGCCGTGAGGGGGGTGAGTTTGGCGGGTTTGAGGACCATGCTGCAGCCTGCGGCGACGGCGGGTGCGACCTTGCGGGTGGCCATGGCGAGCGGGAAATTCCAGGGCGTGATCAGGAGGCAGGGTCCGACGGGTTTGTGCTGGACGAGGATCTTGTTTTTGCCTTCGGGGGTGGTGAGGTAGCGGCCGTAGTCGCGGACGGCTTCTTCGGAGAACCAGCGCAGGAACTCGGCGCCGTAGGTGACTTCGCCGCGGGCTTCGGCCAGCGGTTTGCCCATTTCCAGGGTCATCAGCAGGGCGAAGTCCTCGGCGCGTGCGGTGACCAGGTCAGAGGCGCGGCGCAGGATCTCGGCCCGGACGCGGGGTGCGGTGCGGGCCCAGGACGCCTGGGCTGCGTCCGCGGCGTCCAAAGCGGCGAGGGCGTCCTCGCTGGTGGCGGAGGCGAGGGTGGCGAGTACCTCTCCGGTGGCGGGGTCGTGGACGTCGAACGTGCCGCCGTCGGACGCATCCCGCCACTGCCCTCCGATCAGCAGGCCGGTAGGGACGCTATTGAGCAGTTCAGGTTCGGTAAGTGTGGGGAGAGTCAATTTTTTCCGTTCGTTGAGCAGCACCGGCGAGGTGGCGAGGATTAATGCCTGCGGAAGGTCAGAGTCCGCAGGCGTCCTAGTAGGCCTTGACTCTTTGCTCGACCACTAGATGGATGAGCGCAAAGATGCGGTCTTCGTCGATAGCTTTCAGTGCCGCTTCAACTGCGGCTGGAATGTCAGCATCCCGGTCGACTTTGATGCCGAACCCACCCAAGGCTTGCGCCATGAGCGCGAATTCAGGGTTCTTCAACTGGGTTCCGGACACCCGTTCCGGGTAGTGCCGTTCCTGGTGGGTTCGGATGGTGCCGTATTCCTGGTTGTCCATGACGATGACCAAGGGGGTGGCGCCGTATTGGGCGGCTGTGGCCAGTTCCTGGCCGTTCATGAGGAATTCGCCATCCCCAGCGATGGTCACGATGCGCCGTCCAGGGTATTCCAGAGACGCTGCGATGGCCGAGGGAACGGAGTACCCCATGGAGCCGTTGCGGGCACTGATCATGGAGGCATAGCGCTGGGTTGGGAAGTAGCGGTGTGCCCAGTTGGTATGCTCACCGGCGCCGAGGGTGACCATCGCGTCATGGGGGAGGGTTGGCACTAGATTGGCCATCAAGGTGTCCATTCGTGCATGGCCGAGGGTAGGCGTCGCTTTGGGGAGCGCGGCGAAGGCTTCCTGCTCAGTGCGCATCCGTGCCGTCCAGGCTTTCCATTCGTCCTTGACCGGGAGTTCGATCTTGGCGAGGTCGCGGATGAACACGTCGGGTTTGGCGACGATTTGGTAGGAGACTGGCCCGGACCTGCCTCGGAGCGAGGGGTCGATCGTGACAAGGAAGTTCTTCTTGGTCCAGTCCTGCCGGCACAGGAACCCGTCCGTGATGACATCGCCCGGGACGGTACCGACAAAGATCAGCAGGTCCGTCTCTTCGAGCAGGTCATAAGTGGGACGAGGGCGACCGTAACCGATAGGACCGACGTAGGACGGGGAACCGAAAGGAACAGTCCCTTGGGTCCGCCATTCCGCCGCTGCTGGAATATGGTGCTTTTCCAGCCAGGCGGTGAGCTGGTCGGCACCCTCCTGGGTCCAGTCATTTCCACCGGTGACGAACAGTGGCTTGGTCGATGCTGCCAGGGCCGCGGCCAGGGCGTCGGAGTCCACTGTGGTCATGCCTCCGGTGGCCACAGGGATTGGCGGGTGGAGTTCGGCGGGGATCTGTTGCCTGATGACGTCCTCGGGCAGCCCGATAACGACGGGGCCGGGCCGGCCGTTCATGGCAGCGAACATGGCCTCGGCGACGATCTCGGAAGCGCGCTCTGCGTGATCCAGGACCATCACGCGCTTAGCGCCGGTGTCGAACCAGGCTTTGATGTCGAACTCCTGGAACGCTTCACGGTCCCGGTGTGCGAAAGGAATCAGGCCCACGAACAGCACCATCGGCGTTGAATCCTGCCACGCGGTGTGCAATCCGACATGGGCGTTGGCCGCACCCGGGCCTCGGGTAACCATGGCAATGCCAGGTATCTGATTCATTTTGCCGTCAGCTTCAGCCATGTACGTGGCCCCGCCCTCGTGGCGGCACACGATGGTCTCGAGGGACGAGTCGTGAAGCCCGTCAAGTACATCCAGGAAGCTCTCGCCGGGGACAACGTGTGCCCGCCTGATGCCGTGTGCGACAAGCGAATCAACAATGACGTGTCCTGCTGATTTGTGGGTTTGCCCGTCCTGGCTGACTGGGAGGGTTTCCACTGCCGCGGTCACTTACTCACCGCCTCGTTCTGGGGGACGGCGGTTGCCCTCCCTGGGTGGGGTGCTGGGTGGCATGGGGGAAGTGGATTGGCCAATGTTGTCGACTCCATCGTCATGCAGCTGATGCCGCTGCTCAATTTCACAAACGAAATAATGTCTTCTGCTGATACCGACAGCTGCACCAAGAAGCGCGGGTACCAGCTCCAGCTGGTACCCGCGCTCTCGGAGGAACATGTCTAGCGAGTAACTCCGTGCATTTCGGAGGTCGGCGGGTAGAAGGGAATCTCCGGCTTCTTGGCGCCAATAATTACGCAGATCAGCGCGTCCTCTTCGCTGACAGTACGAAGGCTGCGGGGAACGCCTGCAGGAACACGAATCAGGTCGCGGTAGCCCAAAACGCGACTGGCCTTCTTGGTGCCGTCCTCGACGTCGTGGACACTGAACTCCACCTGTCCCTCGAGGACGAAGAATACTTCTTCGACGTCGGGGTGCGTGTGCTCGGGTCCTACGCAGCCGGCGGGCAGAACCATGTTGGAGAACGTGAAGTGTTCGGCCTGGAGGATGTTGTTGTCGTCCGAGTGGTCCCCGGTCGCTCCGGAGCCGATGTAGCGGACCTGGCCACGCCGGAATTTGTCTCCCATTTTCGTCTGGAACTTCAGAGTGTCGAAGTCAACGACGCGGCTCTCACGGGACGCGATAGATGAATCGATGAGCTCTTCAAGATCTGTTGTTGTCGGTGCACTTACGGTTTCGCTCATTGTTAAACCTCTCGGACTGGGGGCGATGTAAACCAAGAACTGGCAGCAAAGCTAAGGAGCAACTCCCTCAACTCTAACTATCTCAACACTAAGGTAGATTCGACCAAGTAACAAGACCTTGAGCGGAATGGGACTGAGTTATTGATTGCTGGAAAGCTCAGTGTTAAGATGCACTATCTACATCTAAAGGACAGGGCCATGTCTGACGAAACAACTGAAGCTGATGCTATTGACCGCATTCTCGCAGATTGGCAGCGTGAACGGCCGGACTTGGACGCGAGCTCCATCGGCGTCCTCGGGCGGCTCATGCGGCTCGCCAATCAGGTCCGTGCTGTGGAAAGTTCCTACTTTGATGAGTATGGGCTGACACTTGCGTCCTTTGACGTCCTGGCTAACCTGCGCCGCTCCGGGCCGCCTCACCGGAAGACGGCCGGGGAGCTCGCGACCTCGTCTATGCTCACGACTGGCGGTATTACTTTCCGGTTGGACAGGATGGAGGAGCAAAACCTCATCGAGAGAGTTCGAACCCGCGAAGACCGCCGGGTTGTTTACGCCCAGCTCACCGCTCATGGCAAGGCTGTTATCGATGAGGCATTCGGCAAGCATTTGGACAAGCAACGTCAGATGTTGGGCGGCCTGACGCCCTCGGAACTCGATCAACTCGCAGCGTTGCTTAAGAAGGCAGAGGCATCGGTGGTCGCATTTGATGTCAATGCGCTGGAAGCGGTTGGCCCAAACTCCTGAAACTCCATCTTCTCCGTTGCGTCAGGGTTTGGCGGGCGCATCCTTGGCCTTCGCGGGCGGCCGCGTCTGTCTAGAGAAGGCCCAAACAAACGCGAAGGTCAATTTTTCATTTGGGCATGAGGTGCAGCGGAGGCTCATCTGCCGGCACTTCTGGAACGCTCACTGACCGGAAGGATCCCCGCCGCGGCTTACTGCACGACGCGGGGGCTGCAGTTCGAACCCGTTGCTGCGCTCATATCAGTCCGCCCCGGCCGCCGATAATGGATCCCAGGGAGCGTAGTACGGCGAACGGCACTACGCCGCTTGTCCTCGGGTTGTCCTCAGAGGGCTTGTTGCGGATCTCGAACCGGTATTCCCCGACATTTCCAGAAGCTTCAATGACGTGGCTGGTGAGTTCCGCTGCGGGGTCTGCCCTTACTTTGACCGTCACAGCGTCCCAGTTGTTAACGGCGATAGCAACGGCGGCGCCGGCGTTCAGGGATTTAGGGAATAACCTCGCGGCTTCAGCGGCCGATCCTTCATAAATGTCCAGTGGACCTCGAGTATTGCGTATCTCCTCAACCAAAGCCTCGTTCATCCAGGGCTGGAGAAGGGAGCCCGGTAACTTCGTCGTCGTAATCGTGACTTTGTCATAGCCTTCGGCACGGGCGCCTGAGGACAAGAGGTCAAGGCCGCCAACTGCGCCGGATGTTAGGAAGAGCCGGCCTGGGCCGGCGGCGTGAAGCTGTTTTGAGAATTCTCTATCTGCCAGGGCGCCAATAGAAGTCACGAGGAGGTCAACACCTGCCCGGAGGACATCCTCAGCGTGCTCAACGAGTGCTTCCTGACCTGCACATTCAACCAGCAGGTCACAGCGTTCCAGGGCCTCTGCCAAGTCCATTTGTTTTACGGGGATATTGCTGAGCGGGCTTCGGGAGATGATTCCTTCCAGGACGGCCCCTGCGACCCGTCCCTCAGTAATCCCGGCGACGACGGGCACTCCAATCGCGCCGTAACCGATAACTCCGACACGGCAGGTGCGTGCTGACTTCATAATGTCCTTCGAGTCTTGATTGGGTAGTTGGATCCGCTCGCGCGTGTGGTTGACGAAACGCAGTGAGGAGAATGTTCTCGTCACGCTCAAAGGCACTTGTGCTCGCTCGAATACCACACTGAACTACCGGGTGATTTCACGCGCTGTTCAGCGCTTGGGGGAGGGGGTTGGTTTCCGACCGAAAGCCGGATTGCTGACGACAATCCGGCTTGCGGAGGGGAGAATCCGGGAGGACGTATCCACCCAACCCCTGGCATCTGGCCCTAATCCTGGTGGGCAGCGCCGATAATGCCTTGTGCTTCGATTTCCACCGTTAGCCCATCTTCAACGAGACGGCTCACCTCCACCAGAGTGGAGCACGGAAAGTCACCCGAGAACACTTCGGATCTTGCCTTGCCGACCAGCGCCTTATCGGAGATGTCGGTGAGGTAGATGCGCAGTGAGATGATGTCATCTACTGTGCCCCCGCATGCCTCGGTGAGTTCTTTGATCCTGCGGAAGGTCTCCCGCGACTGAAGATAGGTGTCGTTTCCACCGACAATGCCGCCGCTGCCGCCGGCATGCATGCCGGACAGGAAAAAGTGCTGCCCCTGCAACCGTGCGTTACTGAACATTTTTTCGCGCGGAGGCTCTGGAACTGTCGCCGCTTTCACCCTGCTCAACAACTTACCCTTTCGTTGGACTCCCGGCGCAGGCGTTCGCGCACCGGCAGGAAGTCATACGTCGGATAGAACTCGGTGGAAAAGACACCCCAGGCCCGCCGTTCCAGCTCGACGTTCACGGTATTGAGCAGATGAGCCGGAAGCCGCAGAGTGACTATTTGACCTACACCCATGGCGACTACCCAAGAGACGATCTCACAACCTTCAGGCGGGAAGCCGTTCCACCAGTCCCGTTCATCCAGTCCGGCTTGAATCTGTTCCAGGTGCTGGGACTGATCATGCCGCAGAAAGACTGTCAGCAGCATGGAGTCATCCATTACAGCCCGTCACCTCGGAGGATAGCGGCCTGCTTTTCTGCGTCGGCTTCGTAGACGCGCCTGATCCGCGCGACGCCGAGGTCGTGCTGGTAGAGGTGTTCGTCTTTGTCAGCGTCGGCGGCGAGTGCTTCGAGGACTTCCCGGTCCTGTTCCAGGACTGCCCAGTGCTTTTCTTCAAGCGTCGTCTTGTACATGAACCGCCAGACGTCGCGCTCCCAGTCCGAGACGGTGCGGGTGCGCCAGTGGAAAATGGCCGAGTTGTTTGCATCAATGGGAGTGGCCATGCCGACGATGCCAAAAGTCCCGCCGGGTCCTGCAGACGCTGCGTACGGGATTTCCAGATCGACGTAATCCATAGCCTCGCGGCAGTATTCGACCCAGTCGAAGTTCACGCCGCGCTGGTCCGTCTTCTCAAAGAAGAAGCCTCGGTCGGTTTCGCGGATTCGGAAGCGGGCGCTGGTGTCTCCACCGAACATGGAGTGTGAGTCGCGGTGGAGGAACGCACCGTGCATCGGATCCAGGACGTTGTCCATGTAGAAGCGCCAGGGCCCCTTCCACTCCGCGAAGTTCGAGAACCAGGAAACCTCGGGATTGGCCAGGCGGTCCGGCAGCTTGAACTCCGTTACCTCGGAGTCAGCTGTCAGTGGCATGAACGCGAAGATGGTGTCGGCTGCTTCTGCGACTGCCAGCGACGTGGTGACCGTTCGGCCCTCAAGGGCACATCCGGGCATGCCGGGAACGGAGACGACCGTACCGTCTCCATCGACTTGCACACCGTGATATTTGCAGGCGACACGGTCTCCGAGGTGCTGACCAACTGAGAGAGGGGCACTGCGGTGGGGGCAGCGGTCCTCGAGCATCCGGATACGTCCGGTGGCGTCGCGGAACAGCAGCCAGTCCACGCCCAGGCGCTTAACCTTGACCATGTCCCCAACGCCAACGAAGCGGGAGGGGTAGATGGGGTACCAGCGGTCCCGCAGCCCCATGGCTGCCAGTTCTTTGGCATCGACTTCGTGGCGTACGCCGACCACGTTTTTCGTCTTGCTCTTCCCGGTCGTCGGACGAGCGGTTTGTGTTGTAGTTGTCATTTCTTATTCTCCCAGTCGTCGCATTTCGGCGCGGAAACGGGCTTCGTCCCACGGTTTACCATCCGGAGCATTAAGACCAAGGCCGTTCAGACCTGCAACCACCCCTGGCAGATCTTTTGTGCCGCCGGCAAAGACCTCGCTCAATGCCCCCGCAAGTTTCTTCTCGTAGGGAGTTGCGGGCCTGGTGAGGGCCTGATTCGGTTCTAGGTACTGTTCAGGCACGGAAGTCCTCCTCTGGTTCGGCGAAGGTGTGCAGGCCTTCGGCGATGTTCATGAATGATGTGGCCCACTCATTGAAAGAGTCGGCCCGTGTTCGGTGTGCGGGGACGGCGGCGTTTTCGATGATGACGAAGACGCCGTTATCGATTCCTCCGGCGATACTTTGCGGCTCGGCAATGTCGGTGTCCGCCTGCGGCACCGCGGCGATGACCAGCGATGGTGCCTGAACGAGCTGGAGCGAATGTGCATAACCCTCGATGGAGGTGTCCACCTCCGGGTCTGCGAGAATCAGGCTCTTGACCAGCTCGGGATAACGGCCGGCGAGCACGATGGTGGCGTAGGCGGCCCGTCCGGAGGCCACCAGGTGCACGGGGGTGACCCCGCCGTCCTGGACTGCTGCCGCAGCACCTGAGACCCACTCTTCAAGCTGGTCTTCGGTGACGGTGGCACCGAGAAAGGCGCCATCGAAGTTTTCCCAGGTTTGTGCATCGTAGGCAGCGACCTGCCGGCTGTACCATTCCACGGCTCCGGTGCCGTTGTGAAGGCAGACGACACGGTGCCGGATTTGCCCTGTGTCCGGTGGTGGACTGTCCAAAGTCAGTGGTTCTGTCAGTGCCATTTTTTCCTCGTCCCTCTAGTGGTTCCGGCTGGGGATATGCACCGGCGGCACGAACGGTCCCGGCGCCGGGTCCAGGGCTGTGACGTCGATTTCGATGACGGCCGGTCCCCGGACCGCCAACGCTTCTGCCAGTGCCTGATCGAATTGTCCGGAGCCGCGGACCCGCCAGAAAGGCAGGCGCAGTGATTGGGCCAACAGGTCAAAGTCCGGAGTGTAAAGATCAACGCCAGCTTGGGCGAAGCCGTTGGCTTTTTGCATGTTCCGGAGGACTCCGTAGCCACTGTCGTTGAAGACCAGCACTACGCACCAGGCGCCCGAGCCTCCGAGTGAGGCGAGCTCACCGAGGTGAACCGCCAGTCCGCCGTCACCAACGATCACGACGGTGGGGATCCCGGGCCGGGCGCAGGCGGCGCCAATGCCCATTGCAAGTCCCTGGCCGATGCCGCCGCCGAGCGGGAAGATGTTGGTTTCCCGCGAGTAGATTTCCAGCAGGCGGTTGCCCCATTGGCTGGAGGGGATGGTGACGTCGCGGGCGATTACGGATTCGCGGTCAAGCCGCCGACGAAGGCTTTCGCAGATCTCGGCGTACCCGCCGATATATCCGGTCAGGGCGGCCCGGACGTTGTGCCGGGTCGCGCGTACCCGCTCGGTCCAGCCGGCCTCGACGCCGGGGGCGGGGAGTTTGGCGATGATCTGCTCGAGCAGGACCCGGGAATCACCTTCCAGCCCGACATTGGCCGGGTAGACCCGGCCAATGGCTGCAGGATCGATGTCCAGCTGGATGTGCCTGCTGGGCAGGGCCATGGAGTAGTGCTTTGTTTCATTGGAACGGAAGTGTGTTCCAACGCTCAGCAGCACGTCCGCGTCCGCCAGGAGTGCCGCGGCCTCGGGGGTGGTAGCGAAGTTACCGATCACCTGGTCATCATCTTCGGGTACGACGCCTCTGCCGGAATTGCTGGTTAGCAGCCCGGCGCCGAGGCGGTGCAGCAGCTCAGCCAGGGCTGTACCCGCACCGGCGGCTCCACCGCCTGCCCAGATGAGGGGCCTTTTGGCCTGCGAGAGCAGTTCAACGGCTTTGGCCACAGATGTCTCGTCGATGGAGGTTCCAGGCTGGCTGGGGGCGTCCGCAGGGCGCTGTTCCTCGGGCAGGGCCAGGTACTGCAGGTCGATTGGCCATTCCAGGCTGGCCGGCGTATGCGGGGCGTTCAGCAGGTGCGCGATAGCTTCTTCCAAATCTGCTTCGGCATCCTTGGCGTTGAAGATGGTCCGTGCGTAGCCCGATACTGCGTGAAGCATCTGCAGCTGTCGTGGAACCTCATGGATCACTCCGCGGTTGCTTCCGAGGAATTCACTGTCAATTTGGCCGGTGATGTGCAGCACGCGGCTGCCTGCGGTCAGCGCCTCCACCATGGACCCGGCAGCGTTGCCGGCGCCTGTTCCGGTGCTGGTGAGGGCGACGCCGAACTTGCCCGAAGCGCGCGCGTAAGCGTCCGCCGCGTTTACTGCCGCGGCTTCGTGGCGGACGGCGACGAAGTTCAGTTCCCGGTCCACGGCCTCGATGAGGGGAAGGTTGTGGATACTGATCACCCCGAAGGCGGTGTCAATGCCGTGCCTGCGCATTACCCGGACGAGGATGTCACCGCCGGTTGGGTTTTGGGGCATTTTCGTTCCTTGTTCCATGGACATGTCTTATCTCTTTCGTAGATTTAGGCCGGGCATGCCGTTGAGCGTTTAGCCCGATGGCAGGTGCCTTACACATAGCGGCCAACACCGCCGCCGACGTCGATCGTGGCTCCTGTGGTGTAGCCGCTTAGCGGGGACAGCAGGGTAAGAATGTGGAAGGCGACTTCGTCGGCTGTGCCGAAGCGGCCCAGCTTTACCCCCCGGTCCTTGGTGATCTCGGCGCTCCACTCCGTGAAGTTCAGATCGCTGCCTGACTGCTCGAATCGCCGCCGCCACTGGCCGGTATCGACCAGTCCAAGCAGCACCGAGTTGACCCTGGTACCGTCCGCGGCGAGGTCTTCAGACAATGAGTGGCTCAGGTTCAACAACCCGGCGCGCGCGGCTGAAGTAGCGGCCAGGCGCAGCTCAGGTTGGCGGGACAGGATCGCATTGACGTTGACCACTGAGCCGTGCGGCGAGGCGGCCAGGGCAGCCCGCGCCGAGCGTACGATGTTCAACACCCCGAAAATCTTGAGGTCAAATTCTTCGCGGAACTGCTCGTCGGACGTCTCATCCAAGGTAGCCATGAGCGAGCGGCCGGCGTTGCACACAAGCCCGTCAACAGCCCCGAAGCTTTCCAAGGTCCCGGCAACGAACGCGTCGGTGGCTTTGCGGTCGGTCACGTCGCAGGTGGCCAGATAGATGGAGTTTCTATCAGCCCACGCAAACTGATCGAAAGCCGCCGCGAGGCGCCCTGCATCACGGGCGCAGGCAGCTACCTTCGCGCCTTCTGCGAGCAGGTAACGGGCGGTAGCCAGGCCAACGCCGGAACTCGCTCCCGTCACAACGACGGTGCGGTCCTTTAATTGCAGATCCATCTGGTGGTCTCCTTGATCATCAGCCGGAGCCCGGCGTCCTGGGGTATTTTTCGGGAATGGGGGATGTTGTGGGTGGTGGTAGCTGACTCAGTGCCCCATGACAAAGCCGCCGTCAACGATGATGTTCTGACCGGTGATGAACGCGGCCGCGTCCGAGAGCAGGAACTGGACGACGCCCGAGACATCCTCGGGCACCTGGTCCCTTTCCAATACCCTTGTCTCTTCGTAGAGCCGGTAGCGGGAGGCCGGCACGGACTCGGTCGCCTCGACTCTGGTAAGGCCGGGGGAAACGGCATTTACACGGACCCCGGCTGCTCCCGCATCCCGGGCCATGGTCCGGGTCATTGCCAGGACCGCGCCTTTGGAGCTGACATAGTGGACGAGACGCGGCGAACCGTACAGCGCGGCGTCGGAAGCGACATTTACGATGGCGCCTGTCTGCTTTTGTGCCAGCTGCGGATAGAGGTGCTTGCTCACCAGCCAGGTGCCGAAGGTGTTCACCGTCATGACCCGCTGGAAAAAGTCCTCTTCAAGGTCCCAGAAGGTGTCCCCGCCAACGCCGTCGGCAAGAGCTGCATTGTTGACCAGGCCGTCTGCCCCGCCTAGTTCCTGAACGGTATCGGCCAAAGCCGCAACGGAGTCCTTATCCGCGATATCGGTGACGATTGCCGTGGCATCAAAGCCGCGTCCGCGCAGCGTATCTGCTGCACATTCTGCGAGTTCTGCGTTTTTCTCAGCGATGACAATGCGGTCACCTCCGGCTGCCAGCCGTTCAGCGATACTGAATCCCAGACCACGTCCGGAGCCTGTTACTACGATCAGCCGTGTCATGAAAGCCTCTTCCAAAACTCTAGAATCGACGACGCCATCTCTGCCGGCTTCTCCTGCACTGCGGCATGGCCTGCACGGGGAATGATCTTGAAAGAAGCGTCTGTTATGGATTCGGCGAGAATCCGGGATTCAGCCACACCGGTGACAACATCGTCTTCGCCGACCAAAACCAGTGATGGCACCTGCAGGGACGACAGCACATTGGATGTGTCGGTAGCTGCCATCATGGCCGCTGCCGCTGTGTAACCGGGCAGCCGGACCGCGGCCATGTCGGACCTGACGGCCGCGGCTGTCGCAGCATCCGCTGACGGCGAGACCAGCCTGGACGCGCGCCGGTCGGCAAACGCTTCTGATCCCAGTTCAGCCAGTTCCGAGACGCGAGCCAGCATCCTGTCCACCGACTCACCGGTAACGGCCGAACCCCTAGTGCTGTCCGCCAGCACCAGGGAGCGGACAGCACCAGGTTCCTGCGCTGCCACTTTGGTGGCGATAACTCCTCCCCACGAGGTCCCAATCAGGTGTGCGGGACCAAGGGCGAGGGAAGCCAAAATCTGCCGGACGAGCCCGGGATGGTCGACCGGATCCAGCGGATCCGCGGACTCCCCGTACCCTGGAGCATCCCAGCAGAACGTGCGGTAGCCGGCCTCACTGAGCAGCTGTGCCAGCGCGCCGCAGGATGAGGCGTTACCCCCGATGCCGTGCATCAGGAAAACAGGCGCTCCTTCACCACGGACGACCAGGGATACGCCATGGAGGGAAATGCGGCTGCCCAAGCTTCCGGTGGCGGGAGCTGCCTCAGTGGGCAGCTGCATGACTTACCGAATCTGCCGACGGAACAGTGAAGTAGTCCGCGCTGCCCGGGACGACGAGGGAGCGGTAGCCGTCATCGGGGATTCCGGCCATGGCGGTGCGAACGTTGACCGTGGGCGGCCCGGCGGTTCCCCACTGGTCCGACAGTTCCGGGGTCCGCTTCCAGGTGCGGCACAGCCAGCTGTCCTCATCAACCTGCGCGACTTCCGAGGTGTACTCACAAACCAGGCCTGCAGGGTCGGTGAAGTAGGAGAAGGTGTTATCCCCGGGACCGTGGCGTCCCGGTCCCCACTGGGGGGCGATACCGTGGGTTTTGAGGGACCCGATACCACGCATGAAGTGATCGATGCTCTGCATTTCGTAGGCCACGTGGTTGACTGCTGTCCACGGGGCCTGGTTGAAGGCGATGACATGGTGCTCGGAATTGCACCGCAGGAAGGACATCTGGTGCTCGGACCAGTCCGAGACCCGCATGCCCAGGACCTGGGTGTAGAAGGCGGTAGCCCGGTCAATGTTAATGGTGTTCAGAACGACGTGGGCGATTTTGCGCGGGATTGCCCGGCGTCCGGATGGCTCCTGGCTGACGACGGCATGAACGTCCGCCGACAGCTCTACAAGCCTGCCCTCGGGGTCAACCAGCTGCAGGCCGTAACCGCCGGCAGCATCGTCCAGCGGGCCGGGTTCACGGAAGAGGGGAATACCCAAAGCGGTGAGCTTAATGGCGGCCTGGTCCACCTCCTGGGGCGTAGCGAGGGCGAAGGCCACGCCGCCAAGGGCGTTCTGTTGGCCCTTTTCCAGCTTCAGAATGTGGTGCTCGGAGCCGGTTCCGCGGAGCCAGAAGCGGTCGCTGTCCTCCTCGACGGTGGAAAGGCCCCAGACTTCGTGGTAGAAATCCTTGGCGCGTGCCGTTTCCGGTACCTTCAAGGACACCGAGCGAAGGGCTCGCAACTTACAGACAGGCTCTGCTGCGAAGAAATTCATGGGGCTACCTTCTTACTTTTCGAGGGTTTAGAGATCAAGAATCAGTTCGGCTGAACGGCAACGCGAGACGCATACGAACATGGATTTGTTTGCGGCCTGCTCGGCCTGGGTGAGGAGAAAGTCACGGTGCTCCACGTCGCCGCTGATGACGCGTGTTTCGCAGGTACCGCAGATGCCTTCAGCGCAGGAGCTGGGAACGTCGATGCCGGCGTTGTTGAGGGCATCAAGCACAGATATGTCAGGCCCGACGGGGATGCGTTGGCCGGTGCTGTTGCACACCACGTCAAATGCTGATTCGCTCTCCACCGGGACAGCAATTTTTTCTGGTGCCTTGAACCGCTCGATCCGAAGCTGCGCTTCGTCCTGCATGGCCCCGGCAACGGCTTTCAGCAGTGGTTCCGGTCCGCAGGCGTAAACCAGCGCATCGGGGCTCAGTGTTCCGACAGCGGCCGCCAGGTCAGGGTAGCTGCCGTTGGCCTCGTCGTCGGCATGGATGGTAATCCGGTCCTGGGGGAGGGCCTCGATCTCAGGCAGAAAGGCCATAGTGGCGCGGGCCCGGCCGGTGTACAGCAGAGACCAGTCCGCCCCCGCCGCCTGGAGTTCCCGCGCCATGGAGACAATCGGGGTGATGCCGATCCCGCCAGCGATCAATACGTAGCGTCCCGCATCTTCCAGTGCGAAGTTATTGCGTGGCCCATCAACCTCAAGGAGCGATCCCACCGGCAAACCCTCATGAACCAGTTGGCTGCCGCCGCGTGAATCAGGCGTCCGCAGGACAGCCACTGTCCAGCTGGTCGAATCCAGCGGATCCGAGCACAATGAGTACTCGCGTATGAGCCCGTTGGGCAGATGAAGACTCAGATGCGAACCTGGCTGCCATTGGGGCAATTTCGCCCCGGACGGGTCAGCGAACGTGACACTTGTAACCCCGTCCGCTTCCCAGGTCTTCTGCTGTACCCTCAGGGACCGTGCGGTGGGCTCCCCTGTTACAGCCCGGTCACCGCCGGCAACCGGCCGGGGTGATCCTTCCGATCCCCGTGTGTTCAAAGTGGCGGTAGTCATGGTTCACTCCTGGCCCCGGTGCGCAATGGCTTCAATTTCCACCGTGGCACCGTACGGCAGAGCAGAAACTTCAACGAACGTCCTGGCCGGCCGGGGATCGCTGAAGAGCTGTTCGTAATGGCAGTTTGCTTCCTCGCGCAGGGTCAGGTCCGTGACGAAGTAGGTGGTTTTGACGATGTCCTGCATGGACATGCCGATGGTCCCCAGCCGTTCTGAGAGCCTGGTCGCAGCAGCCTCAATGGCTTCAAGACGGCCGCTGACGGGCGTGTAGTTTTCATCAACGGACAACGCCCCGGACACGAAGCCGAAACCTCCCGCCTGGTATGCCGGACTGTAGGGGTGAGCACTCACTGACTTGCCTTTCGTTAGGGATGGATTGGAATATGCTGCGGATTTCATGCGCCGGCCCAAGGCAATGGGGCGCCGGAAAGATCGACGTATATGCTCTTTTGGCGCATGTAGGAGCGGATACCGTCCCTGCCTTTTTCGGTGCCGAGCCCGCTTTCTTTGATTCCGCTGAAGGGGGTAGCAATGCTGAACTGCTTGTATGTGTTGATCCAGACGGTGCCCGCCGCAACGGCCCGCGCAATGCGCCAGGCCCGCCGGTAGTCCGCTGTCCAGATGCCGCAGGCCAGACCAAACACACTGTCGTTGGCCTGGGCCAGCAGGTCGGTTTCATCATCAAAGG
The DNA here is from genome assembly GCF_059759125.1 of Arthrobacter sp. GQ119. Lineage (NCBI taxonomy): Bacteria > Bacillati > Actinomycetota > Actinomycetes > Micrococcales > Micrococcaceae > Arthrobacter > Arthrobacter sp. GQ119. The sequence goes on along the minus strand of NZ_JCAXEA010000008.1, from coordinate 39,268 downwards.
GAAGAACCACAGCTACGGGACCGAAGATCTCCTCCTGGCAGATCAGGTCGGAGTTGGCCACGCCGGCAATGATGGTGGGCAGGTAGTATGCGCCCTGCTGCAGTTCCGGCTCCGCTGGCCGTTCGCCGCCGCACAGGATCTGTGCTCCGGCTGCCCGTGCATCCTCAACCATCTTTTCAACGGAATCCCTGTGGGCGTGGGCAACAAGAGGTGCCACCTGTGTGCCCGGGTCGGTTCCTGGACCCACCCGCAGGGCTTTGGCTCCTTCGACTAAGCGTGCCAGCACTGTGTCATAGATGGACCGCTGGATGAATACCCGGGAACCGGCGATGCAGCTCTGGCCGCTGGAGGAAAAAATTCCGTAAAGCACCCCGGCGACGGCTTGATCCAGGTCCGCGTCAGAAAAAATGATGGTTGGCGATTTTCCGCCCAGTTCCAGCGTGATCGGCATGATTTTATCGGCCGCGATGCGACCCAACTGCCTGCCGGTCAAGGTGCCGCCGGTGAAGGAAACCTTGCCGACATCCCTATGCCGCGCCAAAGCATCCCCGACGGTCCGCCCCGGGCCGGGAAGGACCGAAAGCAGACCCGAAGGGAGTCCAGCCTCGTCACAGATTCTTGCCAGCAGCAGCGACACCCACGGGGCCCAGACCGGCGGTTTGATCACGACAGCGTTGCCGGCAGCAAGTGCCGGAGCAACCTTTTGCGCGTCACTGGCGATCGGGGAGTTCCACGGCGTGATGGCAGCTACCACGCCGATGTGTTCATAGGTGGAGATGCTCAAGTAGTCACCCCGCGGCGGAGTTACCGCATCCTCCATGGTTTCAAGGGCTGACGCGGTGAAACGGAATGTGGCCGCGGCGCTCATGGCCAGCGCCCGTGTCTCCTTGAGGGTTTTACCGGTGTCCTGGGTCTGCAGAAACGCGATCCGGTCAGCGTTGGTTTCAATAGCCGAACCGATCCTGTGCAAAACAGCAGCGCGTTCGTGCGGTAGCTTACGGGCCCAGCCCGACTCTTCAACGGCCGCCAGACCGGCCGCGACCGCGACATCAACATCGTCAAGGGTGGCACCATGGAGCGTCGCGAAGACCTCAGAAGTTGCGGGATTGACGGACTCAATCAGTGCCCCCGCGCCCCGGGCCCAGACGCCGCCGACTTTAATTTCGTCCAGCGTGTCCACGCCCGGTTCGAAGCCGCGGAAGGGGATAAATCCTTCGGAGTCCGTCCCGGCCGGACGTTCCACGATGCCCGCGCTGCTCTGCGTTGTCATCCTCGGGGTCCACCAATCTTTATAGTCACTCAGGCTCCATCGACGTTGTTCGAGGCTTATTCCGTAGTCGCCGAAGCGACCGGAATGTGAACTAGGTCATGCCAAAGATATAACAGCACTAAGATACTTTGTGTCAAGGCAGTAGGGTCTTGACCTTTAAGCGCTAAGGAGATAGAACTAACGCAGTGCCATGATCTTCACCACACTTGAGCACCTCGCCAGCCGCGTATGTATGCGGGCTGACGGCGAGAGAGCGCGTGTCGTGCGTGAACGGAGAACCGCCATGACGTAGCCTGCGGCGCCTGTTCCTCGTCCATGGCCTTGACTCGCGAGCCGCCGACGGCGGTGGCATGCCCCCCGCTTCGAGACTGTATTCGAAGCCCTCACAACCTTAAGGATGTCCGATGGACACGATGAGCGAACCTAAAAAGCAGGAAGAGACCAAACCGAATTGGTGGGTACTTTGTCTCGCATGTGCGGCCATAGTGCTCGATGGATACGACACGGTCGCGCTGGGCGTGTCCATACCTGCGATTGCCAAGGATTGGGGTGTTGCACCCTCGCACTTCACTCCTGCGCTTGCGCTGACCAGCGCTGGAGTGGCTCTGGGGTATCTGGCGGTAGGGCGCCTCGTGGCCAAAATGGGCACCAGAAACGTCATTTTTTCGGCGGTCGTGGTGTTCACCCTGGGTTCGTTGCTGACAGCGTGGTCGGATTCGATTCTGCAGCTGACGATTCTTCGTTTCGTGACCGGCCTGGGACTGGGTGCCGTGCTGCCAGCCGCTGTCGCCCATGCGACCGCAGTCAATCCCGCCCGTTTGCGTCAATCGATTGCGGTGGTCGTGATGACGGGCATCTCGGTCGGGGCGCTCATCGCGGGGTTGGCCGGGAGCGGTATCGTGGGCGCATTGGGGTGGGAATGGGTGTTCATAATCGGAGCTATCGCTTCTGCTGTGCTTCTGCCGTTCCTGTGGTTTGGACTCTCCGCCAGCCACGTATCAAGCACGCCCATTGATGCGGCCGAGGCCAAGCACCATGCGTCGGTGGCTCGCCTGTTCGATGCTTCCGTACGAAGCAGAACGCTTCTCCTGTGGGCTTTTTCGTTCCTCATCTTTGCCGTGTTCTACGTGTTCTCGTCGTGGTTGCCGACTCTGCTCACCAGCTACGGCTTCAGTACCGGTCTGGCACCGCTGGGGTCGGCGGCCCTGGGCATAGGAAGCATCATTGGTGCCAGCGTACTAATCCTCGCATCGCGTCGATTCAGGATGACGTCCGTCCTGGCTGGAACCTCGGCGGTAGCGATCGTGTTCCTTGTCATCTCTGCATTCCTCGGCCCGGACAAAGCGCTGCTGCTGCTGGTCTTCGGTGGGGTCGGCCTCGGACTTCAGGCCGGCATGATCGGCCAGGCCGCGGTGGCAGTGTCGCTGTACCCCCAGGCAACGGTGACCGCCGGTGTCGGCTGGGCGGCTTCAATGGGCCGACTCGGATCGGTTGTCGGCCCGATCTTCGGCGGCGTCCTCATCGGACTCGGCGTGGATACCAGCATCATCGTTCTTTCAGTATGCGTGCCCGTGATCATCGCTCTGATATTGATGCTGATTCTAGGACGGATCACAGCAGCCAAAGCGTCGGTTCCGACGTCCTTACAGCCGGCGAAATCGCCCCTCACCGCGCCTCGGACCTAGCGTAGACCCCCGTCCGCACTGCCCCTTCGACATAAAGTTGCAGGGGGCAGTGCCGGGGCTTGAATCCTAGTACTCCTCCCGTCAGTGGAATGCCCCAGACGCATCAAGGCAAAGAAGAAGAAAGTCATGGCGCCTCTGCCCATAAAATCACAGCCCTGGTCAACGACGTCGCGCGGGAGATCGAGAAGTAACCCCTCCCCGCGCCCGACGATTCGATTGGAGGCACCCTGCCAGTCCGCACATCGAGGATCCGGGGTAAATGGAGCTGACGTGGCATTGGATAAGCCAGCAACGGGTGGTCCTGCCCTCACCGGGATGCTTGCATGCTTCTGCCGGCAGCAGAGATCGACAAGCACCGCTGCAACAACGGCATGACCTGCTTGCACTCCCACTCCCAGTGAGCCGATCGCCACGACAGGATTGCAATTCGGGAGAAACTCGGTCCAGAACGTCCTTCGCGTGCCACAGGAGTGCCCGGAACGGTCCTTTTGGTCTGGACCGATCCGTTGCTGAGCTAGAAGAGGCATGGGCAAAAGCCATCACAGCTGATGTCTTTATCGATGTTCCCCATCAACGAGCATCACAGGATGTCCTTTCAGAGCCCGGAAGCAGCCAGCAGCGATATGGGCAGCGCGAAGAGGGCTTGAAATGCGAGAGTGCACACCCCAGTCCTTCGCAATCGCGGCCGCTCTCTGCGTCCAGGGCGCTGGCACCCCCTCTGCGAGTGCCCCTCCTCAGGATTGGCGCCCTAGAGGTGAGTGTTCTCTTGTGTCCGCTCTGAGAAGCCCGCATAGTTCTAAGTAAGTGCTGCTCGGCGGTGTGGCCAGCGAAAGCGAGGAGGGCCGAGAGATTCCGGGATGGAATATCAATAACGCAGCAGGATCGGCTGGGCCAGGGGCGGTTACTCTTCTTGAGGGATCCTCATTCTGCATTTCTGCGGCGAACGGTGACATGACCGCGGGTCGGCCGCAGGGAGCCTTCTTCAACGACACCCGCTTCATCGCGGAATGGAACCTGACCATCAATGGCGGCTCCATTGAAGCGCTGTCCGCTGCGACACCAGAGCCTTACCGCGCCAAGTTTGTCGGGAGGGCCGCCAGCAACGGAGGGATGGACAGTCCGTTGCTGATCGAACGCGAACGAACCCTCGGAACCGGTCTGACTGAGACTATAACCGTCCGCAACTACTCCCGTGAGCCTATTAACTGCCGCATGGAGCTAGTCGTAGACACTGATTTTGCCGACCTGTTTGAAGTGAAGGAAGGCAGGCCTTCACGGCGATGGCAACAGTCACGGCGCTCTGACGGGGAGAAGCTGATCCTGGCTTCCGAATGGAAAGGCCACAGCCACGGGATCGTCCTGACCTTCCCCGGCGCTCAGGTTCAGGGGCGCAGTTTCGTATCCGCTTTTACAGTCCCTGCACAAGGCGAGCGAACCCACACAGTTACTGCTGCGCCACTCATCGGCAGACGGGACACAGGGCCCTCACGACATGAAAAGGTCCCCGGCGACGAGCAGTCTCTGAAACGCATCACCGAGTGGCGAACAGCAATGCCCGTCGCAGACCTAGGAGATGACGCGCTCGAGAAAGTAATCAGGCGCAGCCAGGAGGACCTGGGCTCCCTCCGGATCTTCAACCCCGATCACGCTGACCGCGTCGTAGTCGCCGCGGGAGCCCCGTGGTTTATGGCCTTGTTTGGGAGGGACAGCCTGCTCGCCTCCTTCATGTCTTTTCTCCTCGACCCATCCCTCGCGTTGGGCACCCTGAGAACACTGGCCGATTATCAAGGAAAGGAAATAAATCCGTTAACGGAGGAAGAACCGGGACGAATACTCCATGAGGTGCGTCTGGGTGTCAGCACTGGGCAAGCGCTCGGCGGTCGCAGCATCTACTACGGCACGGCTGACGCCACATCGCTCTTTGTCGCCGTGCTGGGGGAATTAAGCCGATGGGGACTCGAATCCACGGCCATACACGACCTGCTCCCGGCCGCGGATAGAGCCCTGGACTGGGTCGAGAACTACGGAGACCGCGACGGAGACGGCTTCGTTGAATACCAGCGCCACACGGACCAAGGGCTACGCAACCAGGGCTGGAAGGACTCATGGGACGGAATAAACTTCGCAGATGGCACACTGGCCGAACCGCCAATAGCGCTGTGCGAAGTCCAGGCCTACACCTACTCGGCCTATATGGGACGGGCACTGATCGCCCTCACCCACGGCGATACAGAGACCGCGGATTCCTGCGCTGCCAAAGCCGCGAGACTGAAGGAGGCCTTCAACGAGCGTTTTTGGCTTCAAGACCGAGGATATTTCGCCATCGCCCTGGATCGCGATAAAAAACCCGTTGACGCCCTCGCCTCCAACATGGGCCATTGTCTTTGGGCCGGAATCGTGGACCAGGACAAGGCAGCGCTGGTAGCTGAACGGCTCATGTCCCCCGAGATGTTTACCGGCTGGGGAATACGGACTCTCGCCAGCACGATGGGTGCATACAACCCCGCGAGCTACCATAATGGCTCAGTTTGGCCCCATGACAGCACCCTCGTCATGGGCGGACTAATGAGGTACGGATTTACGGAGCAGGCGCAGGCAATTGCGTATGGGCTTTTGGAAGCTGCAGATTACTTTGGCGGGCGGCTTCCTGAGCTGTTCTGCGGCTTGGACAAGGCCAGCCATCCGGTACCGGTTCCGTACCCAGCCTCGTGTTCCCCTCAGGCATGGGCGGCAGCTGCCCCGGTGCATTTGATCCGCGTACTGATGCGTTTTGACCCCGCCCTTCTTTGGAACGAGTTGTGGCTCGCTCCTGCACTTCCGCCGGGCACGCGCTTCCATTTGGAGAATCTGCCGTTCGCCGGCAATGCCAGGCTCTCGCTGGACATCGATATGAACAGCGATTCGGTCCAAGTCCAGGGGCTCCCGGATTATGTGAAACTTCGACGGGGGCTTCGTCCTCCGCTGATGGAACTGTACAACCTGACACGATCGCCGCGGCCGGACTGAACAACCCGGTTCGTCATTCCGCTATCAGTGTTCCGGCTTCTGCTTCATCACGGAGTAGCTGCTGGGATACTTCGGCCGGGGAAGCGCGGCATCCTTGTCGCCGCGGAAACGGTGCTCTAGTGTCTGGACCCAGGCCAGCCTGTACAACCGGGGGAGCGGCGTAATGTCAGAATCAATGTGGTGCTGGCCAGAATCTCCGGATCGATGACCGCTTTATACCCGGAAATCACTCCGTAGTCTCCAGGCGCTGGACCCGTCGCAGGCAGGGCGCCGGCGTCAGGCCCACCTTTCGGAGTGAGCAAGGTTTGGGCAGGATCCAGTGGCTCAACCTGTCGGATCAGTGGCGAAGGAGCCCGGAGAACTCATGATTTTGGAAGACAAGCGGGTCAGCGGCGCTTCCGGTGCTGAGATCGAGGACCCGGGCCAGAACAAAGTCATGGTCACCGACGGAGGTGACGTTTTCGATCTGGCATTCCGTGGCCGTGACTGTACCGGCGACTAGTGGTGCACCGTATGAGCCCTTGTTCCAGAAATGCTCGGCAAAGCGGTCCTCTTCCTTTTTTCCGAGCTTGCGGCAGAACTGAGTCTGGCTTGCCGACAGAGTACTGATGCCGAGCACTGTGGCCTCCTTGAGCTTTGGCCAAGTTGAGGAGCCTTGGCCAACGAAGAAACCAACCAAACAGGGTTCGACGGAAATGAAAACGAATGATCCAACGATCATGGCGGCGCGTTCACCGGTAAGTTCGGGCTCGCCCGCAATGACTGTCACGCCGGTGGGCACTTTGGACATGACCTCCCGGACCTGCTGGGATCGATGGTGCGGGGGTCGTTCGGTGACGATAGTCATGTGTCTCCCTTCGTGCCCAAGACCCGGAAAGGCGATGCTATGCACTAAACAACCGGTCCCTTAGATTTAGTTATCTTAAGTCTAAGATATATGGAAGAAGGTGGCAAGGGTCGGATGGGCAAGAAAACGAAACCGGGACTGCCTGGCCTGGTGCTTGCCCTTGCGATGGGCGTTGCTGCACCGAGTCCGAGGAGCGACTAGCAGCATCCTCGGACTGCTCAGAGGATGAGAGAGTCGATGATCCAAGTAGCGTGATCTCCCAAGGTTCTTGCCGCTAGGCTTCTGGACGGGGTTTCTGCGTCAATCATGTCCGGTGAGATCACCCTGACCTGTTGGGCTGAATGGGCCCTCTCAGTCGGGTTTCGAAGCGCCGATAAGCGTGATTCCGTCAAGCTGGCGAAGAGCCGCTCCTTGTGTCATCGCAGGGTCGTGTCCGGTCTTTACAGCAGGGAGTGACTCTTTGGGCGTAGGCGGCAGGGTGTCCGGTCGTTAGGGTATTCGGCCAGCGTGTGCTGGTGTGTCGAGTCACGGATGTAAGAATTCACCATGGCATTCACACCTTTGCATCGCGCCCTCGGGCTTGAACCATCTGCTCTGACATATTCGATGCTGCGAAGTGCAATCGATCAGCAGTTGACAGAGAAGGGTGACCTTGACTGGAAGGAAAAGTTACCTGACAGCCGGAATCCCAAAGCGTCCGAGGAGTTTGCGAAGGACGTCTCAGCCATGGTCAATGCGGGAGGCGGCATGATCGTATTCGGGATCCGAGAAAATCGCGCCACCAGCGCTGCGGAGAGCATCGTGCCCGTGGCGGGCTGGACAGACGCCATTGAACGAAAGCTGAGGGGGTGGGCATACTCTCTTATCCAGCCTCCTGTTCACGGTCTGGAATTTACGTCAGTCAACGATGAAAGCGACGACCCCGGTGTGGTTGTCCTGAGCATCCCCTCCAGTCTAGAAACGCCGCACTTTGCAATAAAGGATGATGCGCTCAGGGCACCTCGTCGTTATGGGGCGCAGACGGTCTTTATGAGTGAACGCGACATAGAGCAGGCCTATCGGAAACGTTTCGAGGACCGTAGGAGCGATGCTAGGGATCTCGCAGATCTCTTGGATCAGACAATGACCGGCATAGACCGGGACGGCCGCGTCTGGCTGGCGGCTGCCGCGCGTCCGATCAGCCCCCGTCCGGCGCACACAGGCCGGATTGACCGAGTAGAGGCCCAAGAAATCCTTGCGTCCCTTATGAGTCGGAACCCCTTCCTATTGCAACGACGAGGGTTGGAGAATGCTGGCCTGAATCCGCGCCCAGGGTATCGAAAATGGCGCTCTACCGACAGCAATGGCGGTCAAACCTTGGGAGTTGTCGAAATTCACGATAACGGCAGTGCGAGCCTCGCTGTGGCAGCTAACCCCGCGTGGGACGATGACGTCGATTCGCGTACCGACGTCCACGTCATGGATGCACAGTCGGTCCCTGCCCATATTGTTCATTTGGCACGCAGTGTGGCGGAGAGGATGGAAATGGTGGGAGATTTTGAGGTGAGCATCGTCATCAGCTCGCCCGGAACGGAACCAGTTTTCATCCGTACATTTGAGGTAGGCGGTTTCATGCGCTCCCGCTGTGACATTACGCCAATCCATAAATTTCAGCCCGTCACGGGAGTCTTCTCAGGAAACGGCCCCGTAGGTGACGCCCTTGAGACCGTCCGCGGTCTGGCTTTGGACATCATGAACCAGAGCGGAGCCGTATCGTTGGGCAGCATGTATTTGCGAGCAGGCGTCTGATCTTGTCGAAAGAATTGCTGGGGCTGCGTTACCAGGGCCGTTTATCGCACTGGGAAACCGCGTTGCTACGCAAAGCGGCGTGGCCGCCCACGTGCATGGGCTGCAGCACCGGCCCGTTCTCGTAGGCTCCGCAACGAGCGAAGAGTCCCTACACTGGCCTTTGGCAAAAGCGCTTAGGGCCAGCCTTAGCTACTGCCTTACCGATCCACAGAGTCAATGAGTTCTTGTATTTCTCGTCGAACCAGGACCGGGAGGTCAAGACCTTCGATATTCTGCGCTCGGAGCCAGTCCAGACACTCATGTGACGTCCATTCGTCAGCAGCGATATAAGTTGATATCGCTATCGTGGTAGTTCGTGAGAGCCCCAACGACATAAGTACCACCTCACTCGCTCTGGAAACTCCTAGTTCTAGAAGCATCGTGACGTCTTGAGCGGGGCCGAGATCGTGGACGCCCCGCTCTGCCGCGAATGCGCTGAGAATGTCGTTGTAGCAGGAGAGATACTTTGGAGCTTGGAAGCGCGCGACTCCCTCAATGTCCGCCATCACATCACGTATTGAGCTAGGTAAAGATTTGGCTTTGCCCGCGTTCGAAACTCGTTGCTCGATAAGGCGTGCGAGTGGAGTTCCTTTCATCCAGTTGACAATCAAATTCGCTAGCTGGTGCTTACGTCTGTCGGGTTCTCCCACTTTCGCATTCTGCCGGGGTTGACCGAAGGCGGCGGTGGCTGTATTGCCCAAAGCCACCAAGGCCTCGTAATAGCGTTGGCGGCTGTCTCTTTCCTCCGGGAGGGGAAGTACAAGATCGTGCGGCGTCTTGCCCGAATCGCGAAAGTGCTGAAGTAGTCTCTGCATAGCCGTGGGCGAGATACCAGCATGCCTAGCAATCAGATGCAGAGGAAATTCCGCTTGCTCGATAGCGCGTTGGACGGCGCTTTCGATCTCGTGGCGATCCGAATCGGATGGGACAAGATCGAGCAATCCGCGCACGTCCACTCCTGCTGCATGGCGGGAACAGAGGTAGCTAAAGAGATTCTCGGATGCGGCAACATTGCTCCTAATTACGTCATCAGACCGAATATAACCCAGCAGATCCGATGCATCTGTCATGCCGGCTCGGACTGAAAGCTTCAGGTTTGTCCGTCGACGAACGGTCGGAAGGTTCTGCCATAGAGATTCATCATCCGTGTCAATGCAGACAATGTTTCCTTGAAATTCGCGTCCCCATCGGCCGGCCCGCCCGGCCAGATTCCAGAAATCCGCTTCTGAAAGGTGCTTTCCACGTCCCTTCTGCGGGTTTCGCATGAAGATATTTCGGCAAGGTAAGTTCACACCTTCAAGTAGGGTCGAGGTACAGACAAGGTACTCAATCTTCCCGATCTCAAAGAGCCGCTCAATCTCGGACCGGATAGCAAGGGGCATGTTTCCGTAGTGAAAGGCAACACGCCGACCGAGAACGTCGGCCAAGGCATATCGTGGATGCACCGCCGTCCGTACAAGATCCTGAAGGTTCTCGATTTCTTCGTCGCCGGAGACGTTGTCCGCCCCAATCGATTCGAAAATATTCTTCGCTACAACTTCAGCTTCGCTCGGGCCGTTGACATATACGATATTGCCGCCGTTCGCGCCTCCGAGAGCATGGGCGACGTACGCGAGGCGTTTGTTGGCAGTTGGGGCGCGGTTTTTGAGTATCACCGAGCCGATGTCTCGTGGGACTCCTTCATGTAGAAGTTGGATGGATCGCTCTAATGGACGTCCGAATACGCCCTCCACGCGGATAAGGTTTTGATTCACGGTCACGGTCTCTGAGACGAAGGCAGAGGACGACAATCCGCTGGGCGCCGATTCTACAAACACTTCAGGATTACGGCTGAAGGGACTAGCGAAAACGACTTGGGCCAGCGGATTGTCGGTCGCCGTGCGGTCCAACACCTGCTTCAGCAGCACTCCTCGGTCGGCATAACCCAGGTTTTGTGCCTCGTCGACAAAAACTAAGTCGACTCTGAAGGGGTGCTCTGCTTGCTGAATGAGATGCAGTCTTTCCTGCGTCAGCACGAGAACGCGCTTCTTGGAGATGTGCAAGTCGGGATCCCAGGGCATGACGAATACGTCGGTCCCAGGGGAAACCTCTCTTCTGAATGAGCCAGATACTTCTTCAACGAGTGCCCTTGTGGGAACGATGTATACGGCCGTGAATTCTGGGTTCGCTCGTAGGCGTTCCAAGAACCACTCGCGAACGATGTGAGACTTGCCCGCCGATGTCGGGGCCGACACACTGAGCCATTCTTGATTTTCTGCTTCGCCCCAAAGGCGACGCTGAAAATCGTTAACCTCAAGGTCCTGGCCGGTCGAAAGTGGAACTGTCAGCTCGAGTTTCCTGCGGATGACTTCCAGCCTGATTCGTGGAGGCATCTGCAGCCACGCGTCAGGGGACACAAGCCCGCGAGTCTCGGCAAGCTGGACAGCCCGAGGATTTCCGCTTCGTTCCAAAAGCGCCGCTGCAGCTCGCTTTTGATCATCAATTGCTTCTGAGGCATTCAGACAGCCGACGACGACGTGCAGCACTGCTGCTTGGGCACGCTCAGAATCAATCGAAGTCAGCGCACTTGCGCAAAGCAGCGCATAATTCCAATCGATCGGGGTCAGTTCAGACCGGAGACTCATCATCGGAAATTCAGAGCGCAAGAGGTGAACGCGGATGGACTCAACTATTCGTCGGAACTTTCCGGATGAAAATACTGCCTCGCCGAGACTTGCCGGTCTCATTTCGTACTTCCGATGGCTTTGCTAATGGCCTTGCGAAGGGCTTCAACCGAAGGGAATGGTATGCAAAAGACGTCGAGATTGACCTCAAGTAGACTGTTCCTCGTTAACCTGTCAGTGACTGCAGTGTGCCAGCTCGCGGCGGATTCTTGCACTGCCTGCCGTTGTTGTTCATCAATGGTGTTCAGGTCGGGATAGGAATCGTAGTCGAAGCCGACCAAGCAAACTCCATTCCATCGGACCCGCAGAGAATGAGGATGTTCATCATCGAAATAGGCGATGATGTGCGCTGCTAGGTCAGCTTCCTGGATGTTGATGTGGTCGTGAACCAGAAGTAGGTCCCTCTTTCTGGCGTCACCGGAGTCGGAGACCAGAAATGGTGCGATGCTTGTGAAGCAATCGGTGAAGGCAGCGCTGCTTGACTTGTACAACTTGGACTCGCCCCAGAATAGATCCAGAACACCGTCTGGAGCCATCTTGGCGTGGACGCCGTCAGAGCCATGGACATGCATGTTGGCATTTGTCTTGAGCGACATCTTGGACAGAATTTGAGGGAGACCAAGTACCTGCTCCATGAGCATGAAAAGTAGAAGCTCTCCGCCTTCCCCAGATTTTTCTGCCTTAACAAATAGCTCTTCGGCCTGTTTTGTCAGACGCACCAGACCTGCAGTTGAGCCGCTACTAATGAGTTCTTGCTTAGCCTTCTCGACTCGAGCGCGGGGGACGCAAAAGTCGACCATTGCGAGAGCCATTGCGAGAGCCAGCTTTTCGATGACGGGGACGCCTGATGCGTCAAAGGCGACAAAGTGCGTCCGAACGGTTGTCCTAGTGTCATCCAGTTCGACAGGAGTTTCGTGCTCAAGGAGGAGGTGACGGAAGGTGGACGCATCACCCCTAGCCAAGTCGGATAGAGCACTGCCTACCCACGAGTCATCATCCCGTGTCACCATACATTCCCCCAGATTTTGGCGAGTGCCTCTCGCGCAGTATTCACACTAGGTTCTGTTCGTCCGCTTCCGATGCTTGACACGAGCTGAATGTTGTTCTGAGGAATTTCCGCCTCGATTGAGACTGGTCAGACGCCGGCAGAACTGAACCACTTTGAGCACAGAGGCTCAGCCCAGGATCGACCGCCTTCGAGCGAACAATCGGAGGGCATGTGTCCAAGCCTCGCTCTTGTCGTTCCAGACACGCACTCGGTGGGGGACTTCCAGGAAAATTGCCTCAAACAGGTCGGGGGCCACCCGTAAAAGGTGGCCCCCGACTTTAATACGAAGTGGGGAGCGGCTCGAACGAATTCGGGCGGGTCCCTCACTTTAGAATGTGGGCTTCTCAGCGATTTAAGTATCGCTGTTGAGTGAGCGAAGATCAAACTGTGACGACTACTGCAACCGTGGGCCGCCCGGACACTCTTGCCCTTGCTCTAGCACGCCTCGACGACTTCTTCGATGTTAACTCGCCTTGGCAACGCCGGCTATGGGATTGCGGCCTAGTGCTGGGGCTGCGTGAGCTGTCGGACGCCGTTGAGTGGGTGGAACACAAGACCCTGTCTTCAGGAACGCTCAATTGGTTGTCAAGGGATCTAGAGCGGCTGCAGGGGCCTGATCAAGGCGCCGGCGATAAAGTGCTCCGGCAACAACTGCAGCGGGCCCTTCGTTCGTCTCTCAAGCAAGGTAACGCTCATCACAGAATGCTGAACGAGATTATTGCCCGGGTCGATGAGGGCTACTTGCAGCGTTGGGAGAAGGCCGCCAACGATACGACGAAGCAGCCCTCGCCCGAGCGATTTGCTCGAGCTGTTGGAGCCCACCTTCTCGACGCTGGATTCAGCCAGCGGTACCTGCACTCATGGGTTAGGAGGCTTTCCGTCAGGACGTTGCCGGAGTTGGCGGCAGCAGCGCAGGACCTACTTGCTACCAATCTGTCGCGGGCGTTTGAAGTAATGGTTCCGTTCGAAGCTGTGTCGAACGACGAGCACAACCGCGACTCGGACGCCGCCTGGAAGTCAAAGAAGTTTGTCAATGACTGGCTGCGGGAAAACAAAACCTCAGTAGACGGGCGAATAGCCGGAGGTTTTCTGTACACAGTCATGGCGCGTGACTGGCACACAGCGGCGGAAGAAGTAAGGGAAATCGTCGATCGACTGCAGGCCCGAGCCACCTACAGCCGCAAGCAGACTAACCTTAAGGACTTTGGATTACTCATAGTCCGCGGACGTAGCGATCCGTTCCCCCTGCAACGGCCGGGACGTGGAACATTCGTACTCTCGTTGGTCCGCGAGCAGAGGCTGTACGCGGTTCAGGAGAGAACGCGGTTGGACAACGCTCTGGAACTAGCTGCGCCCATGAACCACGGCTCGATTGCGACAGCCATTTCGGGGGGTTGGTCTGCCATCGAAACCTTGCTGCTCCGGGGCGACGATGAGAGCGATGAAGGGCGGGGGGTCCTTGCTGCTGACCGAATGGCTGCGCTAACAGCTTGTTCCTGGCCTCGTGCAGAACTCACAAAGCTGTCGCATGCGCACAACCCGATAAGTCCTGACCGCCTCTCGCATCAGATGGCCATAGTTGATGATGGATCTGCAAACCGGGAACGTGCGCGATTGATAGCCGAATGGATAGGTTCGGGAAATTCTCTGTCGCTAACCAGGGTGAATGACCTGGCTTCAGAAGAACGAATGAGAAAGCTGCTGGCGGCCCCTCACGGGAATTTGTCAGAGGTGAAGCGTCACATGGTGTCGGCAATGCGTCGGCTTTATAGGCACCGAAATTTGGTTATGCATGGTGGCGCAACCCACCTTGAAACACTGAACATGACACTTAGGACCGTGGCTCCATTGGTGGGTGCCGGACTGGACCGGATAGCTCACGCGGCCATCGTTCAACAATCAACGCCAGTCGAACTGGCTACTAAGGCAGAATTGCATCTGGATTTGCTCCGATCAAAAGATGAGCCCCCGACGTTGGTCGATCTGCTTGAGTAAAGAGGTGCAGTCGGAAGAACCCACTGGCTTGATCCGCTGCGTCGAATGAATGAACCGGGAGTAAACAAGAGTGCGCCTGAGCACCCCCTTTTCCTTTGAACCTCCAAAGATGACACGGCAACGTCCGGCTCGGAGCTCTTCGTCGTGGAACACATCTTGTCGATCATCGATGGGACGGTGCTGCCGAGTAGATCCTCATGTCAGGTCTCAGGGGAGCTTAGTTGAACCTTCAACCCAATTAACTTGACATAACGCTCATTATCGGTTATCGGCAGGCCATCGTCATCTACGCAACGGACTCTGGGTATGACGCAGTTAGGACCCGGCATCAGTGTCGCTAGAGAGAACCGCCACCTCAACCGCATCCCCTGCGTCCCGGAACTTGCTCACTTGGGCCGGGTCGGCGCCGTCGTCCGTCACGAGGGTCCAAGGCAAGGCAAGCCGCGCCCAGGCGTGGAGCGGCCGCAGGCCGAGCTTGGAGGAGTGGGCCAGAACGTAGACGTTGTTGCCGCGCCGGGCCATGAGTTCCTTGAGCCGGGTCTGGGCGTGGTCTGCCTCGCAGATGCCGTCCTCGGCGGTGACGGCGTCGGCGTCCAGGAACACGCGGTCAAAGCTCATCCGCTCCAGGGCCGCCTCGGCCAGGGAGCCCACGAAGCTTTGGCTCAGGCTTCGCAGCCGGCCGCCTAGGCAGTCCTCAAACGGCCAAGTGTGAATACTAGCCCTGCCCGCCCAGCGAGGACGGCGGGAGCCTCAAGGGCGACCAATAGGTTCACCAGAGCTCGGCGGTTTTTAACCATAAAAAAAGCTGGACTAGATGATTTAGTCGGCGTACTGTTGCTCGTAGAACAAGGAAGACGTGACTCGAATCACACATGCCGGGCTTGATTAAGAGTCTGTAGTAGAGGATATCGAGTTGCGGATCACCTGCTAAGACAGCGACAAGTAGCCAATTGGACACCTAGCCAGAAAGACAGATCGACATGACACGCGAAGAAGCCTACGCACGCTGCCCCTCGGATTCGTACGTGGAGTTCTACGGCGGCCAGTGGCTCGTAGTCCCATTCATGCCCGTGGAACAGCCTGCCTTTTTCACGTGTCTACCCCGGCAACGAGCCACCTAGAAGGAAAGCAATACCAACGAGCCCAAGGAGCATCGATGACCGCCACGATAAACGACCTGATCGACGACTCGTTTGCGGACCTTCCAAGGCCTCAGATCTGCCTTGCCGGGGACTTAGCTGCCCCAGTTCTGACCGTCACCGTCAACGACCAGACGGTGCTTGCCATCGCCCGCCGGCTGCACGACGGGGCGTGCCTGCACGGGCACGCCTGCGAGTTGCGCGACTTCCACGCGATGGACATCTACGAGACCGATGTCAGGATCATGCTGTCCACCATGGTGCGGGCCAGTGTTGAAGCCGACGGCCCGGAAATCAGCCCCTGCCGCAGCGCACCTGAACGCCGATGGTTCCAGGGCAAGTGGTGGTGCACGGCGTGCGGCGGTGGCATCCGCTTCGGCGGCGGCACCGGCTGGGCCCACACCCACTGACCAAGTACGCTGTGGCCGCGTTGCCGGGGCTGAAGCCCTCTGTGAGAAGGTGGTGACCGCATTGCGGGCCGACACCCTGACCGGCGATCTTCCACCCGGCGAGCTGCTCGTGGAGGCCTGATCGCGCCTTCCGGCAGGAACTACCGGGTGATAGGTCTGGACGAGAAGGACCTCCGTGGCCTCATCGCCCTGCGCCAGCTGCTCGAAGTGGCAACCGCGCAGCGATGCGCCATCTTGGACCCCGAAGGTTTCCGGCCAGGCAGCTAAAGCCGCCCTGGAAGAAATGGTGGCGGTATGGGAGGAGCATGCCCCAACCTTCGCGGAATTGTTTCGCCTAACTACAGCCTTGGACGAGCCCTTGTCGCGGTCAGTGGAATGGCACCAACAGATGCTCGACATCGTCTAGGCCGGAGATCCAGGTTCCGTCGAAGCCGAAGTCCACAAGCTCGTCGTGGGGGATGCGAGGAATAGATCGTCGCCGCCCCAGCGGCAACTGCTCGAAACAACGGAACGCCTCTCAGGCGGTAGGTTGTAAAAAAGGAGAGTTCAATGAACGAGAAATTGCGTTGGGGCGTCCTGGGCAGCGCCCGTATCGTTCGCAAGACCATTCCGGCGTTGCAGGAGACGAAAAACGGTGAGGTCGTAGGTATTGCTTCCCGCACCGAGGAAAAGGCCAGGGAGTACGCCGGCAAACACGGCATCCCGCAGGCATTTGGCTCTTATGAGGCGCTGCTCGCTTCCCCCGACATCGACGCTGTCTACATTCCGCTGCCGAACGCACTGCACCTCGAGTGGATTCTAAAATCCTTGGACGCAGGCAAGCACGTCCTCTGCGAAAAGCCTCTGGCGATGAGCGCCGCCGAATGCGAGGAGATAACGCGCAAGGCGAACGAGAGCGGGCTCAAAGTCTTAGAAGGCTTCATGTACCGTTTTCACCCGCGTTTCGAGAAGCTGCAAGAGCTGCTCGCGGCCCGTGCGGTGGGCGAACTGACATTTGTCCACGTCGCTCACACGTTCGATGCAGGCGGGGACGACAACATCCGCTGGTATTCCGCGCTCGGCGGCGGCGCACTTTTCGATACGGGAGGCTACTGCGTCAACGTGAGCCGGATGGTCACGGGGCAGGAGCCGGCTGGAGTCGCGGCCTATGGCAACTACCGCGACGCCAACGACGGAGGCCGAATCGACACCAGCATCGCGGGCATGCTGCGCTTTCCCGGTGGCGCAACAGTGCTTTTTGATACCGGTGTGAACCTCGAGCGCCGCAACTTTCTGGAAATCACGGGCACCGACGGCCGGCTCTACCTCGACAGTCCTTTCAGCCTCTTGGACGAGAATTCGGTCCTGGAGGAGCATCACTTCGGGCGGGACGCGATCTATCACCAGGTCAAGGGCGCAAACCACTTCGTTCGGATGGGCGAACACTTCGCCGACAGCGTCCTAAACGGCACGCCGCTCCGCTACGATCTCACGGACGCGGCAAACAATGCGGGGGTGCTGGAAGCCCTCGACAGGGCTGCGCGCAAACAAGAGGGGGCGTCTGAACAGTGACCTATTCTGGCGCTGGCCCAGGCACTAGCATTTCGCAGGTCGAGCCCGAGATGCCCGACGGCAAAGCTGGTTCTCGGCCTTCCCGAAGGGAACAACGACTGCCTTGATCCCGTTGCCAAGTAGGCAAAAAACGCTGTCTGAGCGACGTGCTCAGACAGCGCCGCCACGAGGTTTTCAGACCGCCCTGCATTCGGGGCCGTAACCATGACTGACGAAGACCGCACCGCACGCAGAGCTGCCCTCCAATGCGAGCGTGATTCTGGCACCATGATTTCGACAGCCCCTTGGGAAACATCAACAGGCGTGGTCGAAGCCAGTGTTAAGACGCAGCCGACGTCGATCGCGGCTGAATGCGGCGGTGGCTGCCATCAAGGCCGCAGCAATCCGGCAGCGGACTGGCCTTCTGATACCGCGGACCGGGCCCCGGCCGTTACAGCGTCCGGGCACACCCGGCGGTGCCCTTGGGACTCATCCGTCAACAACACGCATAGCTCCGGGTGCTGAAGACTCAAATGGAATCGGTCCGCAAGGCATCTTGACGGCGGTCCGCCCGGGAAGACGGACCGCCTTGGAGGGCGCGCTAGACCTTTGCCACCTTTCGGTTACGCATGAGGGCAGTTACCCCGGTGGCGAGTCCCAGCAGCCCTGCGCCGAGACCGCCCCAGGCGGCTCTCGCAGCGGTGGTATCGCTTGTGGAAGCGGGGGACTGTGCAGAAGTTGCCACGGTTTCGGCGGTGGCGGCTTCGCCGTGTTCCCCGGCGGGAGCGGTGGTAACGAAGGAAGGCGCGGGGTGCTTCGGTTCTGGTTGGCCGGCCACTTCTGGTTCATCCCAGTTCACAACAGTCCCGTCGGTGTAGACCTGGGCTGCAGCCAGCGTGACGATAGTCCCTGCTTTCGGCAGCCGGCCAACAGAAATGGAGAAGGTCTGGTATTCGTGCTGGGAGATCTGGTGAGTGGCATCTGCCGTCCAGGTCACGGTTGCCGCGGCCTTGGTGACTGTTGCTCCGTTGACCGTTACGGGTTTCGGGAGGGCGGCTTCCTTGATTTCGGCCTTCCAACCGTCCATTTGCTTAACTGAAACGGACGTGAAGGGCGTCTCAATAGGCAGGGTGACTCTGATTTTGGACGTTTTAGCCGTCTCAGATTCATTTGGGACCCGGAAGGTCAGCTGGGAAAAGCCTCCTTCAGAGGTTGAGGCAGGATCTACGCCGACGTGAGCGGACGCGGCTCCAGCGCCGAGAACCACCAGGCCAGCTGACGCAGCGAGGATCGCGAAGGTTTTTTGCATATGGGGAAACAGGGTCTTCATGGTGTTGCCTTCCGCAAGCGCGCGGCCGGTACTCTGCCCGGCAAGCGCAGTTGATGAGTAAGGGAAGTATTTTCCGGGCACCCGTCTGCGAACCCCCGGCATGGGGTGATCAGGCGGCGTACCGGAGTACAGCTGCAGGTGGGCCTCGAAGACTTTGCAGGCGCAGATTGCGCCACGGGGAATGGATCAGCACCATGTCGTGGGCGAAGGTCTGGGGTCCGGCAGCAGGGATCGTAACTGAACGCACGAAGGCGACCAGGGGGCGTAGCCAAGCCAGGAGTTGCCACAGGGCGATTTCGCCCTGGCGCAGGAACCAGGCCGCGGCGAACACTGCCAGCGTGTGCCCGGCGAGCATGGCCAGCGCGTCAATCCCCAAGCCGGCGTGAGTGTCCATCCCCGCCGGAGTTGGCGGGCAGTGGAGACTGGAAAGCCGCTCGTGGTGATGGGATGCCCTGTTTCCCATTAGCGGCTGGCATTGGCCGCTTGCGGAGAGGGTATTGAAGGCCTCATGCAGTATCAGCTGACCTGTGCCGAGCAAGCCGAGCAGGGTCCAGAACGACAACTGACCCCTGGCCAACCACGCGACCGGGAGAAGCAGGAGTGCAACGAGGGACGCGGTGAAAATAGGTGCAGGAAGGTTGCCGCCGCCCAACAGATGGCCGCCGGCGGCCAGCCCGACGATCACCCCAGTGAAAATCAGGGAGCGGATCAGACGCAGCGGACCATAGCGTCGCATTAGCCCTCCCGTTCCTGAATAAATGACTGACGCTCCAGCCTGTTCCTAAGTCAGAAACTGGAGCGGGGGAAACGCGCCACTGGCGCATTACCTGGCGGTCGCTGCTCGTGGGTTAGGAATCAATGGCGGGCGACCCTGCTGGTGCGAGGCAGACACATGAAAAAGGCGGGCTGCTCAACGGGCGCAAATGGGACTACGAGCCATTGGCCGCCATAAAATTCCACATACGAATCCGAGGGACATCCTGCGTGGGCTTCTTCGCGTGTCATGTCGATCTGTCTTTCTTGCTGGTCGTGAAGCGCTCACCTGGTGCTGAATCAGGTAGGCACCGCACTTGCTGTGGGATCCCATCATGTCGAAGCCAGCGAGCAGACGTAATACTATTTACTGACGGTTTATTCCTACACTTTTGGATGGGCAAGCTTTCCTCAGAACCTCGCGGGCGGCACGCGCCATCGGTTGCTGATTGGTTCCACCAGCAGGCGTGCCCTTGCAAATGCCAGAGCCAACCAGGTCGAGCAGGGGGAATCATCGCTGGTGGTTGACTCCGGCCGGGTTCACATGCGGCGCTCCTAACCTAAATGTGAAAAAGTGTGGAGCATGGCTGCATTCATTGAGGATTATGCGTTGCTTTCGGATCTTCAAACCGGGCCTCTCATATCCCGGGATGGCAGCGTGGACTGGCTCTGTTTCCCGCGCTTTGACTCACCGTCCGTGTTTAGCCGACTTGTGGGCACCGATGAGCATGGCCGCTGGCTGTTGGCTCCCAGCGAATCAGGCGCTGCGGTGGTCGATCGGCACTACATTGACTCGACCTTTGTGCTTCAAACCATCTGGAAGACTGCCAGCGGAAGGGTCTTGGTTACCGATTTCATGCCGCTCGGGGATGGCGGTTCGTCCCTTGTCCGCCGTGTCACTGGCTTGGCCGGCAGCGTTGAAATGCACCAGGAACTTCGGATCCGGCCAGGATATTCAACGGTCTTGCCTTGGGTGAGTCGTGTCCGCGACAGCGGGCCAACGGCGGCGCCTGTTCTGTTGGCCATGGCCGGTCCGGATGCTCTCGCTCTGAGAGGACCTCATCTTCCACAAGCCCATGCACATGGACACGAGGGAAAATTCTCTATTTTCGAGGGCGAGACGGTGGATTTCGAACTAACGTGGTTCCCCTCGCACCGCCCCTTGCCAGCAGCAACTGACGTTGATGTCGCCCTTGAAGAAGCCACTGAGTATTGGAGCCGTTGGGGAAGCCACTGCCGGCAGGACGGTGCGTATGGGGAGGCGGTAAAGCGTTCGTTGTTAGTACTGCGGGCCCTGACGCATCTTGAAACAGGCGGCATTGTGGCAGCCCCCACGACGTCCCTCCCGGAGGATTTCGGTGGACCGAGGAACTGGGACTACCGATACTGCTGGTTGCGCGATGCGGCCCTGACACTGGAGTCGATGCTGACCCACGGCTATGAAACGGAGGCGCTTCAGTGGCGCAACTGGCTCCTTCGGGCACTGGCCGGCGATCCCGAGCAAATGCAGATCATGTACGGGGTCGGGGGAGAGCGGGAACTCCCTGAACGCGAGCTCAACCACCTCCCTGGTTACGCGAACTCTAAGCCTGTCCGCATTGGAAATGCGGCCGTATCGCAGTTCCAGGCCGATGTTGTCGGTGAAGTGATGGTGGCATTGGAAAGACTGCGTATGGCCGGAGGTAAAGAAGACCATTTCTCCTGGGCCCTTCAGCAGGCGCTCTTGGGATTCGTCGAGAAACACTTCGATGACAAGGACTTCGGCCTGTGGGAGATGCGCGGCGAGGCACAGTACTTCACCCACTCCCGAGTGATGATGTGGGCCGCCTTCAACAGCGGGGTACGGGCGGTGCGGATCCACGGATTACCTGGAGATGTTAAGAAGTGGGAGCATCTCCGTGACCGGTTGCGCGAAGAGATCATGCGTGAGGGATTCGACCGGAGGATTCGCTCCTTCACGCAGACTTACGGCGGAGGCCAAACAGACGCTGCGCTACTGGTCATGCCGCAGGTCGGTTTTCTCCCTTACAACGACGAGCACATGCTCGGGACAGTCGCACGGCTGGAAGAAGAACTCCTTACCGACGATGGCCTTTTGCTGCGCTACCTGACGGAGAGTGGCGTTGACGGACTGGAACCGGGTGAACATCCTTTCCTCGCGTGCTCTTTCTGGCTCGTGGAGCAGTATGCGCGTACAGGCCGACAGGTCGAGGCAAAGTTGCTTATGGACAAGCTCGTGGGACTTTCCAACGAGCTCGGCCTGCTTAGCGAAGAGTATGCACCGGACGAAAGGCGGATGGCCGGCAACTTTCCCCAAGCGTTCTCACACTTGACCCTGGTCAGGGCGGCCGATGCTATGCATGGGGTCGACCGCCTCAGTCTGGCTGTCGACTCGCTGCAGTTCAGTGGTACGGCGTCGGAGGAGCCAGGATCGGAGTAGGAACAGCTCAGGTCCCGCCGGCATTCTTGGGGTCGAAAAGGTCCTCAGAACATCCCGGTATCTGTGGCCGATCATCGGATCCGACTCAGCCCGTTTTCGAGCCTCCGTTCCGCCGGAGAGGATGTGCCGGGACGGCGTCCCGGGAGCAGGCATGACTACCGTTGGTCCCGGCGCAGGGGGTGGTCCTGGGGAACCTCAACGAGCACTATGCGTACTCCGTCGGGGTCCGCAATCCACATCTCCACCAGTCCCCATGGTTCCTGCTGCGGCTCGCGGATCACCGGTATCCCGGCCGCCAGCATCCGCTCGTGCTCGAGTTGCACATCGCGGACCTGAATCCAGATTGCCAAGGCATTCCCGGGCCGGTCGGCCGACTGTCCGCTGACCTCGAGAAAACCGTTGCCCAGGAAGAAGACCAGGCCCGGTGCATCACGGTCCCCGAACTCCCGGTAGACCGCCAGGCCCAGCGTGTCCCGGTAAAACCGCTGGCTACGCTCAAGTTCGGACGGGTGAAGCAGGATACGGCTACCGAGGACTTCCATGTTCTCCATCCTGCACGCAAGCCATGCACTTCGCCCGCCGCGCCCCGCTAAGTTCCTGGTGTCCGGTTCTAGGATTCGCCGCACTGGCGTTAGCAGACGGAACTGCGGAAACCGCCCTCACGCTGTGATTCAACCACCAACAAAAGTTAACAGTGGCGCGGTTTGGCTTGCGGGGCGCCTACATTAGTCAATGTCCCGGTAGTATTTGAGCGCCTTAGAGGAACTCGGCCCGGCCTTCCATCGCAGAGGATGCCAGCGCATGCTCGCGGCGCGGGATCCGCCCGGCCGCTTTCGCCAGCCTGCCGGCGATAACGGCGTGTTTGAAGGCTTCGCCCATGAGCGCGGGGTTCTGTGCCCGGGTTACGGCGGTCGCCAGCAGCACGGCGTCACAGCCCAGTTCCATAGCCAGGGCGGCGTCCGAGGCGGTGCCGATGCCCGCGTCCAGCACCACAGGCACAGAGGCGCGCGACACGATCAGCTCAATGTTGTGCGGGTTGAGGATTCCCAGGCCGGTCCCGATCGGAGCGCCGAGCGGCATGACGGCGGTGGCGCCGAGGTTCTCCAGACGCAACGCCAGGACGGGGTCGTCGTTGGTGTAAGCGAAGACTTTGAAGCCCCGGTTGACGAGCTGCTCGGTGGCATCCACGAGTTCCACCGCGTCGGGCAGGAGCGTGTGCTCGTCGGCAATGACTTCGAGTTTGACCCAGTCCGTCTCCAGGGCCTCGCGGGCCAGTTCCGCTGTCATGACCGCATCCCTTGCGGTGAAGCAGCCGGCGGTGTTCGGCAGGACCCGGATGTTGTTTTCCAGGAGCAGCTGGAACAGCGAACCCGTTTCGGCGGGCGAGTACCGGCGCATGGCGACCGTGGTCAGTTCCGTGCCGGAGGCCAGGAGCGCCGCACCGAGTCCGTCCAGGCTGGGCGCTCCGCCCGTGCCCATGATGAGCCGGGAGCTCAATTCCACGCCGTCGATGACCAGCCGGTCGGTGTCTGTTCCGGGTACGGCTGGAAGCGCAGTTGTTTCAGTCATGATCCTCATCCTCCCTGAACTGCCGTAACGAGTTCGACGTCATCACCCTCGGTGAGCGCCGTGCTGTGCCACTGGCTGCGGGGCACCAGCTCGGAGTTGCGCGCTACTGCCACGCCCACGCGCTGGCCATCAGCGGCCTGCCCGTTGGAGGCGAGTTCCCGGCCTATGATCTGGCTGACGAGCGTTGTCACGGAGGCTTCTGCCCCTATGGCATGGGGTTTGCCGTTCAGAGTGATGTACATGGTCATTCCTTGTTCTGGTTAAATTGAGAGGGTGTGCAGCGGCTGGGCGTGGCTCAGACGCCCGTCGGGTTGGATCAGCGGAAGGGCTCATAGGACTAATGCATTGTCCGTGGCGCCTACGGTCGGCCGTTCCAGTCCGAGGTGTCCGCGCAGCGTGTCCGTGGTGTAGCTGCTGCGGAAGAGGCCACGCCGCTGTAAAATCGGAATCACGCTGTCCACGAACTCGTCGAGCGATTCGGGCAGCAACGGTGGCATGAGGTTGAACCCGTCCGCGGCACCAGAGCGAAACCAGAGCTCAATCTCGTCGGCGATCTGCTCTGGAGTTCCGAGCATGGTGCAGTGGCCCCCGCCTGCGGCCAGCCTTCCCAGCAGTTGCCGGACTGTTGGCTTCTCCGCCTCGATGATCCGCAGGATCGTTCTGTAGCGGCCCTGCGGTCCGCTGAACCTGTCAGCCGGCGGCAGGGCGGGGGCCGGGGCATCCAGTTCCCAGGAGGTGCAATCCTGGCCGATAAACGTGCCAAGCTGGGCCAGCGACTGCGCGGTCGGGAGCAGTGCGTCCACCTCGGCCTGCCGGCGGCGGGCCTCTGCCTTGGTGGCCCCCACATAGGTGACCAGGCCGGGCATGATGGCCACTTTGTCCGGGTTTCGCCCCACGGCTGCGATACGCCTTTTCATATCGGCGTAATAGTCCTGCGCCGAGGGCAGGTCATAGGCAACGGCGTAGATCCCCTCGGCGTACCGTGAAGCCAAGACGCGGCCCTGCTCCGAGGCGCCTGCTTGGAACAGCACAGGCCGGCCTTGGGGCGGCCGGGGCACTGTCAGCGGTCCCTCCACCTGGAAATGGTTACCTACATGGTGCAACGGCTGTAGCTTATCCGGATCGCCGTAGGTGCCGGCCCGGTCCATCACCAGCGCATCATCAGCCCATGAATCCCAGAGCTGCAGCGCCACCTCAATAAATTCCGCTGCCCTGGCATACCGTTCCCCATGGGCAGGCATCGCCTCCAGCCCATGGTTGCGGGCTTCGGCGTCGAACATGGAGGTAACGACGTTCCAGCCGATGCGTCCGGCGCTGATGTGATCAAGGGACGCCAGCATCCGCGCAGCGTGGAAGGGTGTGTAAAAGGTGGTCGAGACGGTGCTGACCAGCCCAATCCTGCTGGTGGCACGGGCCATCGCCCCCAGCGCGGTCAGTGGTTCAAGGAACCACCGCGGTCCCTCGCCTGGATCGCCGGCGGAGTGACCGTCGGCGAAAAACACCGCATCGAAAAGACCCCGTTCGGCGCCTTGGGCCAACCGTTCGTAAAAGGCAATGTTCCCCAGCTGGTCCACCGGAGATTCCGGCCTACGCCAGGCGGCCCCGTGGTGGCCGCAGCCGAAGAGGAAAGCATTGAAGTGGAGCTGCCGCTGGGATGCGGCCGGTTCCGGCATGGCGGTCCGCACCTAGTTCATGACCAGGCCGCCGTCGACCACCAGATTTTGTCCAGTGACGGAGCGGGCCCAGGGGGAGGCGAAGAAAAGGATGGCGTCGGCAAATCCCGACGGAGTTGTGACCCGGCGCAGGGGTGTGGCCGCGGCGATGTAGTCGAAAACCTCCTCCGGCGTGGTGGCGCTGGCATCGGTGGTGCGCAGCAGCCCGCCGGAGACCATGTTCACCGAAACATTGTGCTGGCCCAGGTCGGCGGCCATCGTCCGCGTCAATGCCAGCAGGGCCGCCTTCGCCGCGGTGTAATCGTGGTAGGGGACAACCGGGTTCTGGAACAGGTTGGTGCCGATGTTGATGATCCGTCCGAAGCCGTGTTCCAGCATGCCAGGCAGCGCCTGCTGAATGGTGTTCAGCGCGCCGCGGACGCTGCCGGAAAACTGGGCCTCGAATTCCGGCCAGGTGATGCCGGCAGCGCCGGACCGGGCGTCGCCGTTGAAGGAGAAGTCCGCCAGGGCGTTATTGACCACGGTGGTCACCGCAGCGCCGAAATGGGCCTCGGCCCGGGTCAGCATGGCCGAGACCTGGCCAGCGTCGGTCACGTCGGCCTGCAGGGCAATAGCCTGAGCGGGGCCGTACTTTGCGGCCAGGGCCTCGCTCTCCTCGGCGCTGTTGCGGTAATTGATGACTACGCGGGCGCCCTGGTCGGCAAACGCCTGGACGATGCTGTGGCCGAGGCCACGCCCGCCGCCGGTGACCAGGACAAGCTGATTTGTGAAGTGCATAGGTCTTTACTTTCTTTCATGGGGCGAAGCAATTTGTGGCACGGTACAGGCCCTGCAGCAGCGACAGTGCGTCTTATCCGGGCCTGCCTGCGGGGACGTCCGCCTTGCTGGGAATGTGAGCTATTGCCGGTGCGGGACCGAGGGCAAGCCGCACCTTGTTGGTGAAGTTTGCCGTGGAACGGTGCTGGTCAGGCTCTGGATAAGAGGCCGGTCTCCCAGAGCCGTTCCGGCATGGCCCAGGCATGGTCAGGCGTCAGGCGAATAGTCATCCGCAACATCCCTTCGCTAGTACGAACTAGATCAGGTTCAACGGGTGTTATCTCAGCCCCGAGCAGGGCACCCCGTGTCACTGGAACAAACCCTACTCCTAACCGTGGGGCCAGAATCAAGGAATCCGCAATGCGTCATTAAATCCTCAACCGACATCGGCAAAGGGCCCCACCGTGGAACTGGGACGAACGCTAGGGGCTTTGCATTCAGCCAGCGTCGGGGCCGTGCGTGCCACGACCTATCACAAAGGGTTGTTTAAACCATCCCGAATTAGCGTTTCACCTATCCGCGAATGACAGGACGATGGAGGTCAGGCCCCACCTCTGAAGGAGGAGAAGTGAATTTGACTGGCATGACCGAACCCGCCTCGGACGTAACCGGGGAAGCCATCGTCAGCAACGTCTCCCTTGTCCTGAGAAGGATTGCCGATACCCCCGCCGGCATCGGCGAAGAGCATCTGGCAGCCCTGTCCAGGCTGCTGGTGCGGGCAATCGGATGTTCGACACTGGTGCCGGCAGCAGTGCCCGGGGTCTCATCGGGCCAAAACAGCAAGGCGGCACAGCCTGAGCAGGGACCCGTCGAATTCCTGAAGTCTTTCAGGAGCTGAAAATTCAAACAGACCTGACCCTTTTGGAAGGCAGCCCGATGCTACACACCTCAGATTCTTACCTTGATACATGGATGGGCCGGGAGGCCCTCGCCGAGGCCATGATTCCGGTGATCGGCCGGCTGTACCGCGAAAGCAACTTGGTGACCACCATTCATGGCCGGAGCCTGATCAACAACTCCACGATGGATATCCTCAAGGCGCACCGCTTTGCGCGCCGGATCAGTAAGGATGAACTGCTCTTGGAGGAGACTGCCCCGTTGCTGAACATCTTGGCGCAGCTGCAGCTCGGCTCGGCCTCGATCGACATCGCGCGCCTGAACCAGAAATTTAAGGAAGAGGGCAACGGCGCCACCTTGGAGGACTTCCTCCGCGCGGAACTCGTCGAGATCGTGGGCAAGCGCGGCGGCGATAACCGCTCCAACACGGACGTGGTGCTCTACGGCTTCGGCCGGATCGGCCGGCTCCTGGCACGCCTCCTGATCGAAAAGGCCGGCGGCGGGCATGGCCTGCGGCTGCGCGCCATCGTGGTCCGCCGCGGATCCGAGAACGACCTTACAAAGCGTGCCAGCCTCCTGCGCCGCGACTCCGTTCACGGTCCCTTCAAGGGCACCATCCGGATCAACGAGGAAGCCAACACCATCACTGCCAACGGCGTCCAGATCCAGGTCATCTACTCGGACAACCCCGCCACGATCGACTACACCCTGTACGGCATCAATAATGCACTGGTGGTGGACAACACCGGCCACTGGCGTGACGCTGCTGGCCTGTCCCAGCACCTGCAGAGCAAGGGCGTTGCACGGGTACTGTTGACCGCCCCGGGCAAGGGTGAGCTGAAAAACGTCGTCCACGGTATCAACCATGGCACCATCGAGGACACGGACCGGATCGTGTCCGCAGCGTCCTGCACCACGAACGCCATCACTCCGGTCCTGAAGGCCATCAATGACAGGTTCGGCGTGGTTCACGGCCACGTGGAAACCGTCCATTCGTTCACCAACGACCAGAACCTGATTGACAACTTCCACCCGGGCGACCGCCGCGGCCGTGCTGCCGCGCTGAACATGGTCATCACCGAAACCGGTGCCGCCAAGGCCGTAGCCAAGGCACTGCCCGAGCTGTTGGGCAAGCTCACCGGCAGCTCTATCCGCGTTCCCACGCCGGACGTTTCCCTGGCCATCCTGAACCTGAGCCTGGAAAACGGCACTACCAAGGACGAAGTCAACAACTTCCTTCGCGAGATGTCGCTGCACTCGGACCTGCGCAGGCAGATCGATTACATGGACTCGCCCGAGGTGGTCTCCACCGACTTCGTCGGTTCCCGCCGTGCGGGCATCGTTGACGGCCTCGCCACCATCTCCAACGACAGGAACCTGGTCCTCTACGTCTGGTACGACAACGAGTTCGGTTACAGCTGCCAGGTGGTCCGCGTCATGGAAGAGATGGCTGGCGTGAAGCGGCCGTCCTTCCCCGCCACGGATGTCGTAGAGGAGGCCATGTCCGTGCTGGCCGCCCTGGGATAAATTCAACCGCTGCTCAACCAAGCGGTATCACTACAGCCCGCCGGAGACGATACCGGCGAGTACAGCAGAAAGGTAAAACCAATGAGCAAAACCTTCCAGCCCACCGAGCTCTTCGAGGGAAAACTCGACGAAGCCCCGCTGGGCCCTCCCTTGGCCGAGGTGCTGGGCGATGAGATTCCAACGAGAATTTCCATTCCCTTCACCAGCGACGACTCCCGCATCCTCTCAGGGGTCTGGGAGGCCGAACCCGGCCTCTCGCGCTGGGAGTTTTTGGAGCGTGGTGAGGTGATTCACGTCCTTGAAGGGCGCATGGTGGTCACTGAGGATGGCGGTGAACCCGTCACTCTGGAGGCCGGAACGGCCGGCTTCTTTCCCATCGGATGGCGGGGGACCTGGGAGATCCAGGAGCGGATCCGAAAGTTCTTTGTGATATTCACGTCCTGATTACCAGAGGTCTCTGCCGTGTCAGACCCGGGGGTGCACGCCGGGTCTGACACGGCTGATCAGGAATGGACGTTCCTGGTGCGGGCCGTGAAGCAGTCGGTTCAAACTCCGAGGGCGAAGGTTATGTAAAGCTGGCTTGTCTTGAGGAGTCAGCTTTACATAACCTCCGTTATCGGCATACGAGAATCGGCGGGGGAGCGGCCGCGCTAAGGGGCTGTGCAGAGAACAGAATTAGGAGAGCAATGAGCGCTAAATCGACGACCCAGTCAGGTGCCCCGGTCACGTCCGATGCCCACTCGAAGTCTGTGGGTGCTGACGGCGCGATCATCCTCACGGACCACTACCTGGTGGAGAAGCTTGCGCAGTTCAACCGTGAGCGGGTTCCGGAGCGTGTGGTGCACGCCAAGGGCGGCGGCGCGTTCGGTACGTTCAAGACCACCGAGGACGTCTCGGCGTACACCAAGGCCGCGTTCCTGCAGCCCGGTGTGGAGACCGAGATGCTGATCCGTTTCTCCTCCGTTGCCGGTGAGAACGGCTCCCCGGACACCTGGCGGGACCCGCGCGGGTTCGCGGTGAAGTTCTACACCTCCGAGGGCAACTACGACCTCGTGGGCAACAACACCCCGGTGTTCTTCATCCGTGACGGGATCAAGTTCCCGGACTTCATCCACTCCCAGAAGCGCCTGCCGGGCACGCACCTGCGTGACGCGGACATGCAGTGGGACTTCTGGACTCTGTCTCCGGAGTCCGCGCACCAGGTGACCTGGCTGATGGGTGACCGCGGCCTGCCGGCGTCCTGGCGGGAAATGCAGGGCTACGGCTCGCACACCTTCCAGTGGATTAACGCCGAGGGCGAGCGGTTCTGGGTGAAGTACCACTTCAAGTCCAACCAGGGCGTGAAAAGCATGACATCCGAGGAAGCCGAGGCCCTGGCCGGTTCGGATGCGGACTTCTACATCCGGGACCTGCACGAGAACATCGAAGCCGGCAACCTGCCCTCCTGGGACCTGCACGTGCAGGTCATGCCGTACGAGGACGCCAAGACCTACCGGTTCAACCCCTTTGACCTGACCAAGGTCTGGCCGCACGCGGACTACCCGCTGATCAAGGTCGGCACCATGGAACTGAACCGGAACCCGGAGAACTACTTCGCGCAGATCGAACAGGTTACCTTCGCGCCGTCGAACTTCGTGCCCGGCATCGCCGCGTCCCCGGACAAGATGCTCCAGGCCCGGATCTTCTCCTACGCCGACGCGCACCGCTACCGCGTGGGCACCAACCACGCCCAGATCCCGGTCAACCAGCCCAAGAGCCAGGTCAACAACTACAGCCAGGACGGCGCCGGACGCTACCTGTTCAACGCCCCGTCCGTTCCGGTCTACGCCCCGAACACCCTCGGCGGCCCGGCCGCCGTCGAGCCGCAGAACCCGGCCGGCGGGTGGGAGAACGACGGCGAGCTGACCCATGCGGCGCACTCCCTGCACGCCGAGGACGGCGACTTCGTCCAGGCCGGCACCCTCTACCGCGAGGTCTACGACGACGCCGCGAAGGCCCGCCTGCTGGACACCATCACCGGCGCCGTGGGCGGCGTGAAGAGCCCCGGCATCAAGGAACGCGCCATCCAGTACTGGACCAACGTCGACGCCGACCTCGGAGCCAAGCTCCGCGCCAACCTCGGCGCAGCCACCCTCTCCGAGGCAGAAGCAGCCAACAAAATCGGCTAAGCGTCAAAATCCAACCCATATTCCTTCAGGTGAGCTCAGCGCGGCGCTCTGCCTGTAAACCTTCTCCCAGGATTTGAGCGAAACATGAAAATTGGAATCCTCACCAGCGGTGGCGATTGCCCCGGATTGAACGCCGTCATTCGCGGCGCCGTACTTAAAGGCATTGCCGTCCACGGCCATGAGTTCGTCGGATTCCGCGACGGCTGGCGCGGTGTGGTGGAGGGTGACGTCATCGATATTCCCCGCATCATGGTCCGGGGTATCGCCAAGCAGGGCGGCACGATCTTGGGAACTTCCCGCACCAACCCCTTTGAAAACGGCGGCGGCCCCGAGGTCATCAAGGCGCACATGGACCGGTTGGGTATCGACGCGGTCATCGCGATCGGCGGTGAGGGAACCTTGGCCGCGGCCAAGCGCCTGACCGACGCCGGGTTGAAGATCGTGGGTGTCCCGAAGACGGTGGACAACGACCTTGACGCTACGGATTACACGTTCGGGTTCGACACCGCGGTGCAGATCGCAACGGAAGCGATCGACCGGCTGCGCACCACCGGCGAATCGCACCACCGCTGCGTTATCGCCGAGGTGATGGGCCGGCACGTGGGTTGGATCGCGCTGCACGCCGGCATGGCTGCCGGTGCTCACGCCATCCTCATACCAGAGCAAAAGGTCAGCATTGAGCAGATCACCCAGTGGGTGAAGGAAGCCCACACGCGCGGGCGTGCACCGCTGGTCGTGGTGGCTGAAGGCTTTGTTCCGGAGCACATGGACTCCCCGCACTCCGAGCGGGGGCTGGATGCCTTTGGCCGGCCCCGACTCGGCGGGATCGCGGACCAGCTGGCCCCGGAGCTGGAAGCCCGGACCGGCATCGAGACGCGTGCCACGATCCTGGGGCACATCCAGCGCGGCGGCGTTCCGTCAGCCTTCGACCGTGTCTTGGCCACCCGGCTGGGCATGGCAGCCATCGACTCGGTGGTGGAAGGCTTCTGGGGCACCATGGTGGCGCTCAAAGGCACGGACATCGAACGCGTGGGCTTTCAGGAGGCACTGGGCAAGCTGAAGGTTGTTCCGCAGAAGCGCTACGACGAGGCCGCGGTCCTGTTCGGCTAAGCTCCCTGCCTGCTCCAGGCCTCAGTACCTGGAGCAGCGAGGGTATTTGAGGCTTAGTTGCCTGCTGCCCCGTTTACGGTGGTATCGCCGCCGGGATGTAGGTGTTGAGAGGCGGAAGGCCAATCCCGAGCTGCCGCCAACTTGGCGACGAGAAGAAGCTGACCCCGCGACTGAGACAGTGTTGGGCGAATGCTCACGCTCGGCAAGGACGGCCTAGAGCAGCGAGGACGTCCGGCGCTTTTCCACAGGGTCCAATGAGGTCTAGGTCAAGCCCCGGTGGTAGCGGTTGGGCGTGACGGGAGCATCCACGGCCTGATTGTGCCTCGTGCCAACGTTTCGGAGCCCTCCGGCCTCCTAGTCCATGGCTTCAACTGTTGTACGACCTGGCCATCTTCCTCCGGTAGTTCCTTCCTGGGATGACCTGTGGATCTATTCAGCCGTCGCGAACACGATCTCCGGTGCAGCGTCCGGTGTCGTGTCCGGGTGAGCTGCCCACCAGGCGGCACACGCAGCGCGCCAGCTGTCAAGGTCGTCTTCACGGCCGCTGATGCTCACCGTCGATCCCGACACCCGGGCCACCGCGGCGCCACAGGAGTAGGCTCCGTCGTGGGCCGTGATCGCCGGGTACTCCTCGTAGAGTTCGCCCAGGGAACGGATCAAGTAGCTTGGACGCTCGTCCAATCGCGCAGCCAAGGCCGTTCGGACCGAGTCCACCCCCGTGAGGACGAGGACCGTGGCCATGCCTGCGCGATTCCCGCCCAAGATGTCGGTGTCCAGCCGGTCGCCGACAACGAGGGCGCGCTTGACGCCGGAGTGGCGCGCCGCCGTCTCGAAGAGGGCTGCTTCTGGTTTCCCTGCCACCAGGGGCGATTTGCCGGTGGCCGCTGCAACCGCGGCCACCAGTGATCCGTTGCCGGGAGCGAACCCCCGCTCCTGCGGAAGGGTCATGTCCATGTTCGTGGCCACCCAGGTAGCGCCCGCTGTGATCGCGTAGGCTGCCTCTGCCAGGTCCTTCCAGCCGAGGGCGGGGGAAAACCCCTGAATGACAGCGTCTGGCCGATCATCCGCAGTGGGCACGACGACGAGTCCTTGCGCCCTGACGGAGTCTGCGAGGATCTCACTGCCGACAACCAGTACCGACGCCCCGGCGGCCACCTCGCGAGCCAGGAGTTCTGCCCCGGCCAACGCGGATCCAAAGACCTGCTCAGCGGTGGCAGGTGCTCTCAATTCCCGCAGATGGCTGGCGACCTCCTCGGGTGAGCGCGACGCGTTGTTCGTCACGTATGCCAGGCTCTTGCCCTCTCCTGCGAGCTTATCGAGTGCTTCGGTGGCACCGTCGATCGCCCGCGGTCCGGTATAGACGACGCCGTCCAGGTCCGCGAGCACTCCGTCAAAGCCGTCAATCAGCCGCTTGGGAGTATCCGGCTCCAACGCGTCGGGGAGGAGGGTGGGCTGGGGGTCCAGCACGTTCTTCCGGAGATGGCCGGACATGGGTTAGAGCTTCTTTCCTGCTGAGCCGAGCGATACAGCAGCTTCGACGATGCGGGCGGCGAGGCCGGCTTCGGCGGAGGCGCCCCAGACGCGGGGGTCGTACGTCTTCTTGTTGCCGACTTCGCCGTCAACCTTGAGCACACCGTCGTAGTTGCGGAACATGTGATCCACAACCGGGCGGGTGAAGGCGTACTGGGTGTCGGTGTCGATGTTCATCTTGATCACGCCGTAGGACACAGCGTCCGCGATCTCCTGGTCCGAGGAACCGGAGCCGCCGTGGAACACCAGGTCAAACGGGTTGTCCTTGCCGATCTTGGCGCCGACCTGGGCCTGGATGTCCTTCAGGATCTCCGGACGCAGCTTCACGCCGCCCGGCTTGTACACACCGTGCACGTTGCCGAACGTCAGCGCGGTGATGTAACGGCCGTTCTCGCCGGCGCCGAGGGCCTCGATCGTGGCCAGGGCGTCCTCGACCGTGGTGTACAGCTTCTCGTTGATCTCGTGCTCGACACCGTCTTCCTCGCCACCGACCGTGCCGATTTCAACCTCGAGGATGATCTTGGCGGCAGCCGCCCGTGCCAGCAGGTCGCGGCCGATACGCAGGTTCTCGTCCAGGGTCTCAGCGGAGCCATCCCACATGTGGGAGTTGAAGATCGGGTCCTTGCCGGCCTTGACGGCTTCCTCGGACGCGGCCAGCAGCGGCAGCACGAAGCCGTCCAGCTTGTCCTTGGGGCAGTGGTCCGTGTGCAGGGCGATATTGACGTTGTAATTCTTGGCGACCTCGCGGGCAAACGCCGCGAAGCCCAGGGAACCGGCAACCATGTCCTTGGTCGAGGCGCCGGACCAGTAGGCCGCGCCGCCGGTGGAGACCTGCACGATGCCGTCGGACTCGGCCTCGGCGAAGCCGCGCAGAGCAGCGTTCAGGGTCTGGGAGGAGGTGACGTTGACCGCCGGGAACGCGAAGCCGCCCTGTTTTGCGCGGTCGATCATGTCGGCGTAGACGTCTGGGGTTGCAACGGGCATGCTGACTTCCTTTGTTTGGGGTTGGGCTTCGGTCACCCGCTCGCACTTCCGGGGGCAGCCCGCGTTCAGGGATTGTGTGCGTGCCGGCGGTCACGCGGGCACGCACGCAAGTGGGCGGGTCTCGACCCGGAGGCCCGCATTCGCTCCGGAAAACGGCAGTGCAATGGCTGCGGGATTACTCGATAATCTCGCCTGTGGTTTCGTAGGTGGTGATTTTGCCGATGCGGCGTTCGTGGCGTTGGGCGTTGGTGAATGGCTCGGTGAGGAACGCTTTGATGAGTTCGGTGGCTTCCTCGACGGTGTGCTGACGTCCTCCGACGGCGATGACGTTGGCGTTGTTGTGTTGGCGGGCCAGTTTTGCGGTGTCGAGGTTCCAGGCGAGGGCTGCACGGATGCCTTTGACTTTGTTCGCGGCGATTTGTTCGCCGTTGCCTGATCCGCCGAGCACTATTCCGAGGGCATCCACGCCGGCGGCCTGGTCGGTAACGACGGCGGTCGCGGCGTTAATGCAAAAGGCGGGGTAGTCGTCTTCTGCGTCATAGGCGGCCGGGCCGTGATCTACCATTTCGTAGCCGCTGGCCGAGAGTGCAGTGATGAGGTGGGAGCTGAGCTCCATGCCGGCGTGGTCAGTTGCGATGTGAACGCGCATGGGTGGTCCTTCAGGCTTGGTGGGACGCGGTGCTGGTGGGGCGGGGTGTTGCTGAGGCGAACGCGAGTTGGCCGTTGGTCCGCAGGGATTCGATGGCATCGGCCGGGGAGGGTTTGCCGTAGACGGCCGATCCGGCAACGAAGACGTTCGCGCCAGCCTCCGCGGCGCGAGTGATGGTTTCTTCGGTGATGCCGCCGTCGACCTGGATGGCTACGTTCACGCCGGAACCCTCGACAGCCGCACGAGCGCGGCGGATCTTGGGCAGCATGACGTCCAGGAACGCCTGGCCGCCGAAGCCCGGCTCGACCGTCATGATCAACAGCATGTCCAGTTCGGAGAGCATGTCCAGGTAGGGTTCCACCGGCGTGGCCGGGCGCAGCGCCATGCCTGCCTTGGATCCGCGGGCGCGCAGTTCGCGGGCGAGTTTTATGGGGGCGTCGGACGCCTCGACGTGGAAGGTGACCGAGGCCAGGCCGGCGTCGGCGAACTGCGGCGCCCAGCGGTCGGCGTTGGCGATCATCAGGTGCGCATCCAGCGGCACGGGGCTTACCTTTTGCAGCCGTTCCACGACCGGCAAGCCGATGGTCAGGTTCGGCACGAAGTGGTTGTCCATGACATCCACATGCACGGCATCGGCGTTGCTGATCCGGGCCAATTCGGCTTCGAGGTTGACGAAGTCTGCCGAGAGGATGCTGGGGTTGATACAACAGTTCAGAGGTGCGGACATGGTGTCTGCCTTTCGGTAGCGGTCCGAGCCGGCGGCTCGGGACTCACGGCTCGGGTCTCTCGGCCAGGGCCGGCGGCCTCACGGCGCCCGCGGCCAGTTGGTGCAGGCAACGTTTGGTCCCGGTAACGGGGCGTGGAGACCCCAAAGGAGGGTCTCCACGCGGCCGGGACGGGCCGCGGCTGGCCCGGCGGGGTGAGGAGGTGGGGTCAGGATGCCTTGCGTGCGGCGGAGAGGGCGCCTTCGACGTCGGCCAGCAGTTCCTTCCAGCTGGCGACAAACTTGTCCAGGCCTTCAGATTCCAGCAGGGCGACGACCTCGTCGTAGGAGACCCCGAGGTTTTCCAGCGCGTTGAGGGTGGCCTTGGACTCGGCGTAGGTGCCGGTGATGGTGTCGCCGGTGACTACGCCGTGGTCGAAGGTGGCGTCCAGGGTCTTTTCCGGCATCGTGTTCACCACATCGGCGGCGACGAGCTCGGTGACATACAGAGTGTCCGGGTAGGCCGGGTCCTTCACACCCGTGGAAGCCCACAGGGGGCGCTGCGGCCGGGCGCCGGCTTCGGCGAGGACCGCCCAGCGTTTGGTGGAAAAGAGCTCCTCGTAGACCTGATAGGCCAGGCGGGCGTTGGCGACTCCGGCCTTGCCCTTGAGCGCCACGGCTTCGGCCGTGCCGATCGCGTCCAGGCGCTTGTCGATCTCGCTGTCCACGCGGGAGACGAAGAACGAGGCCACCGAGTGGATTTTGGACAGGTCATGGCCGTTTTCCGCGGCCTGCTTGAGGCCGGTCTGGAAGGCGTTGATGACCGCACGGTAGCGCTCCAGGGAGAAGATCAAGGTCACGTTGACGCTGATGCCCTCGGCCAGGACGGCGGTGATTGCCTCGAGGCCTTCAAGCGTCGCGGGGATCTTGATCAGGACGTTGTCCTTGTCGACCTTCTTGAACAGGTGCTTTGCCTCGGCGATCGTGCCGGCAGTGTCCCAGGCCAGGCGCGGGTCGACCTCGATGGAAACGCGGCCGTCAACACCGTTGGTCGCGGCGGCGATGGGTGCGAACAGGTCGCAGGCGTCGGCTACGTCGGTGGTGGTGATCTCGAAGATCGTCTCCTCCAGGCTGGCGCCCTGTGCGGCGAGTTCGGCGACCTTTGCGTCATAGTCCGTGCCGGAGGTGATCGCGGCCTGGAAGATCGACGGATTGGTGGTCACGCCAACGACGTTCTTTTGGTCGATAAGCTTCTGCAGGCTGCCGCTGGAGAGCCGTTCGCGGGAGAGGTCGTCCAGCCAGATGGACACACCGGCGTCGGAAAGCTGTGCGGTGGGTGTTGCAGTGGTCATGGCTTGTGCTTCTTCCTTAGAAAATTTGATGACAGGTGCTGCGGCGCCGCGGGACGCCCGTGGGCCGTCCCGCGGCGCCGGCCACAGTGCAGTTGAGGGTTAGTTGCCTGCGGCGGCGAGGGAGTCCTTGGCCGCCGCGGTAACTGCTTCCGCGGTGATGCCAAACTCCTGGAACAGGCGCTTGTAGTCTGCCGATGCGCCGAAGTGCTCAAGGCTGACAGAGCGGCCAGCGTCGCCGACGAATTCCTTCCAGCCCAGGGCAAGGCCTGCTTCGACGGAGACGCGGGCCTTCACTGATGCCGGCAGGACAGCCTCCCGGTAGGCGGGGTCCTGCTTGTTGAACCACTCAACGCACGGCATGGACACCACGCGGGCGGCGATGCCCTCGGCCTGGAGTGTCTCGCGGGCCTGGACGGCGAGCTGGACCTCGGAGCCGGTAGCGATCAACAGCACTTGGGCTTGGACGGTGGCACCGTTCCTGGCCGACTCGGCCAGCACGTAGCCGCCCTTGGCCACACCGGCCGGAGACGCGAAGGTGTCACCCTCGGCCGTACCCTCGCCGCGGGCGAAGGTCGGAACGTTCTGGCGGGTCAGGACGATGCCGGCCGGGTTCTCGTGATTCTCCAGGATGGTCTTCCACGCGATGCCAACCTCGTTGGCATCGGCAGGGCGGACGATGTCCAGGCCCGGGATCGCCCGCAGGGTGGAGAGCTGTTCCACCGGCTGGTGCGTGGGACCGTCCTCGCCCAGGCCAATGGAGTCGTGCGACCACACGTAGATGGACGGGACGCCCATGAGGGCGCCGAGGCGGATGGCCGGCTTCTGGTAGTCACTGAAGATCAGGAACGTGCCGGAGAACGCGCGGGTCCGGCCGTGCAGCGAGATACCGTTGACGATCGAGGCGGCGGCGTGCTCGCGGATGCCGAAGTGCAGGACCCGGCCATACGGGTTACCCTTCCACGCTTCAGTGGAGCGGGAGGCCGGGATGAACGACGGCGATCCTTCGATCGTGGTGTTGTTGGACTCGGCAAGGTCAGCAGAGCCGCCCCAGAGTTCGGGCATGATCGGGCCGATCGCGTTCAGGACCTTGCCGGAAGCGGCGCGGGTGGAGACGTCCTTGCCGGCTTCGAAGACCGGCAGGGCGGCGTCGAGCCCGGCGGGCAGCTCGCGGGCTTCGACGCGCTCCAGCAGGGCCGCAGCCTCGGGGTTGGCTGCCTGCCAGGCGCTGAAGGATTCTTCCCATTCCTTGCGTGCGGACGCGCCGCGATCCACGACTTGGCGGGCGTGCGCCAGGACGTCCTGGTCTACCTCGAAGGACTTGGCCGGATCGAAACCCAGCACTTCCTTCACGGCTGCGACTTCGTCGCCGCCCAGGGCTGAACCGTGGATCTTGCCGGTGTTCTGCTTCTTCGGTGCGGGGTAGCCGATGATGGTGCGCAGCGAAATGATGGACGGCTTGGACGTTTCGGCCTTCGCTGCCAACAGCGCAGAATAAAGCTCCTGGACGTCTTCGACGTATGCGCCCGTCTCGGTCCAGTCCACACGCTGGGTGTGCCAGCCGTAGGACTCGTAACGCTTCAGGACATCCTCAGTAAACGCGATGTCCGTGTCGTCCTCGATGGAGATGTGGTTCTCGTCGTAAATCACCACGAGGTTGCCCAGCTCCTGGTGCCCGGCCAGGGAGGAAGCCTCGGACGTCACGCCCTCCTGGATGTCGCCGTCGGAAGCAATGACCCAGATTGTGTGGTCGAACGGGCTGGTGCCGGGGGCAGCGTCGGCGTCGAACAGGCCGCGCATCCGGCGCTGCGAGTAGGCGAAGCCCACCGAGGAGGCAAGGCCCTGGCCCAGCGGGCCGGTGGTGATTTCCACGCCCGCGGTGTGCTTGTATTCGGGGTGGCCCGGGGTCAGTGAACCCCACGTGCGCAGAGCCTGCAGGTCGTCCAGTTCCAGGCCGTAGCCGGAGAGGAACAGCTGGATGTACAGCGTCAGCGAAGAGTGGCCCGGTGACAGGATGAACCGGTCACGTCCGATCCAGTCGGCGTCGCGCGGGTCGTGGCGCATCAGCTTCTGGAAGAGAAGGTACGCGGCAGGGGCCAGGCTCATCGCCGTGCCGGGGTGACCGTTGCCGACCTTCTCCACGGCGTCGGCTGCCAAGACCCGGGCTGTCTCCACTGCGCGCTGGTCCTCAGACGTCCAAATAAGAGTTTCTGCTTCAGGTTTTGTACGCGTTGCATTTGCTGTCGGATTCACGGAAATCCCCTTCGATTGCGGTCAGTGGCCTGGAATGGCTTGCCGATGCTTGCCGGTTCAGATCCATCCTCCCGAAATAAACGGCTGGGAGTAATCCTGTTTTCTGACAGTTTTTACTATACTTAAGGATTGTGCGGAGGTTTTTCCGCCAACAAGG